>NZ_CP071448.1:4865000-5200000 GCF_017352115.1 Flavobacterium endoglycinae
AATTGCATCTGGAACAACAATGGATAATCAGCTGATTTTTGATTTGTTTACGCATGTTATAGAAGCTTCTGCTTTGGTTTCTCCAGATGCAGCTTATACGAAAAAAGTAAGCGATGCTTTGGCGAAAATGCCACCAATGAAAATTGGAAAACACAGTCAGTTACAAGAATGGCAGGACGATTGGGATAATCCGAAAGACAATCACAGACACGTTTCGCATTTGTACGGATTGTACCCGAGCAATCAGATTTCGCCAATAAAAACACCAGAATTATTTCAAGCGGCCAAACAATCGCTGATTTACAGAACAGACGAATCTACAGGCTGGTCAATGGGATGGAAAGTGAATTTATGGGCGAGATTATTAGATGGAAATCATGCTTATAAATTGATTCAAGACCAATTGCATTTAGTAACGGCTGACCAAAGAAAGGGAGGAGGAACGTATCCAAATATGTTAGATGCGCATCAGCCTTTTCAAATTGATGGAAATTTTGGCTGTACTGCCGGTTTTGCCGAAATGCTGATGCAGAGTCAAGAAGACGCGATTCAGTTATTGCCTGCTCTGCCAACGGTTTGGAAAGACGGGAGCGTAAAAGGTTTAGTGGCAAGAGGCAGTTTTGTAATCGATATGACGTGGAAAAACAATAAAGTTTCAGCTTTAAAAATCTATTCGAAAATTGGAGGAAACTGTCGTTTGAAAGTAGAAAATACATTAAGCGGTTCTTCAATCAGAAAGGCAAAAGGAAAAAATCCAAATCCTTTGTTTTATGATGTGGAAGTGAATAAACCTATTATTTCAAATGAAGCAAAACTGGAAAAAGTAAAACTGCCAAATTACAATATTTACGATGTGAATATGAAAGCGGGACAGACGTATACTTTTACGGGAAATTAAAAATATTTTAAAACCATATAAGTGATATAAGAAAATATAAAGTAAAGCTTAATTGAACTTATATGACTTATATGGTTTAACTTTTAAAGATTGAATTTTAAATGTTGACAAATTTCAAACATAAAATAATAGCCCTTTCGATCGTAATTGCCTGCTTAAATAGCAGTTGCAAATCTGGTGCGGGACATTCACAAGGAAAATCGGCCATTTTAAACTCGAAAGATTTCAAACATTATGTGGATTATTTCAACACGATGGAAGATGAAAACTTAAAATTTGCGATTCCAAATGACAGTGCTTGGACTTGGATGGAAAAGAATATTCCGTTGTTTGAATGTCCGCAGCAAAATTTTGAAGAAATCTATTATTTCAGATGGTGGAGCGTTCGTAAGCATATTAAAAATACACCGCAAGGATTTGCAATTACGGAGTTTCTGGTAGACCGTTCGTATGCCGATAAATACAATATGATCAGCTGTGCTTTGGGGCATCATATTAATGAATTCAGATGGGTTCATGATCCGAAATACATTGAGCAAGATGTGAAACTTTGGTACCGAGGCAATGACGGAAAACCGATGAACAAATTGTATAAATTCAGCAGTTGGACAGCCGATGCTTTATACAATCGTTATTTGGTGAATAAAGATGAAAAATTCTTATTGGATTTGTACCCAGATATGGTTACCGATTATGCCGTTTGGGAAAAGGATCGCCAACGCAAGGATGGTTTGTTTTGGCAACATGATGTAAAAGACGGAATGGAAGAATCTTTAAGCGGCGGACGTAAAGTGCAAAATGCGAGACCAACGATTAACAGTTATATGTATGGAAACGCCGTAGCGATTTCTAAAATGGCTGAAATGAAAGGCGATAAGGACGTGGAAGCAAAATTCAAAGCTAAAGCTGATGATTTGAAGCAATTAGTGGAAACGAAATTATGGAATCCAAAAAGTGAGTTTTTTGAAACTTTAACGCAAAAAGATACGCTGGCACAAGTTCGTGAAGCGATTGGATTTATTCCGTGGTATTTTAATCTTCCAGAAAAAGGAAAAGGATTTGAAAAAGCCTGGGAACAGGTGAAAGATGAAAAAGGATTTTCGGCTCCGTTTGGTTTAACAACGGCAGAAAGAAGAAGTCCGCGTTTTAGAACTCATGGGACAGGAACCTGCGAATGGGACGGCGCGATTTGGCCTTTTGCAAGTTCACAGACTTTGACAGCGATGGCTAATGTTTTAAATAATTACAATCAGGATTTTGTTGGAAAACCAGATTATTTCAAACAAATGGAACTGTATGTGCAGTCACAGTATTATAGAGGAAAACCTTATCTTGGCGAATATTTAGACGAAACGACAGGTTATTGGTTAATGGGTGACAGAGAAAGAAGCCGTTATTACAACCATTCAACTTTCAATGATTTAATGATTACGGGATTGGTTGGTTTACGACCAAGAGCTGATGAAAAGATTGAAGTGAATCCGTTGATTCCACAAGAAAAATGGGATTGGTTTTGTTTGGATAAGGTTTTATATCACGGTAGTATTATTACGATTCTTTGGGACAAAACAGGAGAAAAATATAAAAAAGGAAAAGGGTTTAGGGTTTTCAAAAACGGAAAAGAGATTGCTTTTTCTGAGAAATTGGAAAGAGTGATTTCTAAGTAAATCGAATCGTTTCACGCAGATTAAAATAGATTTTAGCAGATTAAAATGGATTTTTTATCCTTAATCTTGTTTCATATCAAAGAATAAAATCTGCGAATATCTGCTTAAATCTGCCAAATCTGCGTGAAATAAAAATCATCGCAAAGACAATAAAATAATACCATGAAAAAGTTTTTTTTACATCTTACCTTAATCATTTCACTTTGCACCATTTCGGCGAAAGCCCAAAACAAAATAATAGTGAGTGATTTAAAATGCGAAATGCTGACCAATCCGGAAGGAATTGACGTTTTACAGCCAAGACTAAGCTGGAAAATAAAAGCGACTATAAACGATGTAAAACAAACGGGATATCAAATTATTGCTTCGTCAAGTTTAGAAAAACTAAATGCAGGAAATGGCGATTTATGGGACAGCGGAAAAGTGCAAAGCGATGCTTCTGTAAACGTAATCTATAACGGAAAAAAGCTTGAAAACAGACAAGATGTTTTCTGGAAAGTAATTGTTTTTACCAATAAAGGAGAAATCCAATCCAAAGAAAATGCACATTTCAGCATTGGGATTTTGACTTATGCCGACTGGAAATCTACGCGATGGATTGGTTATGAAAAAACGTCTCCGGGCGATAGTATTTCGCAGTATTCGAGATTATCGGCACGTTATCTTCGAAAAGAAATCAACCTAAAAAAGAAAGTCAAAAATGCCAAGGTATACATCATGGGAATGGGCTTGTATGAGTTGTACATTAACGGAAATAAAATTGGAGATCAGGTTTTAGCACCAGTTCCGACGGATTATACGAAGAATGTAAAATACAATGTTTTTGATGTGACTTCGCAGTTGCAAGAAGGCAAAAACATATTGGGAACGATTTTGGGAAACGGACGTTTTTTCACGATGCGTCAGGATTACAAACCGTATAAAATCAAAACTTTTGGTTACCCGAAAATGGCTTTGCAGTTGTTTGTGGAATATACCGATGGAAGCAAAGACGTAATCAGAACCGATGATACTTGGAAAATCACAACCGATGGCCCCATTTTATCCAACAACGAATACGATGGAGAAGAATATGATGCCCGCAAAGAAATGAAGGGCTGGAATACCGTTAATTTTGATGATAAAAAATGGCTTTCTGCGGAATATGTTCAAGAACCAGGTGGATTCTACGAAGGGCAGATGTCGGCTAATATGAAAGTGAAGCGCGAAGTAAAACCAATTTCGATAAAACAAACACCAAAAGGAACTTATATCTTGGATATGGGACAAAATATGGTGGGTTGGTTGCAGTTGAAAGTCAAAGGAAATAAAGGCGATAAAATTACGATGAAATTTGCTGAATCGCTTCAGCCAGACGGTTCGTTGTACATTGCCAATTTGCGCGATGCAAAAACTACGGATATTTATACTTTAAAAGGCGAAGGAGAAGAAGTTTGGGAACCTCGTTTTATTTTCCACGGATTCAGATTTGTTGAAATTTCAGGTTTTGCTACCAAACCAACGGTAGAAAATTTTGTTGGAAAAGTAGTTTATGATGACATTCAAACCACAGGAACTTTCGATTCTTCAAACCCAATCATGAATCAGATTTTTAAGAATGCTTGGTGGGGAATCAGCGGGAATTACAAAGGAATGCCAATCGATTGTCCGCAAAGAAATGAGCGTCAGCCTTGGTTGGGAGATAGAACGACTGGAGCTTATGGCGAAAGTTTCTTATTCGATAATCAGACTTTATACGCAAAATGGTTAGACGATATTAAATACTCCCAAACCATAGACGGCGGACTCCCAGATGTGGCACCTGCTTTTTGGCGTTATTACGGCGACAATGTAACATGGCCAGGAACGTATATCACAGTTGCTGATATGTTGTATCAGCAGTTTGGTGATGAAAAAGTAGTCGAAAAACAATATCCGTACATGAAAAAATGGATGGATTATATGGAAGAGAATTATCTGGTTGATGATTTAATGACAAAAGATAAATATGGCGATTGGTGTGTTCCGCCAGAATCTTTAGAATTAATCCGTTCCAAAGATCCAGCTCGTCTAACAGATGGAGAATTGATTTCTAGCGCATTCTATTATCAGCTTTTAAATATCATGAAGAAATTTGCTGTGATTGCGAATGCAGAAAAAGACATTCAGCATTATAATGATTTGGCTTCTAGAATTAAGAAAGCATTCAATGCCAAATATTTAAATACAGACAAAAACAGTTATGCCAATAATACGGTTACAGCCAATTTATTGCCTTTAACTTTCGGAATGGTTCCAGACGGACTTCAAACTAAAATCTTTGAAAATTTGGTTCACGAAGTTGAAGTGACGAAAAATGGTCATGTAAGCACAGGCGTTATCGGAACACAGTTTTTAATGCGAACGTTAACCGATTTCGGGCGTGGCGATTTGGCTTTCAAATTAGCATCCAACAAAACCTATCCGAGCTGGGGTTACATGGTAGAAAACGGTGCGACTACAATCTGGGAACTTTGGAACGGAAACACGGCAGATCCAGCCATGAATTCGCAAAACCACGTCATGCTTTTGGGCGATTTATTGATTTGGTATTACGAAAATATGGCAGGAATTAAAAGTAATCCTGAAACTCCAGGTTTCAAACAAATCATCATGAAACCCGATTTCAATGCGGGATTGACGTATGTGAATGCTTCTTACGAATCAATTTATGGAACCATTAAAAGTGACTGGAAAAAAGATAAAAAGGCTTTGGTTTGGAATATTACCATTCCCGCGAATAGTTCTGCAATTGTTTATTTACCAATTCCTAATATCTCATCAGTGACTATAAATAAACAAAAGCTGCCTCAATTTTCAGAGGCTTATAAAACCGAAACCAATAGTATAGTGCTTACCTTGTCTTCTGGTAATTATGTTTTGACTATTAAGTAGTTCTTGAGAAGTGATACCTTTTAAAACATTCACAATAAATGATCAAAAATTAATTCCTCCTCTTTCTGTAATTGTAAATGCTTGTTGATTCGTTAGAGAAGGTGCACGTTTTACAACTTGTTCATATCCAATACTGTCAAAACTTATGAAACTATCTCCAACAAGCTCTATTTTCCAATGCCAACTTTTATATCCGTTTTCATAGATTTTTTCTTCGCGGGAAATATGACTTATTTCAAGTTCCGGTAAAAAACTATTGCCAGAAGCATACTGAATTTTTAAATCCGTTACTTCTATAAAAGTCAGGGTACACGGTGCCACCCAAAAGCTATAATTTGAGGTGTTTTCAGGTAAAACCCACTTAAAAATATAATCTATATCCAACAGTAAATCACTTTTTATAAAGTCGTCATACACATCTGAATCAATTGCAAATGCATGTATGGAGCAATCGTGCCATCCCATTTCTTCAAAGTCAGCCACTGTCCAGATATTTTTCTCTAACTCAAAAGTTTTCATTTTTTATATTTCTGATTTCAAAACGTGAAGTAAAATGTGTAATGCAAAATAAAGAAATAAAGTCGTAAATTATGAGTGTTTTTTAATTTATTGTAGTAATTATCTTTCTTTTTAATTAAGGTAAGGTATTCCGAAATCGTACTTAATTGATAATTCCTTCCTATTCAATAGTGTTAAATCATGTATATGTGAAACTTTCGTCAGGAAATTTTGCGATAAGCGTTAAATAAGCTTCATTTTAATTATTTCGGGACAGTACAGGATACATTGTTAATTTTTGGGTGTTATTTTTACACTTAATAAATATTTTTCCATAAAATAATAGTAGGAATGTATTTATTATCGAAAATTTTAATTCATAATAAAATTTAGAATGAAGATAACAAAATTAGCATTTGTATTGTTTGGACTTTTCCTTTTAGGAAGTTGTAAATCGGCTTTAGAAAAAAAGACTTGGAAAGAAGGTATTTTAGTAGATCAGTTTATTTACGATAAAGCCCCATATCCGTCTTGCCACGCGGTTACAATTGTCGAAGCTACAAATGGTGATTTAGTTGCTTCTTGGTTTGGCGGAACTCACGAGAGACACCCAGACGTTTGCATTTATGTGTCGATCAAACCAAAAGGAAGCGATACTTGGAATGAAGGCGTAAAAGTGGCCGACGGAGTGATGAAAGAAGGGCCAAGATTACCAACTTGGAATCCGGTTTTATATCAAATTCCAGGTGGCGATTTAATGCTTTTCTACAAAATCGGACCAAAACCATCGGAATGGTGGGGTGTAATCAGAACTTCATCTGATGGCGGAAAAACGTGGTCTGAAGCTCAAAAGATGCCAGACGGTTTCTTAGGGCCAATCAAAAATAAACCTGTTTTATTAAGCAACGGAACTTTATTATGCCCGTCAAGTATCGAAGGCGATGGTTGGAGGCTTCGTATGGAATCTACTCCAGATTTTGGGAAAACTTGGGTAATGGGCGATACACTTCCAAGAGGAAAACAAAAAATCAATGCAATTCAGCCTAGTATTTTATTCCATAAAGATGGAAGCATTCAAGCCATTGGAAGAACCAGAAACAGAGCGATTTTCAGCACTTTCTCAAAAGACAATGGAAAAACGTGGTCGGATATTGAATTAATCGGACTTCCCAATAACAACTCTGGCACGGATGCTGTAACCTTAAAAGATGGAAGACATTTACTGGTTTACAATCACGTTCTTCCTCCAGGAAAAGAGGCGAAAGGGCCTAGAACGCCTTTGAATGTTTCGGTTTCGAAAGACGGAATTCACTGGAATGCAGCTTTGGTTTTAGAAGATTCAAAAATCAGCCAATATTCTTATCCTTCAATGATTCAAAGTTCAGACGGAATGGTGCATATTGTTTACACTTGGAGAAGAGAAAAATTGAAATACGTAAAAGTTGATCCGAGTAAGTTAGTGGCACTTCCAATCAAAAACGGTGTTTGGCCAGGTGAAGAAGGAAAAGTGGTAACAGCTGTAAAAGCGGAAGAAGAGTAAAATTAATTGAACCATTAAGAGATTAAGAAAGTTAAGTTGCTGTGTTTAATAAAAATAAACCATTAAGGCATTAAGAAAATTAAGTTGTTGCGCTTAATAGATTTTTTTTTAAAAGAACATTAAGCTTAATTCTCTTAAATCTTCTAATAGTAAAAACAGTAAGTGCTAAAGCTTAATTTTCTTAATCTCTTAATGGTAAAATCAAAAATATGAAGCTAAATAAAAACTTAATTGTTGTATTATTTGTTGCGATATCAGCAACATTTAACAGCTGTGCAACGGCTCAGTCTTCCAACAAAAAGCAAAAATATAAAGTGGCGGTTTGCGACTGGATGATTTTGAAAAGACAAAAACTTGGAGCTTTTGGTTTGGCTGCTGAATTAAAAGCAGATGGAATCGAACTAGATATGGGAGGTTTAGGGAACAGACCAACTTTTGACAGCAAACTGGGCGATCCTGTAGAAAGACAAAAATTCTTAGATAAAGCGAAAGAAACAGGAGTTGGAATCAGTTCCATTGCCATGTCTGGATTTTATGCGCAATCATTTGCAACGAGAGAAATCACACCCATGATTAACGATTGCGTTCTGGCAATGAAAAATATGAAAGTGAAAGTAGCTTATTTGCCATTAGGAACACAAACCGATTTGGTTAAAAATCCAGAATTACGTCCAGAAGTAATTAAAAGATTGCAATGGGCAGGAAAAGAAGTGGGGAAAATTGGCGGTGTAATTGCAATTGAAACTTCTTTGGATGCTACAGAAGAGAAAAAACTTTTGGATGAAGTAGGTTCAAAATACATTAAAAGCTCTTTCAATTTTGCAAATGCTTTAGACAATAAAAGAGATATTTCTTCTGAATTAAAGATTTTAGGAAAGAAATATATAGCTCAGATTCACGCTTCAAATACCGATCAATTTTGGTTAGAAAACGATCCTGCGATCGATATGCCAAAAATCAAACAAACTTTAGATGAGATGAAATGGAGCGGCTGGCTGATTGTAGAGCGTTCCAGAGACGTAACACAAGTGCATAATGTAAAAGCCAATTACGGAGCAAACGTAGCGTATTTGAAGAAAATCTTCCAGAATTAAATAAAAATATTGGTGAAAATAAGTAAAAGTTAAACAGCACATTTTTTCACTATAAATCTGCGAAATCTGCTAGATCTGCGAGAGTTAAATTTTTCCCGCAGATCTAGCAGATTAAGCAGATTGTTTTAAATAGAATACCCAAAACAGCATGCTATGAAATATTTACAATTACTTTTTTTATGCTTTTACGTCTCTTTCGCGACAGCGCAAAACGTTACTATTGTTAGTGATGCCAATTCGCCAAGAGCAAAATTTGGAGCAGAAAAATTATCAGAAACACTTTCGGCAAAAGGCTTTACCGTTGCTTCTGCCGATAAATTAAAAAGTTCAAAAGATAAAGTAATTGTTATTGGAGAAAAAGGAACTGAATTTTGGAAAAAGAATGCGAAAAGCGCTAAAATCGATGATAGCAAATTAACCAAGAAAGAAGGTTTTTTAATTCGTACTCAAAAGAATATAATTTACATTGAAGGAACAGATGCGAGTGGTACTTTGTACGGAGCTTTAGAATTGGCGGATAGAATTAAAACTTCAGGTCAGCTTCCTTCAGAAATCAATATCGAAGACAGTCCAGAAATGGTGTTGCGCGGCGCTTGCATCGGAATGCAGAAACCCGTTTATCTTCCGGGGCGCGATGTTTACGAGTATCCGTATACGCCAGCAACTTTTCCTTGGTTTTATGATAAGGCACTTTGGATAAAATACTTAGACATGCTTGTAGACAATCGCATGAACTCTTTGTATTTATGGAACGGACACCCATTTGCTTCTTTAGTAAAATTGAAAGATTATCCGTTTGCAGTTGAGGTAAGCGACGAAGATTTCAAGAAGAACGAAGAAATCTATAAATTCCTGACCGTTGAAGCCAACAAAAGAGGAATCTGGGTCATTCAGATGTTTTATAATATTCTTGTTTCCAAACCTTTTGCAGAGCATTATAACATAAAAACTCAAGATCGTTCAAGACCAATCACGCCTTTGTTATCTGATTACACTAGAAAATCTATTGCAGCTTTCATCGAAAAATATCCAAATGTTGGTTTAATGGTTTGTTTGGGCGAAGCAATCAATACGGTTGATGATGATGTAGAATGGTTTACCAAAACGATTATTCCAGGGGTTCGAGACGGTTTACAAGCATTAGGAAAAACAGAAGAACCGCCAATTATCCTTCGTTCTCACGATACAGATGGACCTTTGGTTATGGAGAAATCGCTTCCATTATACAAAAACCTTTATACAGAAAGCAAATACACAGGAGAGTCTTTAACGACTTACACACCTGGCGGACCTTGGGGAGAAACGCACAAACAATTGAGCGCTTTGAAATCTATTCATATTGAAAACGTTCACATTTTGGCAAACTTAGAACCTTTTAGATACGGTTCTCCAGATTTTATCCAAAAAACAGTAAAAGCAATGCACAGCATACACGGAGCGAATGCATTACACTTATATCCGCAAGCTTCTTACTGGGATTGGCCTTATTCTGCCGATAAAACAAAATCGGGCGAACGTTTATTAGAAATGGATCGTGACTGGATTTGGTACAAAGCTTGGGCAAGATATGCTTGGGATAGCAAAAGAGATAGAAACCAAGAAGTTAAATTTTGGGATAAAGATTTAGCTGCGAAATTTGGAACAAGCCAAGAAGCAGCAAATAATATTTTAAAAGCGTATGAAGAAACAGGAGAAATTGCTCCAAAAACGCTAAGACGTTTCGGAATCACAGAAGGAAACAGACAGACTTTATTGTTAGGAATGTTCGAAAGCCAATTGGTGAATCCATCAAAATGGAGAGTATATCCAGGTTTCCACGAATCTTGCGGACCAGCGGGCGAATTGCTTTTAGAATATGCTAAAAAAGAATGGAACAAAGAACCACATTCTGGCGAACTTCCAACGCAGATTATTGATGAAATTACAGAACACGGAAGATTGGCTGTTGAAGCCATCGACAAAGCGGAACCAAGCGTAACGAAAGAAAAAGAAGAATTTGCACGTCTTAAAAATGACATGCATGCTTACAAGGCTTTCGCCGATTTCTTTTCAGAAAAAGTAAAAGCAGCGTTGTTGGTTTTAAGATACAGCTATTCAAATGATATTGC
Organism: Flavobacterium endoglycinae; assembly: GCF_017352115.1. Taxonomy (NCBI): domain Bacteria; kingdom Pseudomonadati; phylum Bacteroidota; class Flavobacteriia; order Flavobacteriales; family Flavobacteriaceae; genus Flavobacterium; species Flavobacterium endoglycinae. The sequence continues at coordinate 4,875,719 of NZ_CP071448.1, forward strand.
CGATTTAGACAAAGCAATTCCTCATTTAGAAAAAAGTTTAGAATATTACGAATTATTGGTGAAGTTAACGAAAGATACCTATTACTATGCCAACAGTATGCAAACAGCACAACGTAGAATTCCAATTGGAGGAGACGACGGGAACAACAAAACCTGGGCTGAATTATTACTGCATTACGAACGTGAATTGGCTAATTTCAAAAGAAATCTAGAGAAGCTTAAATCTTCAAAAGATGGAAAAGTAGAAAGCAAAGAAGGAAAACCTTGGAAAACAGCAGAAGTAACTTTTATCGATGAAAAACCGGGAAGTTATTTAGTTAAAACAGGAACAAAAGTGTACGGAACAGATATTTCTGAATTGACAAAAATAGCTCCAGAACTTCAAAACTTAAGAGGATATTCGTTTGTAGAAAACGATCAAAATGAAAAAGGAACGCATTTGAAGTTTAGAAATGCAAAAGCCGTTAAATTAGTGGTTGGATATTTCAATTCAGATCAAAAAAGATTTTTATTGCCTCCAAGTTTAGAAACCGATGCTGCAGGAAATGCTCACGGTCAAGCCGAAGTGATTCTGGCAAGTGCGATTAATTTAAAAGATTTGCCTCGTGTAAACATTCATACCTATACTTTCCAACCAGGAGAAAATAAATTAGACCTAGGAAAAGGAAAAGTATTGATTTTAGGTTTTATTGATGCAGACCAGAACATTACACCACGCGACGTTGGATACATAGATGCAGGAGAGAAAGCAGCAGTGGATTGGTTGTTTTATTAATCTGCTCTTGCAAGGTTTTCAAAATCTTGTAGGTATAAATAAAGTTTAGAATTAAAATAATAATTTGGGCGTGTCCCTCCGGGTCGGGCTTTCGGCTATATCTTTTATTCCGCTCCGCTGCATAAAAGGATACCGCCTCAATCCCTCACGCAATTCAACATAAAGTTAAACCTGACGGGTTTTCAAAACCCGTCAGGTTTAGAAATTATATAAACACAATTTTGTCATTCTGAGGAACGAGGGATCTTCACAAGAAACTCTACATAGTTTGTCATTTCGACCGAAGGGAGAAATCACACAAGAATTTCCGTTCAGAAATTCACCAACCTTTGTCGAGCTTCTAGTGTGATTTCTCCCTTCGGTCGAAATGACAAATATGGGTAAAATAAAAACTTAAACAACCTTATATAACTTATATGGTTTAAAAATATGAACAGAATAGTTTTTTTTATTTTTTGTTTTTTCACAAGTTTTTGCTCTGTTTGGAGTCAGGGCAAAAGTTCAGTTCGCAAAGAAATTTCGCTGAATTCATCTTGGGAGACCGTAATGTTGGATAATCTTCCGCTGAAAGAAGAAGATTTTGTAGAAAATCCAAAAACTGATTCCAATTGGCAGCAGGTTAGTGTGCCTCACAATTGGGATCAGTATTATGGTTTCAGGAGAACAAAACATGGAAATTTACACGGTACGGCATGGTACAAAAGAACCTTAAAATTTGACAGAACTACTGCAGGCAAAAGGCTCTTTTTGTTTTTTGAAGGCGTTAGTTCTTACGCCACAGTTTGGGTAAACGGAAAAAAAGTGGGCGAACACAAAGGTGGACGAACCACTTTTACGATTGATATTACTAAAGCAGTTTCTTTAGAAAAAGAAAATCAGATTCTATTAAAAGCATCGCATCCTTCTTTTATTGCTGATCTTCCTTGGGTTTGCGGAGGCTGTTCTGGCGAATGGGGATTCTCAGAAGGTTCTCAGCCAATGGGGATTTTCAGGCCAGTTTCTTTAGTGATTACAAACGATGTTAGAATCGAACCTTTTGGTGTTCATATCTGGAATGACAAATCGGTTTCCAAACAAAAGGCGATTTTGCTTACGACAGCAGAAATCAAAAACTACGGAACTTCAGACCGAAATCTAACCATTGAAAATGTTCTTTTTGATGCTTCAGGAAAAAAGGTGGTAAGCTCAAAAAGTACCCTTAAAAATACTTCAGGAGAAATAAAAACAGTTGCTCAGACTTTGCCAGAAATTCAAAACCCGAAATTGTGGTCACCGTCGAATCCGTATTTATATAAATTGGTAACTTCTGTTTTTGAGAATGGAAAAATAATCGACCAGTTAACAACACCTTATGGAATTCGATGGGTGAGTTGGCCAGTAAGTCGTGATGGAAAAGACAATCGTTTTCTCATAAATGACGAACCTGTTTTTATAAATGGTGTTTGCGAATACGAACATCAAATTGGAAATAGTCACGCTTTTTCAAACGAGCAGATTCATGCTAGAATCGAACAGATCAAAGCAGGCGGATTTAATGCTTTTAGAGAAGCGCACCAGCCTCATAATTTATTGTATCAAAAAGAATTAGACGAAAACGGAATCTTATTCTGGAGTCAGTTTTCGGCGCATATTTGGTACGATACGCCAGAATTCAAAGAAAATTTCAAAACCTTACTGCGCGAATGGGTTAAAGAACGCAGAAACAGCCCATCGGTTGTCATGTGGGGCTTGCAGAACGAAAGTACAATTCCAGCAGCATTTGCCCAAGAATGCACGCAGATTATCCGAGAAATGGATCCGTTATCGGCTTCACAAAGAATTGTAACGACTTGTAATGGAGGAGAAGGAACCGATTGGAATGTCGTTCAAAATTGGTCAGGAACGTATGGTGGAGATCCATTAAAATATCATTTGGAAATGACCACTCAGTTGTTAAATGGCGAATACGGAGCATGGCGTTCTGCCGATTTGCATACGGAAGGCGAATTCGATCAAAAAGGAATTTTAAGCGAAAACCGTTTTTCTCAGCTAATGGAAATTAAAGTCAGAGAAGCAGAATCGGTAAGAGATAAAATAGCAGGACAATTCAACTGGCTTTTTGCTTCGCACGAAAATCCGGGACGCGTTCAAAATGGTGAAGGATTTAGAGATATTGACAAAGTCGGACCCGTAAATTACAAAGGACTTTTTACGATTTGGGGCGAGCCTTTAGATGCATATTACATGTACCGCGCTAATTACGCTTCAAACAAAACCAATCCGATGGTGTATATCGTTTCGCACACTTGGCCAAGCCGTTGGGAGAAAGCGGGTATCAAAAGCGGAATCGATATTTACTCCAATTGCGACGAAGTTGAATTGTTTAATGATGTAAATAAAGTTTCACTTGGAAAATTGAAGAATCCCGGAATCGGAAAGCATTTTCAGTTTAACAATGTCAATATTCAGTATAATGTTTTATATGCAGTTGGATATGTAAACGGAAAAGCGGTTGCCAAAGATTATATCGTTTTGAATACGCTTCCGAAAGCTCCAAGTTTTGAATCTTTAACTCCTGATAAAAGCGATATTTTAAAAGCAAAAAGCGGTTTAAATTACATCTACAGAGTTAATTGCGGTGGTTCAGAATTCACAGATAGTAACGGAAATACTTGGCTAGCCGACACGCACAAAAGCGGACAAAATACTTGGGGATCTTTATCTTGGACCGATAATTTTGAGAAGCTTCCTGACTTTTTTGCAAGCCAAAGAAGCAGTTTTGATCCTGTTAACGGTACAAAAGATCAAGCTTTATTTCAGAATTTCAGATACGGAGTTGATAAATTGCGTTACGAATTTCCAGCGCCAGATGGAGAATATGTAATCGAATTGTATTTCACAGAACCGTGGTACGGAACAGGCGGAGGTTTAGACTGCAAAGGCTGGCGTTTGTTTGATGTTGCCATTAATGACAATATAGTTTTAAAAGATTTTGATATTTGGGCAGAAGCTGGACATGATACTGCGTTAAAAAAGACTTTTAAAGTTAAAAGCACTGGCGGAAAAATTAAAATTTCGTTTCCAAACGTAAAAGCAGGGCAAGCCATAATTTCAGCAATTGCAATTGGTACAAAAGATTATCACGCGAGACCAGCTCAAGAATCGCCAAGAAATATTCAGAATGTAAGTTTAGAGGCTAAAGACTTTAAAATCGGTTCTTGGCTGGATATTAATTCGAAGCAATTCTTAAACTCAGAAGTTATTTTTACCGAATTGCCTTCGGAAGTTTTTGGTGGCGATTATTTACAGTTTTCTACCGATTCAAAAGTTTCAGGTTCGTTTACAGCAAAGGAAGAATCGATTATTTATGTTTTAGTTGATGATAAAATAAAGGCATTAAAAGGACTTTCAGATTATAAAAAGATAGAAGAAAAAGCGAAAAATAGCAACGGAACTTCTTTTGATGTTTTTACTAAAAAAGTAAGCAAAGGCGAGAAAGTTCTTTTTGATAATGGGGAAACAATTTCAACAATTGTCGTTGTTCCAACGTACGATATGGGCGAAAAAGACGATTCAAGACCAGTGGTAATCATCGAAGCAGAAAAAACAAAAACAACGGGAACTGGAATCGAAAAAGGAAATTTCAAAAAAGCGGATTATGTGGAGTTTACTAAAAAGACAAACAACAGCATCGAGTTTGAAGTAAAACCAGGTGTTGCAGGAATTTATTTAATGCGTTTCCGCTTTATGAATCGAAATGAAACGCCGATGAAAGTGAAATTCAAAATGGAAGATGCATACGGAATTCTAATGCGAAACGACACGATTGAATTTTTCCCTTCACCAGAAAAATGGAAAGTTTTGAACACGACATCTGGAGGTTATATCAATGCGGGAACGTATAAAATTACTTTGGAAGGAGATGATTTGAAAGGGTTGCTGTTGGATAGTTTTGAGTTTCAATAATTTGTTTTGCCACAAAGGCACAAAGGCGCAAAGTGACATAGGTTCAAAGGTTTTCATTGTAGAGACGCACTGCAGTGCGTCTAAAATGTAGTATGAACATTTAGATCTCAAGGTTAAAGAAATAAAATGATAATCTCGCAAAGACGCAGAGTCGCTAAGGAAATGAAACCATATAAGTGTATAAGTTCAATTAAGCCAAACTTAAATTTTCTTATATCACTTATATGGTTAAGAAAAAAGACTCTGCGACTTTGCGAGAGAAAAAATAAAAATATGTTAAAAAAAATTACACTTGCATTATTGTTTTCGGTATCAATTTTTGCACAAAAACAAGCTAGAATTGTCGAAGACTTCAACAAAAACTGGAACTTCAAGTTAGGAGATTATCCAGAAGCTGTAAATGCTAATTTCAACGTATCAGATTGGAGAATGCTTCAATTGCCGCATGATTGGAGCATTGAAGGCGCTTTTGATAAAGAGGCTAAGACCAAACAAGCGCAAGGATTTTTACCTGCAGGTAAAGGCTGGTATCGAAAAGTTTTTACAATTCCTGCCAATTGGAAAAGTAAAACAATTTCAATTGAATTTGATGGTGTTTTTAAAAATAGCGAAGTATTTATAAACGGGAAATCATTAGGAATGCGTCCAAATGGCTATATTTCTTTTGGTTATGATTTATCTCCATATTTAAATTATGGACAGACCAATACTATTGCAGTTAAGGTAGACAACGATGCTCAACCTAATTCAAGATGGTATACGGGTTCTGGAATTTACAGGAATGTGAGATTGGTGGCGAGCGAAAAATTGCATGTAGCGAAGTGGGGAACTTTTGTAACTACACCTGAAGTTTCTTCAGCTCAAGCGAAAGTGCATTTTGAAGTTACGATTGATAATGATAATGCTTCTGCAAAAGAATTTAAATTGGTTACTTCGATTGTAGACGATAAAAATGTAGAAGTTGCCAAGATGACTTCTACAGAAAAAATAGGAGCAAAAACATCAGAAAAAAAGATTCATGATTTAGAAGTAAAACAGCCAAGATTATGGAATACCGAAAATCCGTATTTGTATAAAGTCATTACAAAAGTGTACGAGAAATCGAAATTAGTTGACAATTACGAAACTCCGCTTGGATTTAGATATTTTAATTTTGATTCGGAAAAAGGATTTTCATTAAACGGTGTTCCGACTAAAATTAAAGGCGTTTGCCTGCATCATGATAATGGCGCGTTAGGAGCTGTAGAAAATATTCACGCCGTAAGGAGAAAACTAACGCTGATGAAAGAAATGGGAGCAAATGCAATTAGAATGTCGCACAACCCTCATTCTTTAGAAATGATGCAATTGTGTGACGAAATGGGATTTATCGTTCAGGACGAAGCTTTTGACGTGTGGAAAAAGAAAAAAGTAACCAACGATTACCATAAAGATTGGGATGCGTGGCACAAACAGGATTTAGAAGATTTTATCAAAAGAGACCGCAATCATCCGTCGGTTATGATGTGGAGTATCGGAAACGAAATTAGAGAACAGTTTGACAGCACAGGAATTGCCATTACGAGAGAGTTGGCCAAAATTGTAAAATCGTTAGATACGACTCGTCCCGTAACTTCTGCTTTGACAGAAAATGTTATTGAGAAAAACTTCATTTATCAGTCAGGAGCTTTAGATCTTTTGGGATTCAATTACAAACATGAAGATTATAAAGATTTTCCAACTAAATTTAAAGGGCAAAAAATACTAGCATCAGAAAGTGTTTCGGCATTAGAAACGCGTGGACATTATGATCAATCGGATGTTATTAAAGCTTGGCCAACCAAACACGGTGCTCCATTTGATGGAAATGCAGATTGGACAGTTTCGGCTTACGATCAGGTGAAATCGTACTGGGGCGCCACGCACGAAGAAAACTGGAAAACCATTAAAAGTCAGGATTTCATGGCGGGAACTTTTATCTGGACAGGATTTGATTATATCGGAGAACCAGATCCATATCCGTTTCCTGCAAGAAGTTCGTATTTCGGAATTGTAGATCTGGCCGGACTTCCAAAAGATGTGTATTATATGTACCAAAGCGAATGGTCGAATAAAACCGTTCTGCATATTTTACCGCATTGGAACTGGAAAAAAGATCAGGAAATCAATGTTTGGGCGTATTACAACAATACAGATGAAGTAGAATTATTCTTAAACGGAAAATCATTATGTAAAAAATCTAAGCAAAAGGATGATTTGCATATTTCATGGAAAGTGAAATTCGAACCAGGAACATTAAAAGCGGTTTCTAGAAAGAATGGAAAAGTAGTATTAGAAAAAGAAATTCGCACGGCAGGAGAAGCTGCTAAATTGGATTTAAAAGCAGATAAAACTACCATCAAAAATGATACTTACGATTTGGTTTATGTAACAGTTTCGATGCTCGATAAAGACGGAAACCTAGTTCCAAACGCAATGGATTTAGTCAACTTTGAAGTGACGGGCGGAGGAAAGTTAGTTGGAGTTGATAATGGTTATCAAGCCAATTTGGAATCGTTTAAAGCCAATTCTTGTAAGCTTTTTAACGGAAAATGTATTGCGATTATTCAATCAAATGGAAAGAAAGAAAAGATTCAGTTGAAAGCGACGGCAGGAAATTTACAAGCTTCTGTTATTGAAGTAAAAGTGCAGTAGTTTTTGCTCGCAAAGTCGCGAAGACGCAAAGTTTTTTGAACCATATAAGTTATTTAAGTAATTTTAAGTTTTGGCATAATTAAACTTAAATAACTTATATGGTTTAATTTTTATATAATCTTTGTGCCTTTGCGACTTTGCGAGATTTTTTTAATATGCTTTGAAGTATTATTTGTGTTTTTTTGTAAAATTAAACTTATATTAGCCAAAATAATATTTTAAAAGCCGTAAAATGATTTGTACCATTTATTCGCATCATTTAGGATTAGAAAAAATCAAAGAAATTTTTCTTTCGCATGTTCCTAAGGGAGTTTTTTCTTCTAATGGTGAGAACCTCGAATTTGAAGTGAAAGGCGGAATATTAAGTCCGTCTAAAAGAGTTACGATATTCTACAGAGAAAGAGCCGTTCCTTCTTATCAAATTCCACAAATAGATGATTCTGAATTAACAGCCAATTTAAAAGGTTTATATGGATTTGTTGATTCACTGCCAACTGAAAATGAAAAGGTAAAAGGGCTTTTTCTGCATAAAATACAAACACTGAATTCTGAATTTTCAATTCGTGAAGACAAAGGAGAAATTAAAGAATTAAATGTCATAATAGCTGATTTGGCAAAAGAATTTGATGCCGTTTTATTTGTGCAGCCGAATACGATTATTAGTAAATCTGAAACCCAGCATTTTCTAGATAAAGATTTGAATCTAATTATTGATACAGAAGGTAAATGTGAAATTGAAGATTTAGAAGTTCATATCAATTCGGAGTATTTTGATAATGATCAAACGGAATTAGACGAAGAGCAAATAGAAAGAAAAGCCAAGAATGAAGAAATTCTGGAAAGAGAAAATATAAAAATCAACAGACATCTGCCTTGTATTGAATCTGAAGCAGAAACTACAATTCGATCAGCAAAAGAAATTGCAGAAAGAGTAAGTGTTTTGGCTGTTACAAATTTGGTTGCTTTCAATAGTATTTCGCCTGAAGAAGCAATTGATTATTTACAGAATTATAAACTTTGGGAATTGGTAACAGAAGGCGAAAAAGAGTTTTTAACAAATCCAACGGAAGACAAAAAAATGTACGAAACTTGGAAATGCGAAGGCATTTGGACTTTAATGTGGGCTTTGAAAAAAGTCGATACGCTTGATTTCCCAAATGAATTTTGTAATCTAGAAAACATTAGTGCTGAAAATTATCCTGTTGCAAAAGATAAAGATCCTTTTGAATTTATAAATGCTGTGAATGAAGTTCGATCTAAAAAAGAAATTTTAGATGCAGCCGATTTGTATTACAGATACAATTGGGCCTGCGTAGACGAAAGAATCAAAGGGAGACAAATAGAAAACATCAATCCGGGAATTGTGTACGAAAGACAATATGCGCTCAATTGGCTCATTCATTACATGGATCAGGATTGGGATGATGTTACTTGTGATACTTAAATTTGTTGTTGGTTGTTAGTTGTTGGTTGTTAGTTGTTAGTTATTGGTTATTATTACTATCAAACTCATAATTCATAACTCATAACCCATAACTCATAACCCATAACCCATAACCCATAACCCATAACCCATAATTCATAACCCATAACTCATTAACCCATAACTTAATTTACAACTTATACGAGAAATTTTTCGATTTAATGATTTTTCCTTTATCGGTAATCATTATGCAGCTGTAATCGCGGAATTTTTGGAGTAAAAGTAATCCTTCTTTTTGTCCTAAAACCATGATAGATGTGCTTAATCCGTTAGCAGTTTCGGCATTGGGTCCGAAGACGGTAACGCTGCATAAACCAGTTGCGGGATAACCAGTTGCTGGGTTGATAATGTGTGAATATCGTTTTCCGTTAAAAACAACAAATTTCTCATAACTGCCAGAAGTCGTTACAGCACCTTCTTTTAAAGGAATAGCAGTTAAAAGTTTTTCGGGATGAAATGGATTTGTAATTCCGATTTTCCAATCTTTTCCATTAGGCTGTTTTCCCCAAGTGCTCATATCGCCTGAACCATTTATAATGCCAGCTTGTACGCCTTTTTCAATCATCATGGCGCGGCATTTATCAGTTGCATAACCTTCGCCTAAAGCACCAAATCCAATTTTCATGCCTTTTAATTTCAGGAAGATAATCGACTGTACACTATCTAGAATAATATTTTGATAACCGACTTTTTCCACTGATTTTTTTATGGCTTCCGCCGAAGGCATTTCGGTCATAGAGCCGTCAAATTTCCAGATTTTGTCCATTGCTGCAAAGCTTATGTCGAATCCGCCGTTTGTAATCTCCGAAAGTTTAATGGCTCTTTGTGTCAATTGAAAAACTTCTCGATCTACTTTGACGGGTTGAATTCCAGCATTTTGATTGACTTTTGAAACCTGAGAATCTGGTTTCCAGTCGGAGATTAGATTTTCAATTCGAGTGATTTCGGCTATGACACTATCAATGTTTTGTACTGCCGAAAGCGAATCTTTATCAACAATGCTGATATCGAAACGTCCGCCCATTAATAGCGTTGTCTTTTTTCGCAAAACCTGAGCATTTGTTACAAAACAACAGATTAAAGTAAATAGAAATAAGAATCTATTCATAACAATTAATAATCTAAATTCAATCTAAAATCAACAATCTAAAATCAACAATCTGCAATCTAAAATCTTTTAATAGCAGTCACTTAAGATCTGACCATTGTTTTTATAATCAGAAATACTTTTAAGACCATTTTCTTTGCATAAAATATCTAGAACGTTTTCAACATCTTTTTGCATGGCAAGCGAACCACAGATCATGATAACACCGTTTTTCTTTAATAAATCCATGAAAAAAGAAGTATCTCTTTTAATCAGATCCATTACATAAATCTGTTTAGCTTCACGCGATAAAGCGACGTGAAATTGATCCAGATGCTGTTTTTGTTTCATCACTTTGGCAAACTTTTTATACGCCAGAAGTGTGGGTGTTTCCATTCTGAAACCACTGTAAAGATGTATTTCCTGTTGTGCTTTATTTTGTTCGATCATTCCGAGGAAAGGAGCAATTCCTGTTCCGTTAGAAATAAAAGCAACTTTTGGAGCTTTCTTTGGCAGATAAAAAGCAGGATTTTTCAAAATTCGGGCTTTAATAACATCGCCGGGCTCAAGATTATTTAAATATCCAGAACCAAATCCGTTTGGATGTAGTTTTACAACCAATTGTACATTACCAGAATGATTTCCAATAGAGTAGAGGCGTTCTCTTGTATCGTTTGCCGGATAAATAGCTAATAAATCGCCAGAAATAAATTTAGTTCTAGAATTGGCTCTTAAAGTCAGAATAAAAGTATGTTCAGTTTCAGAAATTGGAGTTTTGTCTAAAACCATCAGTTTCTGACGGCCTTTCGGAACATGATTGTATAAAGAGGGTGTATTGGCCAGCGAAATTCCAGTTTTGGTACTCCACAATTTTACCCATTCTACAAATTCAGAAGCTGATTTGTCATTTACAGTTTGTAAATCCAAATAACGCTCTGCCCAAGGCTGTTTTTCAAGAAGCTGATCGATTTCAATGGCAAATCCGCAGAAATCAGGATACGATTTAGAACCAAAACCTACAACCGAGAAATTGATTTTCTGCTTTTGGTTTTGTTTTTCTACTAGAGTTTCAAATTTATTTCCATTAGAAGGTGCATCACCTAAACCGTGCGTCGATGTAAAAACGATGATATGTTCTGCTTTTGGATATACCGAAAAACGATTTAATTCGGTTATAAACGCTTTATGTCCTTGACTGATTAATTGCTTCTGAATTGCATTAGCAAACCTGAAAGTACTTCCGTTTTCAGAACCTGTTAAAAGAATAAAAGTACTTTCGCTGGCTTTGAATTTATTTTTAATTCGGCTAGATCTTCTTTTTAAAGTAATGGCAAAACCTGAGTAAATAAAGAATAGAATATTGAAACTGGCAATTGCCAGAATTATAGCCCAGATTCCGTTAATTCTTCCGGTATGAAGATCAAGACTCAAATCGGCAAACTGAATCGTCATAGGTGAAAGCTTTTCTGAAATTACAGCTCCAGTAACCTGATTGACTTCAATTTCACGATCTTTCAGTTCAATGATGTAATATTCTTCAGGATCGTCCGTAAAAGGGAATTCGATTTTTTTAACGTCTGATAATAAAGTAGTTTTAAATACAGAAGTTGTTTTGGCTTTCGCCGAAAGTTCTGTATTTACAGGTTTTGCTTTTTCATCACCCATAAAGAAATTAAATCTTTCCAGCGACAAATACGTTCCTGTTAAGGCAATAATAAAAATAGGAATCAAAGCAAGCCTTCCTAAAACAACATGGTAATATTGCGCAAAATATTCTTTGATTACTTTAGAAAAGAAATTTCGGATGCCGCGCTGTCTTTTTAAAACCAGTACAAAACCCGAAATTGATATTAGTAATAAACAAAATGAAATAACACCCACAAAAAAACGTCCCGTTTCGTGAAGAAATAACGAACGGTGAAGTCCTGTAACCCATTTAATGAATTCGGTTTTCTTTACTGGAGTTCCAAGTGTTTTTCCTGTTTTTGGATTGATGTACGCATTTACATCATTTCCATTAGCATCAATTGCTTTTAGCGTTACAAATTGATTATAATCAATGCTTAGTTCTGTAATTTCTGGATACGCTTTTTTTAGAATTGGCAGGGTTTCTCCCAGTGTTATTTTATCAAAATCAGGTGCTTTGTACGGAAGTGTTTTTTCCTGAACTGCATCGACCGCCAGAATAATTCCGGTTACCGAAGCCAAAAGCAAAAAAAGTGAAGAAAATAAAGCCAGAGCTAAATGTGCGTAACGCCAGAAAGAAAGAGTCATTGAGTGTATTCTAGAAATGTAATCGTATTATATTTTGTTTAATCGTACGTATTTAATGTACCCTTTTCCATCTGTTTTTTCTGCAAGACCTTCTGTAGTAAGCGGAATTTCAAGATCGCTTACATAATATTTTTGATCTTCTACCGCAGATTCAAAACGTAGTTTGTATCCTTTATTAATTTTAGAATTTTCAATTTCGATAGTCGTTACGCTGCGGTCTCCGCCAGTTACAGAAGCGCCTGTTTTAGCGCTGATATCATCTGATTTTTGAGCCGAATGAAATTTATTCCATTCTTTTAATGATTTGTACCATTTTTTATCATCGCCCATTACATACAGCGTTTTCTCGTATTCGCCATTTGCATTCACTAAAGAAACTACAATATAGGCGCCTTCTCCCATATAATTGTTCATTTGCAGCATGCATTTGTATTTGCTAGATTGTGCGTTAGTCTGGAAAGAAAGTAAAAAGATAAAAGCGCTTGCAAGAGCAATTTTTAATATTGATTTCATTGTAAATAATATATAAGTTAAGGTTTAAAGTTGTGAGATATAAAGATTACTTATGTCTCAAAACTGATTAACTTGAAGTTCCAAAAATAAGTTTGGATTTCGGAATTTCAAATATGGTTGTATTAATAATTTGTTTTATTTTAAAAACTCGACAGAGATATTGCTTTTAGTAAGCACTTCATTTTCTTTTGCTAAAGCATAAGCGCTTTCATCAAATTCTGTTGTTACGTCTTTTTTAGCACCTGCTTCAATAAGATATTTTAAAACCGAATCGTCTTTGGCAATCATAGCAGCTCTGTGCAAGGCTGTTAATCCATCTTTGTTTTTAGCGTTGATATCTACTTTTAAATCCGTGATTTTTTTAAGAAGCGAAACATCATTTTTAGTAATTGCTAAATGATACAAAGTGTTTCCGTCTTTTTGTGCTGCGGCTAAGTTTAAACCTTTGTCCTGAAGTAATTTTGCTTTTGCTTCAAAAGGATCAACAGTTTCCTTTTCTCTTCCTGCCGGACGGTAAGATTGTACTAAATAAACGCCCAAGTTGTTTCCGTCTTTGTCTTTTACATTTACATCAGCGCCTTTTGTTAAAAGTAAGTTTACAGCTTCTGGAGTTCCGTATCGTACGGCAAAGGTCAAAGCAGATTCTCCTTTTGAATTTTGAGCATTGATATTTTTTGCTGTTGGAAGAAAAAGCTCTAAGGCAGCCGTTTCTTTTGCTGATGATGCAGACATTACAGGTGTATTTCCTTCTTTATCAGCTTTATTTACATCAACACCTTTCGCTAAAAAGTATTTAATGATTTCATTCTGATTTGGTTTTCCAGCTAAAATGTGCAATACATTTTGTCCTGCTTTGTTCTGGGCAGTTGGCTTTATTTTTACTTCTTCAACCAAATATTTATACGTTTCGATTGGATTTGTTTCTCTTCGGCTTCCTTGTGCCGCGATTAAAAGAGCGGTATCGGTTGGTTTGATCCCTTTCTCGATAAGTTTCTTCAAAAGTGCAATATTTCCAGATCTTGCAGCGTATGTAAAAGCGGTGTTTCCTTCATTATCAACGTCTTTTAGAGACATTCCTTTTGTTGTAAAATATTCTGCGGCTTTTAAATCTTTATCAGAAGCAATAGCTAAAAGCAATAAGTTGGCACCGTTTGCATATTTTTTCTTTGGATCAACACCCGCTTTAAAGAAAGCATCGTACATCGCTGGATTTGACTGTCCGTTTGAAGCGGCAAAATCAGCTGGAGTAGTTCCGTGGCTGTCTTCAAAATTAACATCAGAACCTTTATTTATAAGGTATTCAACTAATTCAGTATTTCCTCTGTAAGCGGCCCAGTGCAAATAAATACGATTATCGTGTGTTAATTTAGTAATGGTATTTCCCGGCTGGTCTAATAAAAATTTGATAGTAGTAAAAGGTGCATCGTTGTTGATTGCCAGAGTGGTAACATCAAATGCATTGGGATTGGCTTCGGCTGGATTGTTTCCTTTTGCAATTTCAGCTTTTACTTTTTCTACATCAGGTGTAGTTTTCCAGAAAGACTGCTCTAAAAGTGAATTTTTCTGTTGTGCATTAACCAATGAAATAGCAGCAAATGCTAAAGAAATAAAAAGATTTTTTTTCATATTTCGGTATGTTGTTATTCGGAATCAATTCCAAAAAATTATGAATGAGAATATATCTATTTAGAATAAATCAAAATAAAGGCAAATGTAAAGATTAATCTTTTTAAAGCAAGTTTTATTGCTGGTAAAAGTTGAATTCTGATGCGATTTAATTCTATTTTAATTTAAAATATGCTTTTGCGTTTTGGATTTTATTCTATTTTGATAAAAAACAAGCGCTTAGATAATTGTTGTTGGTTTTAGTTTAACGCGTACAACTTTTTTTCTTTTTGATTTTAAGCATATTACGAAATTATAATTTATAACTATTTGTAAATTAGTGTTTTATTGTAAATTCGATTTTCCATATAATTTAAAATACATGTTTTTTTAGCTAATAGTCGAGCAGCTTTTTAAGTAGAATTTGACGTTTTAAAAAGGGTAAAATGGGTCTGAAAAAGATCAATTTTTAAATGCTGCTGTTGATAACTGTTTTTTGCTTCTTGTTTTTTTTCTTGTAATTTTTGTTGACAAATCTATTTAGATCTAGTATAAATAACTGATAATTCGACGACTACGCAAAATTATGCAGCTGTTAATAAATTGTATTTTTAATGTTTTTTGATGCTTACTTTTACTGTTGATAATTGTTCGGTTTTTTAACACCAAAAGATAGCCTGATCGAGATTGAGGGGTTAATTTTGTAGGTATAGAAATCGCAGTTATCCTTCCCCAAAATCCTGTTGTTTTCTATTTCTCATAGTCACCATTTAATACTATATATTATGTCTATATTTGATAAAAGAGTCAATTATAAACCTTTTGAGTACCCAGAGGTTTTACAATTTACAGAAGCCATAAATAAAGCGTATTGGGTTCATACCGAAGTAGATTTTACTGCTGATACTCAGGATTTTCATGCTCATCTATCGGTAGCTGAAAAAACGGCTGTTAAAAACAGTTTATTGGCGATCGCACAAATTGAAGTTGCTGTTAAGAGTTTTTGGGGAAACATTTACGAGCACTTTCCAAAACCGGAATTTAACGGATTAGGAACTACTTTTGCAGAATGTGAGTTCAGACATTCTGAAGCGTATTCGCGCCTTTTGGAAGTATTAGGTTATAATGATGAATTTGAAAAACTTCTTGACGTTCCTGTGATTCGCAGACGTGTTGATTATCTTTCAAATGTTTTAAAAGACACTCGTTCTCAGGACAATCGTAAATATATGGTTTCGCTGATTTTATTCAGTATTCTTATAGAAAACGTTTCTTTATTCAGCCAGTTTGCCATTTTATTATCTTTTACAAGATTTAAAGGCTACATGAAAAATGTGAGCAATATTATTGCGTGGACTTCAATTGATGAGCAGATTCATGCTAACGGCGGTATTTATATTATTAATAAAATCAGAGAAGAATTCCCAGAATATTTTGATGATGCTACGCTAAACCTTATCAGAGAAACGGTTAAAGATTCGATCGCAGTCGAATCAGACATATTAGACTGGATATTTGAAGAAGGTGAAATTGAAAGTATTAAAAAAGGTGATCTTGTTAATTTTATGAAATTTAGAATTGATGAGAGTTTGAAACAAATTAATATTCCAATCATTTTTGATGTTCCTGCAGAAGACTACAAAGCGCTTGCTTGGTTTGAAGAAGAAGTTTTTGCCAACAGTTTGGATGATTTCTTTGCAAAACGACCAGTAGAATATACCAAACACGATAAGAGTATAACGGCAAACGACCTTTTCTAAAAAGCAGACAATATATTATGAATACAACAGATACAAATGAAGTAAACAGTATTTCGCAGGAAAGCGGAAACAAAATGTGGTGGAAGAACTCTGAAAGTGAACAGATTTTAAATCGAGGTTATCTTTTGAAAGGTGAAACTGTTGAAGGTGCAATTGACAGAATTTGTACAGCAGCAGCCAGAAGATTATACAAACCCGAATTAAAAGAGTCATTTGTAGAAATGATCGAACGCGGATGGATGAGTATCAGTTCTCCGGTTTGGGCAAATATGGGAACCGAAAGAGGTTTGCCGATTTCTTGTTTTAACGTACACGTTCCAGATAAAATTGAAGGAATTACACATAAATTAGGTGAAGTGATTATGCAGACCAAAATTGGAGGTGGAACTTCTGGTTATTTTGGTGAATTGCGTGAACGCGGAAGCGCCGTAACCGATAATGGAAAAAGCAGCGGATCAGTAAGTTTTATGAGACTTTTTGATACGGCAATGGACACTATTTCTCAAGGCGGTGTTCGTCGTGGTGCATTTGCAGCGTATTTGGATATTGACCACCCAGATATTGAGGAATTTTTGAAAATTAAAAGCATTGGAAATCCAATCCAAAATTTGTTTACCGGAATTTGTGTACCCGATTATTGGATGCAGGAAATGATTGACGGTGATGGTGATAAAAGACAAATCTGGGCAAAAGTTCTGGAAAGCCGTCAGCAGAAAGGACTTCCTTATATCTTTTTCAGCGATAACGTAAATAAAAATAAACCTCAGGTTTACAAAGATCAAAACTTGAGAATCAATGCAAGTAACTTGTGCAGTGAGATTATGCTTCCGTCAACAAATGACGAATCGTTTATCTGCTGTCTTTCATCAATGAACCTTGAACTTTATGATGAATGGAAAGATACTGAAGCAGTAAAACTAGCAATCTTTTTCCTTGACGCTGTATTACAGGAATTTATCGAAAAAACAGAAGGGGATTATTATCTTTCTGGTGCTAATAAATTTGCTAAAAGACACCGTGCATTAGGTTTAGGAGTTTTAGGATGGCATTCGTATTTGCAGAAAAACATGATTCCATTTGAAGGAATGCAGGCTAAAATGAAAACCACCGAAATATTCAAACATATTAGTGAAAAAGCCGATAAAGCCACTCAGGAATTAGCCAGAATTTATGGCGAACCTGAATTGTTAAAAGGATACGGAAGACGTAATACAACTACAATGGCAATTGCGCCTACAACATCATCTTCGGCGATTTTAGGACAGACTTCTCCAGGAATTGAACCTTTTAGCAGTAATTATTACAAAGCGGGTTTAAGTAAAGGTAATTTCATGCGTAAGAATAAATACTTAACAAAATTACTGGAAGAAAAAGGTCTGGATAATGAAGAAGTTTGGAGAGGTATTATGTTGAACGGAGGAAGTGTACAGCACATGACCCAATTGACTCAGGAAGAAAAAGATGTTTTTAAAACGTTTAAAGAAATCAGTCAGTTAGAAATTGTACAGCAGGCCGCTATTCGTCAGAAGTTTGTAGATCAAGGACAGAGTTTAAATCTTAATATTCCGGCAGAACTTCCAATTAAAGAAGTAAACCGTTTAATGATTGAAGCGTGGCAATTGGGAGTAAAAAGTTTGTATTACCAAAGAAGCCAAAGTGTTTCGAAAGAATTGGTTACAAGTCTGGTTACTTGCAGCAGCTGTGAGTCTTAACAAAATACAATAGAAAAGGTTCAATGTAAATTGAACCTTTTTTATATTTATATAATTTTTGAAATGATGGATTTACATGAAATAGAAAATATTGAAAAATTGATTTCTGAGTATTATGAAATGACCTTTAATAATGACGAAGAAGATTATATATACAATAAACAGCTTAAAAATAAATTAAAAGCTGTTATTATTAATTCAAAAAGCAACAATGTAATTGACAAGGCACTTGATGTATTAGCTGAATCTACTGGATGTGCTGAAGATCTTCAAATTGCAGAAGATATTTTGAATGAACTATTTGAAAATAAAGTTATCGATAAAAATCAATTTGACACTTTTTATAAGAACGTAGGAACCAATAGATGGTCATAATGCATAAAATATTTTTTATGATACTTTCGATTTCAATCTACTTAAAGTTTCCTGCGAAATATTGATATAAGAGGCGACAATCTTATTGGGAAGTCGTTTTACAATGGCAGGATTTATTTTTAATAATTGATTGTAACGTTCCAAAGCATCCATTGTGGTAAACGACATTAAACGATTGGCATTGTTTACATACGCTTTTTCCAGATAATTGCTGTAAAACTCACGCCATTGCGGAATAATTTTCATTAAATGATTAAAATCTTCATGAGAAATCGCCAGTAATTCTGATTGTTCAACAACCTGAATATTTTCGGCGGCAGGCATTTTGGTAATAAAACTAACCAAAGCAGTTGCCAGCTGATTTTCGAAGGCAATATATCGGGTTACATCTTTTCCTTCTTCATTAATAAAAAAGATGCGCAGACAGCCTTTAGCAACAAAAAAAGTTTCATGACTAATTTGTCCCTGAGCCAGTAAAATATCGTTTTTATTTTTCTTAATGGGTTTGAAATAGGAGAGGATGGTTTCTAAATTTTCATCAGAAACATCAATGCTTTTTCGAATATAATGACCGAGTTGTTCGTATATCATTTACTTGTAATCTCTAACGAATCTGCGGTAATAAATAATATCTTCAATAGATAAAACCACAAGATCATGTTGTTGTGCAAAGCTAACGATTTTGTCCAGTTTTGCCATACTGCCGTCTTCGTTCATTAATTCGCATAGAACGGCTTCGGGTTGTAAACCGGCGAGTTTCATTAAATCAACGCTTCCTTCAGTATGTCCGTTTCTTTCAAGCACGCCGTTGTCTTTTGCACGCAGCGGAAAAATATGCCCGGGTCTGGCTAAATCTTCAGGTTTTGCATTTGTGGCAATAGCAGTTTTAATGGTTGTAATCCTGTCTTTTGCAGAAACTCCTGTTGTAACGCCTTTTCTAGCTTCTATTGTAATGGTAAAAGGAGTTTGAAAACTACTGGTATTTTCTTTTACCATATAAGGAAGTTCCAGTTCGCTGGCTTTTTCATTGGTTAAACACAAACATACAATTCCGCTGCATTCACGGATCATTAAAGCCATATCGGGAACATTTATGTGCTGGGCAGAAAATATAAGATCACCTTCATTTTCTCGGTTTTCGTCATCGGTTAGTATAATTCCTTTTCCGTTTTTAAGTTGTTTCAAAGCGTTTTCAACACGTTCTTTGGAAGTGATTCCAAATTTCACTAACGGATTTAATTCTGTACTTATCATGGATATTTATTTTGAACTTTTTAAAAATTATCGAGCTTCAAAAGTACAGTTGTCAAGAATGTAAAAGTTTGATATAAGTCAATAAAATCAAGAGGTATTTTTTTAATGATATTTTAATTTAATTCTCATAAAATAGTAATTTAGTGCCCGTAAATAATCTCCGAAACTTATAAATACTGAACTCATAAATGGAAAATATCACCGTAATTATCATGTTGCTTTTTGGCGTAGCTTTTTTAAGTTTAATCAGCAAACGATATAATTTTCCAATACCTATTGTTTTGGTAATGTGCGGAGTAATCATTAGTGTGGTTCCAGGACTTCCTGTTGTAGCGTTGAGTCCGGAAATTGTTTTTATCATTTTTTTACCGCCGCTTTTATATCATGCAGCGTGGCATACCAGCTGGTCTGAATTTAAGCAAACCATTCGCCCGATAACTTTAGCAGCCGTTGGTTTAGTATTTTTTACAACTGGATTAGTGGCTGTAGTTGCACATTGGCTGATAGATGATATTTCTTGGCCGTTAGCTTTTTTACTTGGTGCTATTGTTTCGCCTCCCGATGCGGTTTCGGCAACAGCTATTACAAAAGGTTTAGGGCTTCATCCACGATTAATAGCTATTTTGGAAGGCGAAAGTTTGGTAAACGATGCAAGTGGTCTTGTGGCGTATAAATATGCGCTTACAGCAATTACAGCTGGAAATTTCGTTTTATGGCAGGCCGGATTAAATTTCGTTTTGATGTCGGTTTTAGGAATCGCAGTGGGATTGGCTGTTGGTTTTATTATGTATTACATTCACAAAAGATTTGTTTGCGATGATATTATCGAAGTAACGCTTACGTTATTAACGCCTTTTGCTTCTTATTTAATTGCAGAACATTTTCACGGTTCTGGGGTTTTAGCGGTTGTGGCAACAGGACTTTTTCTGGCAGCAAGATCTGGTACTATTTTTTCTCACGAAAGCCGAATTATGACCAATACCATTTGGGATGTTTTAAATAATATTCTCAACGGTTTGATTTTTATTTTAATAGGTCTTCAGTTAAGACAGATTATTGAAGGCATCAGTAATTACTCGGGAAATTCATTGTTTATCTGGGGTTCTGTGATTAGTATTGTGGTGATTGTGGTTCGTTTTTTATGGGTGATTCCAGCGACAATTATTCCGAGAATGCTGAGCAGAAAAATCCGTGAAAAAGAAGAATTTGATTATCGCAATATGATTATTTTCGGATGGTCTGGAATGCGTGGTGTAGTTTCGATGGCCGCGGCTCTGGCACTTCCGTTAATGCTGAATAAAACCGAAGAATTTCCACTTCGTAATTTGATAATTTATCTAGTTTTCTGTGTAATTCTTTCGACTTTAGTGATTCAAGGGCTTACACTTCCGTGGATGATTAAAAAGCTAAAAGTGCAGCCGTATTCGATTTTAGCAGAAGAATATAATATTCGTAATATGATTGTTTCGGAAACCATTACGCATATTGAAGATAATTTTTCTTTGCTGGATGATGAATTGCTTCACAACATTAAAAGTAAATATGAAGTAAAATTTAATCGTTTGCAAAAGACGGAACTTCCTGCTAATTTCTTCGGAAATGGAAAAGTATTGGGCGGACAGATTTTTAATGAATTTACCAAACTGCAGATTGATCTTTTGAATGTTGAAAGAGGAAAATTGGAAGCAATGCACAAAGCGGGTTCAGTCAATGAAGAAGTCTTTCGCAAAATAGAAAAAGAACTCGACCTTGAAGAAACCCGACTTTGGATGGAAATGTATGAAGAATAACATTTTAAATCATTTGTAAGTGAGGTCTAACCTGTATGCTTACAATGTCGCAGCGTTTGTGCTGTGACAGGCAGAAAGCAACGCTCATGGCGATATCTTCTGCTTTTAACATTTCCATTTTTTTGATTTTTTCTTTTTGTACTTCTTTAGGATCCTGCTGCATGTCGCTGGTTACTGCTCCGGGTTCTATAAGAGTTACTTTTATTCCAAGTGCATTGATTCCTTTTCGAAGAGATGTGCTGAAACCTCTTGTTGCGGTTTTGGTAGCGACATAAATGGGACTTCTTTTTTCTTTTGATTCTGCGCTCATAGAACCTATATTAATGATATGTCCAGATTTTTGGATGGTCATTCTATCAACCGCTTCTCTGGCGAAAGCCATATATCCTAGCACATTTGTTTCTAAAATATATTTCCATTCATCGTAGTTTCCATCGGTAATGCTCTCGGCGCCCAATGCGGCGTTATTGATTAGAATATCAACACCTCCAAATAAATGATCAGCTCTTTCCCAAATCATACGAATATCTTCTTTGTTGGTTACATCGGCAGAAATACCGTAAATTTCTCCAGATGATGATTTGCTTTTGATGTCGTGCATAGCGTTGTTTAAATCATTTTCATTTCTTCCGAAAATAAGAACACGACCTCCTAGAGACACTAATAAATCAGCAATGGCTTTTCCAATTCCTGTTGTACCACCAGTTACGATTATGCGTTTTTGTGCAATATTTTGACTAAAGTAGTTTGATAAAATTTCCATGGCTTATTTTTTAATTAATTATTTTACTTTACTTTGATTGGTCCTAAATTGCTTTGTGCTGGTCCATTCGTTACTGTTCCGTCGGCAGCGAATCTCGAGCCGTGGCACGGACAGTCAAATGATTTTTCATCTGAATTCCATTGTACAATACAGCCCAAATGCGGACAAACGGCTGAAAAGGCTTTCAATGAATTGTCGTAATCTCGGTAAACGGCAACTTTTCGTAATCCAACATTAAGAACACCGCCGTTTCCAGCTTCTAAATCGGCAACATTATCAAGATCTGAAGCTGCAATCCAATCCAGATATTGTTTGGCCATATTTCCTGCCTCTTTCAAAAAGTCTCCTGCTGCACTAAAAGTAATTCGGGACGGATCGTATATTTCTTCCCATTTATTTTTGATTTCTTGAATCATGTCGCTTACAATCAATGCTCCAATGGTTGCATGTGTCATTCCGTTTCCTGAATCTCCGGTAATAATATAAATGTTTTTGTCTCCCGGATTTTTTCCCATAAAACCTAGAGAATCTACTGGTTCCATAACTTGGCCAGACCATTTATAAGTGATTTCATCGAGCATAGGAAAATTTTTTCGTGTCCAGACTTCGAGTTTATCATAACGTGAGATTTCAGAAAGATCTTCTTCATCTGCCTGTCCGGTTTTATGATCTTCACCACCCGAAATCAGCAAATCATAGTTTTCGTCAAAATTTTCTACACGAACATAATGGTATGGTTTTGCGACCCATTTGGCATCCATATTTCCGGTATCCCACCATAAAGAAAAGGGAAGACTGTCTTTTGGAATTTTTCCAGCGATTACATACGTTCTGTACGCATGCTGTTTGGTATGCATGGTCACGAGATCATTAATAGGGGAGTTAGTTGCCACAACAATATGATCTGCGGTAAACGTATAACCGTTTACTTTTGCACCTTTTTTAGTAATATCTTCGGCATGTGCTTCGGTATAAATTGTTCCTCCAAGTGAAACAACTGCTTCTGCAAGTCCTTTTAAATAATGTAAAATATGAAATTGTCCTTGATTTTTGAATTCGATCGATTTTTTGTTTTCGCCTCCAGCCATTGACGGAATATGATCTAACAAAGTTGTTTCTAAACCTACGTTTTGCAATGCGTTAAATTCTTTTTCGAGATTTTCTTCTTTATCCGTTTCATGAAGAAACAGATATCCGTTTACTCTCTTAAAATCACATTCAATCTGGTTTTCGGTTACTATTTTTTCGATTTCATCAATAGCAGCACTGTGGCTTTGTGCAGCAAGTGATGCTGTTTCTTTCCCGAAAGTTTTTTCAAGATAATAATAGCGATCATCAAGAGCGTTGGTTAAATGCGCTGTTGTTCTTCCTGTTTCACCACTGCCTATAAAACCATCTTCTACGAGAACTACTTTTCTTCCAGCTTTTACAAGTTTGTAAGCTGTTGTAAGTCCGGCAATACCGCCGCCAATAATTAAAATATCGGTACGGACATCTTGGTTTGGTTTTTCAAAAGCAATAATTTCTGTAGAATCAATCCAAAACGAAACATTGTCTCCAGAGGTTATACTTCCTTCATTTATATCTTTATATGAATTGTCCATGATTATTATTTTTTAATGTAATGCGTTCATTTCAAAACTAGTAACATCTATTTTGAAATGTTTACAACTTTAAGTTTTGCATTTTACAGGATTGCCAGTCGGATTTTATGTAAGAATTTTGAAAAATACTATAAGCATAACAGTTTTATTAATAGTTATTTAGTGTTTATTCTACAACCCGAAAAACAACTTATTATGAAAACAGGAATGAAATTTAAAATGATGACTCTTGCCGTGTTGGTGGCACTGTTATTTTCGTGTAAAAATAACAAAGACGGATACAGTGATGAAATTGAAACAAGTCCAGTGCCAATTGACAGCACTGAAAAAGTAGACGATTCTGCAAGTACAGGTGCGGGCAGTACTCAAAATGCTGCGAATTCTGAAACCATGGGCACGGGAACTACAGGATCAGGAAGTACAGAAGGAACTGGAATTGGTCCAGGTGAAAGTCCACAAGATGGTTCAACTTATACTGAGTCTTCTGGAGTTCAAAAAGACAGTATAAAACCTGAAATTAAAGCGAAAAAGAAGAATCAGAAAAAATAATAATTGTATATAAGAATTGAATTAAAAGTTAAAAACCTCTTTGTTTAGAAAAGCAAAGAGGTTTTTATTTTGAAGTCAGGTGTCAATTTGGTTTTCCCATTTTTATCACTGCCTATTGTGACTGAAAACTGAAAACTGCAGACTAAAATTTAAAAAATTATCCGCCAGTTTCCATATTAGGCGCATCGACTGGTTTTGATTGTGAAGAGCCTATTTGGCGTAAATAAATGGATAAAATAATGATGGCGAAAACAGATAAGAATTCGCTCTGCCAGTTCTGAAACGATTCAAACCAAAACCTCGAATGTCCAATATAGGATGCTGCGGTTTCTAAAGGTTCTCCCTTTAGAAGCAGCTGCTCGTTTTCATCTTTAAGGCTTCCGTAAAAATGAATTATAAATGAAATGAGAAATAAAAGAAATAAAGCGATGGTAAGCGAATGTTTATAAATTTTCAAAATAAAACCGCCTTTTTTTACAGCCCATGGAGCTTCTTTTTTGTTAGGATCTGGTTCGCGGTCAACATCTTCTGTTTCATTTATTTTCTTGGATTCAGATGATCCTTTCTGTTTTAAGAAAATAGTCAGCACTACATATAGTGTCATTTGAAGAAATTCGCTCTCCCAATTTTCAAAAGTAGATTGGTAAAAATGCCCTGATAATAGGTAAGAAGCAAAATTTATTGCGTTTGCTCCTTCATCTATTAATTCTTTGTTATGTTCTTCAAATCCAAATATAATCTGGCCTAAAAAAGAACTCATAAACAGCAGAAAAAAGCAGATAGATAAACCGTTATTTCTAAAAAATGTTTTCATTTTTATCGTGTTTTTCTTCAAAGTTCTCAAATACTGCGTTTAGAACTTTACACAATTTATTTTTTGATTTACAGTTTTTGCATTGGATTTGTTAAACATACTATGTGAATAGTATAAATTCTTTGATTTTTATAACTGATACAGGAAATTGTATAACAATTTTATATGTGAGAGTTCTAATTTTATCAATATTAGATTATGAATCAATTATAAATTAAAAAGATATTATTATGAAAACGCTATTAAAAACTAAAATTGCATTACTGCTTGTATTAGCAGGATTAGCATTCTCGTGTAAGAAGAACGAAACCACAAATAGTGATTCTTACGAAAATGACAGTATTAGCAATACAGTAGATACTGTTGGACCAGAAGTGGATACAACAACTGTTATTGATACTGCTGCCACAAAAATTAATACTGATTCTATTAAAAAATAGAATATAAATAATCCATAAAAAAAGAGCTGTTTAATTAAACAGCTCTTTATTTTTATGATAAACGTTTTAAGATTAACGCATGGCAAATCTTATCTTCAATCCATAAGATACTAATCTCATATTGTGTGAAGCCCCAGAATCAAAAACACTGTTGTATTTTAATTCTACCGGCAGATCTGGATTGTACTGTACAAGATTTTTAGCTTCGTTTTTATCGTAGATATTGTTTAGTCCGTAATCTAAATAAAGTCCGATGTAAATAGAATTTGTGCTTCCAATTACTTGTTTTAAACCCGTTTCAATTGTGGCAGAATACGATACATCTGTTTTTAAATCCTGTTTAGACGTTTTTAAATCATTAGTGCTGGCAAAACCGGCAAAAGCAGGACTGAATAATTCTACATTGTACTGCGGATAATAACCGCTTGTTGTAAGATTGCCCATTTTGGTTTGAAAACTGCCGCTTGAAGCAAATCCTATTTTAAAGCCTCCTGCTAGATATAATTTTGTAGTTCCTGGAGTTTCAAACTGAATTCCAATTGGTACATTGATATAAGCAAGTTTTTGCTCTTCTCTTAAGTTTGCAGCTTTATATCGAAATTGAAAAGATTCATTTTCGGCATCTACAGCATTGTATCTGCCAGAAATCGAACCAAATTTAATATCGGTATTATAAGTCTGATATTCAACTCCAACGCCAATACTTAAACCTTCATTTAAATAGTAGGAATAACGAAGACCAGCACTGACTCCATTTCCAGGAACATATTCTCCTCCTGTAGATTTAACAAATGAAAATGGACCTCCTACTGAAATTGAAAACTCCTGTTTTTTATCCTGACCATAGCTATTAAAACCCGCTGTTAAAAGCGCCGTTATCATAGCAAGTGATGTTATATATTTTTTCATCTTTTAAGATTTTATTATGCCGGTGCTGTGTTTGAAACAACACCGGCATGGTTTTATTTATTTTACAATTACTTTGAAAGACTTTTTAATATTTGGAGTTTCAAGAACTACAAGTAACGTATTGCCTGCAGCTGTTTCAGGTAATTGTATTTCAGTTTTAGCAGAAGAAGATTGAACAGTTTTTACTAACTGACCGCTTACAGAGAATAGACTGATCTGCATTTTCTCTAATTCTTCTGTTGGGAAATCAGCTTCAATAGTAATTGCTTTTCCTGTTTCGATTGGGTTAGGGTAAAGCTTAGCTTGAAGCGAATTTTTCAATGTAATCTGAGTTGGACAAGTTTGTAAAACTTTACCATCTTTAGTTGTCATTTTCACCATATATTGAGCATTTGGATCTAATAAAGATGTAATTGTCTCTCCTGCAGAATAGTATTGACCAGTTCCAATCAATTGTCCGTTTTTAAACCATTGGTAAGCTGTAAATTCGTAACCTCCGTTAGTTTGTGGATTATTGTTCACAAGAAGAACGTTGTTGAATTTTTGCTGTACAATATCAAAGAAATTAAATGGTTTTTCTACTGTAATTGTATAGGTTGCAGATAAAGTTCCGTCCTGAGAAGTAACTGTTACATCTTGAGTGTAGATTCCTGCTTTAGGAGTCTGAATCGTAAAGTTAGCAGAAGGAGTGATAACAGCACCAGATTCGTTTAGAACCGTGATATTTGGATTTGTTTCTCCACAAGCTAATACATGTGTAATTGTTTTTGCAGGATTATCGAAAACTTTATTTCCAATAGTAATTCTGGTAACGTCAACATTGTTGTTTAAGATTACCAATAATTGAGAAACATCTGCTGCTGGAAGATAATTGTTATCTCCTGCTTGGTGAGCAGTAATTAATATTTCTCCTGAGCTGGTCATTGTTACTTGACCTGAAGGCGTAACCGTTGCAGCTGGTGTTGGTGAATCGAAAGTGTATGTATATGTTACAGGCAGATTTGAATCTGAAACCGCATCTAAATTGAAAGTATTATTCAATCCAAGCGTTTTAACAGGAATTGCATTGAATGTAATTTGCTGTGGCGCTTTATTGATAACAAGATTCGCATTAAGCGTAATTGCAGAACAGTTTGGCGAAGTAGATGCTGGTGTTACAGTTGCAGTAATTGCATATGTTCCGGCATTTGTCGCTCCGTTGTTAGCAGAGTATGTTACAGTCGCTCCAGTTGGAAGATTAGCCACCTGAATTGAATGTGCAGTTCCGTCATAAGTAACTTGAGCATTGCTGAAAGTTACAGCATCAAGAGGAGAAGCATTTACTGTTACAGTTTGAAGCTGAGTAGAAACATTTCCGTTTCCGTCATCATAACTCCATGTGATAGTATATGTTCCCGCAGCAGTATAAGTTAAAGGATCTGTAGTAGTTCCGTTAATTGTTCCTGCACAATTATCTAAAGCAGTTGGAATCGCAATTTGTGATGCCAGTACTGAGCAATCTCCTGTAATTTGAGGTAGAGTTGCTAAAGTTGGAACTGGTGCAGTAGTATCTGGATTAGTTCCAATTGTTACATTTCCAGAAGTTGTACATCCGTTAGCATCTGTAATTGTTACTGTATAAGTTCCAGCAGTTAATCCTGTTGCAGTTGCAGCAGTTCCTCCAGAAGGAGACCAAGCATACGTGTAAGAGCCTGTTCCTCCAGTTACAGTAACTGTTGCAGAACCGTCATTAGAACCATTACAAGAAACGTTTGTTCCAGTTATTGATGCAGAAAGAGCACTTGGTTCAGTAATAATAGCTGATGTTGATGTTGTACATCCATTAGCATCTGTAACTGTTACTGTGTAAGTTCCAGCTGCTAATCCAGTTGCTGTTGCTGCAGTTCCGCCAGAAGGAGACCAAGCATACGTGTAAGCACCTGTTCCTCCGGTTACGGTAACTGTTGCAGAACCGTCGTTTGAACCATTACATGAAACATTTGTTTGAGAAGCTACCGCAGAAATTGCAGCTGGTTCTGTTACCACAACTGTTTCTGTTGCTGTACATCCATTAGCATCCGTTACGGTTACCGTGTAAGTTCCGGCAGATAATCCTGAAGCAGTTGCTGCAGTTCCTCCAAAAGGAGCCCAAGAATACGTATAAGCACCCGTACCACCGGTAACATTTACTGAAGCACTACCATTTGCACCTGCATTACAAGAAACATTTGTAGAAGAAGATGTGATAGAAATTGCAGTAGGTTCAGTAATTGTAACAGATTCAGAAATTGTACATCCATTGGCATCCGTTGCAATAACTGTATACGTTCCAGCAGATAATCCTGAAGCAGTTGCTGCAGTTCCACCAGAAGGAGACCATAAATAAGTGTAAGCTCCTGTTCCTCCAGTCACTACGACAGTTGCTGTTCCGTTAGTACCTCCATTACAAGAAGCATCAGTATGAGAACTTGTTGCAGCAAGAGCCGTTGGTTCAGTAATTGTATAAGATTGTGTTGCTGTACATCCGTTAGCATCTGTAACGGTTATAGTGTACGTTCCGGCAGCTAATCCTGTTGCTGTTGCAGCAGTTCCGCCGTACGGTGCCCATGAATAAGTATAAGGAGCAGTTCCTCCAGTAACACTTACTGTAGCAGAACCATTTGTTCCTCCATTACATAAAATATTGGTTTGAACTAATGCTGAAGCGCTAAGAACAGCTGGTTCAGTAATAGTGACACTTTCTGTTTTTAAACATCCATTAGCATCTGTAATAGTTACGGTATACGTTCCGGCAGCTAATCCTGTTGCTGTTGCAGCAGTTCCGCCATAAGGAGCCCAAGCATATGTATATGTCCCAGTTCCTCCTGTTACAGTTAATGTTGCTGTTCCATTTGCACCTCCATTACAAGAAACCTCAGTTTGAGATACAGTTGCTAGAATTGGGTCTGGTTGGGTTATGGTAAAACTTTGCGTTGCTGTACATCCGTTAGCATCTGTAACAGTTACCACGTAAGTTCCTGCTGCTAATCCTGTTGCTGTTGCAGCAGTTCCTCCAGAAGGAGCCCATGAATAAGTATATGATCCAGTTCCTCCTGTTACGCTAACCGTTGCAGAACCATTTGATCCTGAAGGGCAGGTAACATTTATTTGAGAAGGAGTAATGCCAATAGCGGTAGGTTCAGTTATTGTGAAGTTTTTAACGATTGAACATCCATTAGCAGCTGTAATAGTTACAGAATAATTGCCGGCAGTTAATCCAGTTGCTGTATCTGCATTTCCACCAGAAGGAGTCCAGACGTAAGTAAATGGTCCAGCAGCGCCAGAAGGTACAACTGTTGCCGAACCTGTGTTTCCGCCATTACATAATACATCAATTTGTGATGTTGATGCAACTAACGTATTAGTAGTTGTGATTGTAAAGTTTTTACCTATTATACAACCATTACTGTCTGTAATAATTACAGAATGATTTCCTGCTGTTAATCCAGTTGCAGTTGCAGTGGTTTGTCCATCTGACCATAAGTAAGAGTAAGGAGCAGTTCCTCCAGCAGGATTAACCGTTGCTTCACCTCCAACAGTACAAGTAGCATTTATCTGACTTGTAGTAGCTGTTAATACTGATGGTTCTGTGATTGTAAAGTTTTTTAAAATCGAACATCCATTGCCATCTGTAATTAAAACAGAGTAATTTCCTAAGGTAAGACCTGTTGCTGTTGCAGCGGTTCCTCCAGATGGAGACCATAAGTATGTATAAGAACCACTTCCTCCTGTTGGAGTTACTGTAGCAGTACCAGTAGCACTACCATTACAAAGTACATTTGTTTGAGATTGTGCAGCATCTAAAATGGCTGGTTGATCAATAATTACGGTTTCTTGATACGAACATCCATTTGCATCTGTAACAGTTATCGTATAAGTTCCAGCGGCTAATCCTGTTGCAGTTGCAGCAGTTCCACCAGAAGGAGACCATTGGTAAGTATAAGGTGCAGTTGCTCCTGAAGCGGTTATAGTAGCTGTTCCATTTGATCCACCATTACACGATACATCGGTTTTATTAATTGTACCTACAAATGGAGAAGGACTGTTAACTGTTACGTTTTCAGTAATTGTACATCCATTTGCATCTGTAACAGTTACCGTATAAGTTCCTGCAGATAATCCTGTTGCAGTTGCGGCAGTTCCTCCAAATGGAGCCCATGAATATGTATATGAAGGAGTTCCTCCAGATACAACTACAGTAGCAGTTCCGTTACTACCGCCATTGCAGCTTACAGGTGTAGATGAGCTGCTAGCAGATAGTGCTGCTGAAGGTTCAGTAAGAGTAAAAGATTGGGTCCCGATACATCCATTAGCATCTGTAACAGTTACTGTGTAAGTACCCGCAACTAATCCTGTTGCAGTTGCAGCAGTTCCTCCAGATGGAGCCCAAGAATAAGAATAAGCACCGGTTCCTCCAGATACAGCTACTGTTGCAGATCCAGTACTTTCACCAAAACAAGCTATATTAGTGGCGGCTACCGGATTCACGGTAAGAACTGCAGGTTCAGTAATCGTAAAACTTTGATTTATTTGACAATTATTTGCATCTGTAACAGTTACAGTATAAATTCCAGCAGTAAGTCCTGTTGCAGTTGCAGCAGTTCCTCCAGACGGAATCCAAGAATAAGAATAAGCACCAGTTCCTCCAGATACAGTTACTGAAGCAGATCCTGTAGCACCTCCATTACAAAGTATATTGGTTTGTGATGGTGTTGTAGTTAATATAGGAGGCTCGTTGATTGTAAAATTTTGAGTAGTAGTACAAGCATTTGCATCTGTAACCGTTACTGTAAATGTTCCTTGAGAAAGACCTGTTGCAGTAGCCGAAGTTCCGCCGTACGGTGCCCATGAGTAAGTATACCCTGGAGTTCCACCTGATACAATTACAGTTGCAGTACCATTGGCACCGCTGTTACAGCTTACATTGTTTATGGTTCCTTGAGAAGCTGTTAGAGCAGTTGGTTCTGTAATAGTAAAGTTTTCTGTTTTTTCACAAAGATTAGCATCTTTAATAGTTACAGTATAATTTCCTGGAGCCAGATTTGCAATAGACGCTGTTGTTTCTCCATTTGACCATAGATAAGTATAAGGAATTGATCCTCCTGATGGAGTTACGGTTAATGATCCATTGTTTGCTCCATTACAAGAAACATCAACTTGAGTTGAAGTTACTGCTATAAAAGGTACGGTTAATACAGCATTGAATGATGTTGCAGAAGGAGAACATACTCCGCTGGCAATAACTCTGTATAAATAGCCGCTTAATGCTGCAGTAGCGCCAGTAATAGAAAGTGTAGCTGTATTTACACCTGAATACGTTGCATCATTTGATAAATTCGTAAAACCAGCTCCCTGATCTACCTGCCACTGATATCCGGTTGCATTTGAAGCAGTTGCAGTAAAAGATGTATTTGAACCAATACAAGCTATAGTTGAGATTGGTTGTGATGTTATTGCAGGAGCAGAGTTTACTGTTAGTGCTGCAGTAAGAGATGTTGCAGAAGGAGAACATACTCCGCTGGCAACCACTCTATACAAATAACCGTTATACCCATTAGTAGCTCCAGTTATAGAGAGAGTAGCTGTATTTGATCCAGAATAAGTTGCATCATCGGCAATATTGGTAAAACCAGCTCCTTGATTCACCTGCCATTGGTATGCCGTTGCACTACTTGCCGTTGCACTAAAAGTAGTATTAGCACCAGCACAAATAGTACTTGCAGATGGTTGTGATGTTATTGCAGGAGCAGAATTTACCGTAAGAGCTGCATTATTTGATGTTGCATTTGGTAAACAAACCCCGTTTACAATAGCTCTGTATAAGAAACCATTCATAGCGGCAGTTGCACTGTTAATTGTAAGTGTGCCTGAAGTAGCACCAGCATAAATAGCGCTATTAGAAATATTAGTGAATCCTAAACCTTCATTCACTTGCCATTGATATCCTGTTGCATTGCTTGCAGCTACAGAGAAAGTAGTATTTGCTCCAGCACAAATTGTACTTGCAAATGGCTGACTTGTAACAGCAGGCGCCGAATTTACAGTAATAGCTACATTGTTTGAAACTGCATTTGGGGTACATGCACCAGAAGCAATTACACGGTATAAATAACCGCTTATTCCAACAGTTGCTCCAGTTATAGTAAGTGTTGCTGTAGTGGCTCCAGAATATTGTGCATTATTAGAAATATTATTAAATCCAGCTCCTTGATCTACCTGCCACTGATATCCTGTAGCGTTAGAAGCCGTTACTGAGAAACTAGTATTTGCTCCCGCACAGATGGTACTTGCAGATGGCTGAGAAGTAATAGATGGTGCCGAATTTATAGTAAGAGCTACATTACTTGAAACCGCATTTGGAGTACATGCACCAGAAGCTATTACACGGTATAAATAACCGTTTAATCCAGCAGTTGCTCCAGTTATGGTAAGCGTCGCTGTAGTTGCTCCAGAATATTGTGCGTTGTTAGTAATATTATTAAATCCAGCTCCTTCATCTACCTGCCACTGATACCCTGTTGCATTTGAAGCGGTAGTAGTAAAAGTAGTATTTGCTCCCGCACAGATAGTACTGGCAGATGGCTGAGAAGTAATTGCTGGTGCCGAATTTACAGCAAGTGCTGCATTACTTGAAACTGCATTTGGAGCACATGATCCAGAAGCCACGACACGGTATAAATAACCGCTTATTCCAGCAGTTGCTCCTGTTATAGTAAGTGTTGCTGTAGTTGCTCCAGAATATTGTGCATTATTAGAGATATTGTTGAATCCAGCGCCTTGATCTACCTGCCACTGATACCCTGTAGCATTTGAAGCTGTAGCAGTGAAAGTAGTATTAGCTCCTGCACAAATAGTACTTGCAGATGGTTGAGAAGTAATTGCTGGAGGAGCACTAACAGTTCCTGTTACAGCTACATTTTGGGTAACTGCCGTATTTGATGAAACTGTAATATTTCCTGTAGGCGTTCCTGATGCCGTGTTAGATAATCGGGCATAAATTGTTGTGGTAGCTACTGTTCCTGCAGTAGGAGTAAAAGAAATATTGCTTGAATAACTTCCCCCTGATGAAGTAGAAATTTCATAACCTATTGGGGCAGATACTAGTAAATTAGAAGTTAAACTGCCTCCGCTTACTGTAAAACTCTGTGGAGTAGAAGCTGAACCGGAACAAGAACTAAAAGCACTTAATGCACTTGTAGAAGCACTTACTCCTGCAGGTTGCGTAATAGTTACATTTTGAGTTGCAGTACAACCTCCTAAACCATTAGGAGTACTGTCGGTAATAGTCACTGTATAAGTGCCAGCTGAAAGATTAGTCGCTGTAGCCGAAGTTCCTCCCGAAGGTGCCCAAGAATAAAAATAAGGTGCAGTACCACCAGAAACAGTTATAGTAGCAGAACCATTTGTACCGTTATAAGTACTCACATTACTTTGTGATTGCACTGAAGATGATATAGCTGTTGGAACACTTAAAGTTGCAGCAGTTGAGTTTACAGAACCAGCACCAGTAACAACACAACGATATTGATATAAATTCATTGCAGATGTTGCGCCTGTTATTGTAAGAGTAGCTGTAGTAACTCCTGAATAAGGAGCTCCATTTGAAAGGTTAGCAAAACCACCTCCAGTATCTACCTGCCACTGATAACTTGTGGCTCCAGTAGCTGATACTGAAAAAGCAGTATTGCTTCCTGAGCACACTGTAACACTCGAAGGATTAGCAGTAACTACAGGAGGTGCGCTAAGAAAAGCGGCACCAGTTGGTAATGTTTGTGAAATAGCTGAGTTAGACCAGTTATTAATATTCATAACGGCAGTCCTAATGTTGGCTGTAGTGGTAAGATTACCAGAACCATTAAATTTACCTGATGTATAGGTAGTAGTACCACCTTCAGCAGAATAAAAAGCACTAAATCCTCCAATAAGTCCTGGAGGTATTATTGAACCAGCGGTTCCATTAGCACAAAGGTCTTGATCCCAATGTGCTTGTGTACTTCCTCCGCCAGTTGGACAATAGTAATAGTGTAAACCACTAACCATATTAGCCCCAACACCAGCAGGAGATCCACTACCACCTTGAAAAGCAATGACTTGATCACCAATATTTGATAAACTTAATCCCGTGGCAAGAGCCATAGTTCCTTCCGTAATAGCAATAGATCCATTTGAGGCAGTTATGCCGCTACTATAATTAAAAGTACTTACAGTATTTCCTTTGATAGTAATTTCTGTTCCTGCTGCAATAGCATTTGAAACTGTCCATGAAATAGTTCCTTCTGAAGCACCTGCGGCTCTCCAGGAACCATCTTCAAAATATCCTCTATCTGTAAAATAAATAACTGTTGTTGCTGATATAGGTACAAGAGCTACAAATGAAAAAGAATCGATATCTGATGCATTGACACTGGAATCATATCCAGTGAATATAATATCTCCTTTTGCCAAAGTTGTTTGGGAAGTACCTAAGTAACTTTGCAGAAATATCCCTAGAAATAAGGCGATATTTAAGAATTTTTTAATTCGTGAGTAAAAATGTTTCATAATTAGATTAGTTAAATTATAGAGTGGCAAATTGTTCGCCGTTTTTTATGCCAAAAGCGAGCAATTTATGCCCACTCATAAATCCTTCGTCTGTATAGACCGTATTAATTCGAAGTTGTGTGTTATTATAACATTGTATAATAAGTCCGTTATTTTCATTTATTTCTAAAATGGTACCTGGAGTTTTGGAGTTATTTGTAGCGGTATGGGTTTGAGAAACTTCTAAAATACGGATATTCAGACCATTCCATTGTGTATAAGCTCCTTTGTTCCATGGATTGCATGCATTTACTAAAGCCTGAATTGATTTTGAATCTTGATGTTCCCATTGAATAGTTACATCCGTAATCGTAGGTTTTTTGTAATAGCTTGCCAGCCTTTCATCTTGCGGTAAACCTTTATTATTATGGTGTAATAAAGTAAAAAGTTCGGGTAAGATATAGGAAGCCAGATATGATAAATTAGTACAAAGCATTCCGTAAGTTAAATCAGCATGTAACGGAAGTGTCTTTTTTAAAATTACTTTTCCTTTATCGATTTCTTTTTCAACTGCGTGAACAGAAATTCCAGTCTCGCTTTTTTGTTTTCTTATAGATTCAAAAACAGGATCAGCTCCGCGCATTTCGGGTAATAATCCATAATGAAAATTGTAAAAAATATCAGGATTTTTCTCTATAATATCTTCCGGAATTTTCCATGGAAAAGTCATTGTGAAGATATTTTTTAGATTTGGAATTCTGGTAATTTCATCTAACTGAATTTTTAGTTTAGCCTTTTCAATCCAGATTAAACTAATACCTGTTTTTGCCGCAAAAAGTGAACAAAATGCTTTTACATCTTCATTGTCTGTAGGGACTCCAATAGTATGAAGACGGCCAAGACTGTGAAGCGTTTGGATAGCTGGAAAAGCTAGTCTATTATTGCATAAAACTACTATGTCGCGTATTGGATTCATGATTCTAAACATGGATAAGAGTTAAACCAAGAATTTGTAGTTTCATTTCGAAGGGCTAAAACATGATAATGAAGTCTCTCGCGTTCTTCTTCAATATTTTCAGCTATAGAAATATGATCTAATTGACAATTTCCAGTTTCTTCATTTTTAGTAACTGTTGCATAATATATAGGTGCTTCCGAAGTTCTCGTATGCGGATTCATATATACTTTTCCTCTAGGAGAATTAATCACGATTTCATCTAATGAAAGACCATTTAATGCTTCAATAAACAAAGCAGCTTCCCATCCTAAAAGAGAAAACACATTCGCTTTTTGATCTTTAATATTTTTCATTGTAGAAACAAAATCTTCATTTTCTTCATTGGAAGTATTAGTTGACCAAGGAATTGCACAACTCCAGTTGTAGCCTGGGTAAGGAATTTTACTCATCCAAAATTCCTCAGCAGTAAAACCGCTTCCGTAGGTTTTGCGGGAAGCAATGTTTTTCAATTTAGCAGATTCTCTAAAGAAATCTTCTGCCATATCACCACAAAAAGATGTGAATACAGATACATCCTCATTATGTTCCAGAAATTCCTCTAATGGCTGAAGGTTAAAATCGGTACGCTGCAAAGCTGTAACATGATTATAACTAATCATCGCCCCATTATCTTCAACAGCAGTAGAAAACGAATAAGGAGATCGGTAACCTGCATCATAAAATGAACAAGTAAAGGCAAATTTATTTTGCCCATCTTCAATAGCTTTGCGTACAATGGCACGTGAGCATAAAGTACCTTCTAAAGAAATAAAATAAACGTTAGATAATTTTTTATCAAAGGACTGAAAATGATAACCGCTGTCTAAAACAATCAACAATTTATCAGAACTTTCAAAAAGAGGCTGTATAAATTCGGCGGCAATAGGATTTATGTAGGCAATTATAATATCTGTACCATTTAATAGCAGTTGTTCGCAACATTCGTGAATTTCCTTATTGTTGCCTCCAACTCCTATACTAGCAGTTACAATTTCATGGTTTTTATCAATACCAATTTTCTTTAAGGCAGATTTAAATCCATCCATAATATCAAAAGACATTGAAGGGTAAATGACAGATCGAGTTAGTAGTAAAGCTATTTTCATAAATTTTTCATGCATTTTTTTAACAAACTCCCCATTAACAATCGTTAATGGGGAGTTGTTTTAATTCCTAGATGGATAAATTCCTTGAATACATATAATGTAATTCAAACCTAAAGAAGGTTGTTGAATTGACATAGGCTGATTTCCTCCCGCAATCCCAACCGTTATAGAAGGATTGATACTTCTCAAATTGCCGTCGGGTGTTTGATCAGAATAAAGACCAGCAATAGAAGCCAAGTAGGCATCTTCGGGAGAACCCGTATCACCAGCATCAGCAAGCGCTTTTATTTTTATTTGGCTTAATGATGCATGGGTATGCATTGGTAAATTAGTAATAGTTGCTGTTATTGTATTAGATCCCATTTGACCTCCTAAAGGGAATTGTGTAATACCAGAAGGAACTCCAGTTCCCGCAGGAACACGACCTCTAAAATCTGGTAATGCAAAATTTGTTACTCCGTTGCCTCCATAAGTAGTGCCTAAAAGACTGAATAAAGCTTGGTTTGTTGATATAGATAAAATTTGTCCATAACAAAGTGCCCATGTTCTTGGTGCAAAATTTGCTGCAAATAGACGTATTTCTGACATTGTTCCTTCCATAATTTTTTTAGATTTAGTTTCTACTTGGAAAAATACCTTCTATGCAAATAATATAATTAGTAGAAAGATAAGGTTGAATAATAGAAAATGGTATATTGCCACCAGTAGCAGAAACTGTAAGTGTAACAGTTTGTGGTTTTAAAGCACTGTCTTGTGCGGCAGATGAATAAGCATTAGTAAGTCCAGCTAAAACACTATCAGTAGGGGCTCCAATATTTCCTGCACCTTTATACACTGGAATAGCAAGAGAACCTGTACCCACATGATTATGCGCAGGCATTTGATTTGTAGTCATTGTTGTCGATTCTGTACCTATAACTTGTCCCAGAACTATTGGACTTAATCCAGGTCCTTGTCCTGTACCAATAGGAACACGTCCTCTTAAATCAGGAATATTAAACGTAGTAACCCCATCACCTCCATATGTGGTACCAATTAGAGCATATAATGCATCATAATTAGAAATAGGTAATTGACTGCCATTACAAAAAACCCAGCCTCGTGGCGGGAAATTTCCGGCGAATATGCGTATTTCTGATAAATATCCTTCCATATCAATAATATCTTTTGGTTGTTAGTTGTAATTCATTTTTACTAATTTCTCGCTGGAAAAGATCCATACATACAAATGATATAGTTAATACCAATAGTAGGCTGCATTATTGAAAGAGGTTGACCCAAACCAGTTGGTGTTAGTGTAACAGTCAATGAAGCTGGTTTTAAATCATCTTCTCCTGGAGATGTACTATTATACATATTAGCTACACTGGCAAGAATGTTTCCATCAGGGGTATTTGCATTTCCTCCGTCTCCAATTGCAGGAATAGCTATAGAAGCCGTGCTGCCATGGGTGTGCAAAGGTAGATTTGAAGTTAATAAAGTAACATTATTTATTCCGCCGTTTTCGCCCAAGGTGTAATTGGATGTTCCTGGTCCAGTGCCAGTTCCTATTACTATACGTCCTCCGAGATCAGGCAGTCTAAAATTGCTTGTGCCATTACCGCCATAAGTAGTCCCTAGAATTGCGAATAAAGCAGTATTTGCTTGTATGGCAATGATTTGTCCGTTACAGAAAGCCCAGTTTCTAGGTGCAAACGTTGCCGCAAAATGGCGAATTTCTCCTATAGTTCCATCCATAGTTTAATTAGTTAAAAGTTAGTTATTAGGTTTTTTTCGATTTTGTCAGGCTTGGTTACAGTTTAAAAGGCCTTGACATGGTTTAAGATTTGCTAATTTACTGTATATAAGTATTTTAAAAACAGGTATTTCTACGTGATTTTAGTAAAAACAATGTACTATTTCTGCTCTTAATTACTGGTATACAGCTGTTATCAACCTTAAGCAGTGTTAAAATTAGATTTCTAATCGCTTAAAAAGGAAAAATATGTCATGAAGCGGATTTTTATTGTCACGAAATTTCCTTTGCGTTCTAAATTTAAATCTTATAGGATGGAATTATTTTAGAAATTAATTAACCTTTCTAAAGCTATCACATTCTTAAATGTTTTTGAAGAAATAACTTAGCAATAAATCGAATTAATAAAAAAACTGCTGTAAATTCTACTCTCACTTTTGATGAAAATAGAATTTACAGCAGTTTACAAGTGGTATAAAAGGTTTCGATAAAACAAACCTTTTAAAAATTAGGAATCATTATATTAATTAAGACGAATGGTCATCGATTATATTCTGAACGCTTTTAATAAATATTTCGGTGTTTTTCATTTCGTCTTCAATATAAATATCATATTGCATTAACTGAAATTGATCGATCATGTCTTTTTTGAGATACTTAATCATAGATTCGATACTTCGTGTATCATTTTCATGCTGTCTTTTTAACTCACGCTGCTTACTTTCGAGATACGCTAAAGTCTTTTTTAATCTTTGAATGTTTATTTTATCCACAATTGAATTTTTTCTATTAATAATGGAATACGCAGATCTACTGCGTATTGGTTGATTACACATACGATTAAATAAATAATTTAGTTTTTGGATGTTGCAAATCTATATCTATTTAGAACAAATACAAATAATATGATTTGAAACACAAGAAGAATTTTTCAACCTTATTGTTGATAAGTCGTAAAGCACTAATAAATAAGCCCCTTCGCCGAAAATGAGTATCATAGATGTTCATTTTTCAATTGAAAGAATACTCTGAAAAATAAATTGTATTAGTC
Organism: Flavobacterium endoglycinae; assembly: GCF_017352115.1. Taxonomy (NCBI): domain Bacteria; kingdom Pseudomonadati; phylum Bacteroidota; class Flavobacteriia; order Flavobacteriales; family Flavobacteriaceae; genus Flavobacterium; species Flavobacterium endoglycinae. The sequence goes on from NZ_CP071448.1 coordinate 4,915,471, forward strand.
AAAAAAGTGGCTAAAAAAATAGAATTGAAACCTAAACTTTCAGGCTCTTAATATGATTTCGATGTGCAATTCCCCATTTAATCATTTCAGAAATTATTGGGCCAAAAGATTTACAATATGGAGTCGATTCATAGAGAATAGGGATTAAAGCATCTGGATCTTCGGTTCTTTTTACAAGATTATTCAGCTCCATATCCTTTAATTCTTTAGACAACATTCGCGAAGTGATTCCGGGAATACTTTCTTTAATGTCCTTGAAACGATGGTTTCCATTACAAATTGAATTGATAATGGGCAGTTTCCATTTTCCACCCAAAACATACAATGTATCCTGAAGTGCCTGAAATTCCTCTTTCTGATTTCTTGTGTTTTTGGTCATAAAATGGTAAAATTAAGTTTAACTGTCAAAACTTTTCAATCAAGAAAAAGTTAATGTTTTGCATGTTTTTCGCAGTTCAGTAGTAATACAAAAATATAAATAAATCATAAATAATTGCATTTATGTATTTAACTACGTAGTTTTGTAATATAAAATATAATATAGAATGAAAGCAGTAATTACACCCATAGCAAACGAATACGAAAACGAAGCCGCCAATTTAATAATCAATATTCAGCAGAAAGAATTCAATGTGCCCATTACCTTAGAAGATCAGCCGGATTTATTCAATATTCAAAACTTTTATTATGCGAGTGGAGGTGGATTTTGGGGCGCTTTTATAGATGATCAATTAGTGGGAACCATTGCTTTAATAAAATTTGAAAAGCATAAAGCAGCCATTCGAAAAATGTTTGTAAAGAAAGAATTTCGTGGAAAAGAATTTTCGATTGCACAGAAATTATTAGAGACTTTAATCGAATATTGCCGAGAAAACCAAATCGATGATTTATATTTGGGAACCATTACAAAACTAGAAGCTGCGTTGCGTTTTTATGAAAAAAATAATTTTATTCGAATTGAAAAACAAACCTTGCCCAAAGATTTTCCTGTAATGGCGCCAGATAATGTTTTCTGTCATTTAAACATAAAAAATTAAAGATGAATATAATAGACGAATCAGGAATATTAGCCATTTCGACGCGATTACAACGTTTAAGCGAACAACTGCGAAAAGATGGTGCGTTGGTTTATAAATCATACGGCATTGACTTTGAGCCGAAATGGTTTCCCGTAATTTATACGCTTCATCATAAAGATACTTTAAGCGTAGTCGAAATTGCAAATGAAATTGGCTATACACATCCATCGACCATAAGTTTACTTAAGGAATTGGAAAAATTAAAACTGATTCGCTCTAAAAAAGATAAAATTGACGAACGTAAAAGACTTATTCAGTTAACTTCAAAAGGGCAGGAGTTAGTTTTGCAAATGAAACCCGTTTGGGAGGTCATGAAAAGTGCTTTAAGTGAAATCACCGATAATCAAAATAATTTATTGAAAGCGATCGAAGAAGCCGAAAACAAAATCATGCACCAAAGTTTTTTACAAAGAGCTTTACAACTCAAAAGTGAAGGCGAGTAGTAAAAAAAAGCGATCTATTAGGATCGCTTTTTTATTGTAATAGTTTAGTTTGAAAAATGATACTTGAAGAATGATAAACTCAACATGCTCCAAAAACTACTCCATTTGAATTTACAGCATTCCCAAATCTCATTTTATACATGTACGATAAGTTTTACTTTATGGATTCCATGAAAATTTAAAAATCCATTATTTAACATTACTTTCACTTTCTTTTAATTACATCAGCTTTCCGAAATATTTAGGATGAAAATAATTTTATAAGCTAAATTGATATTTATGTATCTTTATAAAATAAAATTATAAAATGACTATTCAGCAGTTAAAATATATTGTGGCACTCGACGAGGAACGTCATTTTGCAAGAGCAGCCGAAGTCTGTATGGTGACACAGCCAGGTCTTACCATTCAGTTAAAGAATCTAGAAGAAGAAATCGGAATCAAGATTTTCGACCGAAACAAAGTACCACTGACACCAACACAATTAGGAACTGAAATTATCACCAAAGCCAAAAAGATTCTGCGGGAAGTAGATGAAATTAGGGATTTTGTCGTGAACGAGAAAAATGTATTGGAAGGAGAATTGAAGCTCGGCATTATTTCAACCTTATCACCATATCTGATTCCGTTGTTTATTCAAGCCATGAAAGAAGCGGCTCCCAAAGTTCATTTCATTATCAAAGAAGGTTATACCGGGCATTTAATGAGGGATTTAGAAACTGGTGCAATTGATGTCGCTATAATGGCAACGCCAACAGGAAATCCTAATTTAATTGAACATGTTATTTTCAAAGAACCTTTTGTAGCCTATTTGAATCAATCACACCCAATGGCGAATGATGAATTTTATGAAATGCAGCCTGGAGATAAAACCGAATTATTATTACTCCATCATGAATATTGTTACAATGCACAGCTTCTGGATATTTGCGGATTAAAATCATCAGACAAGATAAAAGAACAATTTACATATGATATTAATTCCATCGAAACCTTAAAAAATCTAGTTCGCGCACATTTGGGATTTGCCATCATACCAAAGCTTTCGACAATGAATGAAGCTGTCGGGCTTTTCAAGCCTTTTAAGGAACCTGTTCCCGTAAGAGAAATAAGCCTTGTAGTTTCTGATTCGTTCTCAAAGAAATTGCTTCTCGAAAAAATGAATGAAGCTATTTGGAACTGCCTTCCCGAATCACTCAAAAAAGATTTTTCCTATAGAAAAATACGCTGGAACGATTCGCCTTATTTTATTAAAGCCGTCAGCAAGGTTTCTTAAAATTCCAATCAAAAAAAAATTCCAAATTCCAAGTTAGATACTAATTGGAATTTGGAATTTTATCTTAGAATTTTCCCTAAAATCATTTAGAGTTTGGAATTTTTGTATTGAAATTTATTTCTTTAAAACAGATGCCTCAATAATCACATTTGCGACTTTTTCCGGCTGTGAAATAAAGACTACGTGACTTCCCTTTATTTCTGTGATTTTTGTATTCGAACGTTTGTACATGGCGTGCTGAATACTCGGAACAATACTTTTATCTTCAGTTGCTACAATTCCGTAAGATGGTTTGTCTCTCCAAGCAGCTTTTGTAATAGGCGTTGTGAAACCTTTTGCATAGAAAGTACCTTGCGAAGCAAACATAAAATCAGCATCTTCCTTGCTTAAATCACCTGCAAAACCTGCATGAAATTTTGCTTTGTCATAATAAGCAATTCCCTTATCATCTGGAGCCAAAACCCCATTTTCTGGCGCAGGAGGTGCAGTTTGTAACCATTGAACAGAGTTTTCTCCATTATCAGGCTGTAACGCTGCTACATAAACCAAAGCGGCTACTTTTGGATGATTTCCAGCTTCAGTAATGACAGTCCCACCCCAAGAATGTCCCACTAAAATAGTTGGTCCATCTTGTTTGTCAAGAGCTAAATTTGTGGCTCTAACATCATCTTCCAAAGAACTTAACGGATTTTGAACGATCGTTACATTATATCTTTTTTTAGTCAAAATTTGATACAAAGCTTTCCATCCAGAACCGTCTGCAAAAGCACCGTGAACCAATACAACGTTTTTAATTTGAGGAACTGTTTTTTGAGCGTTTACATTTGATGTTGTAAATAATAAAGTAAGTATTAGTGCTCCCAATGCTAAATAGCTTTTATATAGTGTTTTCATATGTAAAAAATTTAGATTATTTGATTAAAAATTTAGATTTTGAATTCCAAATTCCAATTCCTCCAAAGATTTGGAATTTGAAATTTCCATATTGGAATTTAATTAAGTGTAACAGTTAAAGTAATTTCAGTGTTAAGCAATTTTGAAATAGGACAAATTTCCTTAGCTTTTTGAGCTGTTTTTTGAAAATCCTCTTCAGAGATTCCAGGAACTTTCCCGCTAAGTTCTAATTGGATTAAAGTAATTGTTCCATCTTCAAAAGTTACTTTAGCCGTTGTATCTAAATCTTCTGGTACAAAACCAGCTTCAGATAATAAAAAGCTTAACTGCATGGTAAAACAGCCAGAATGTGCTGCTGCGATTAATTCTTCAGGATTAGTTCCAACACCTTGTTCAAAACGAGTTTTAAATGATAATTGTGCATTATCTAAAGTTGTGCTTTGTGTACTAATGGTCCCTTTTCCTTCCATTCCTGTACCTTTCCAGTTTGCGTTTGCTCTTCTTGTAAATTTCATGATTTCTATTTTTTAAGATTAATTTTTTTAATGTTTCAAATCATTTCTTTGATTTTGATGAGACAAAGTTATGGTGATGATGTTTATTAATCAAATTAATAATTTTTAGTAGTTATAAAAATAATTTATAATCATTGATTTTATTGACGCGAACCACTATTGTGAAGGAAACATTTTTTACTTCTAAATTTCAAGGGTACAAATAATGAGTGATGAATTCCTTATTATTTGGTTTCAAGTTAGAATTTGCAACCAAGTAAATGACTGAATTTTAGATTTATATGTTCTGTGAATTTAATTTTATTCGAAACAATTTTTATAAGACAATCGGATAAATAAAATTTAAATGAATAACCTAACTTTTAGATGTATGAAAAATGCTTTTCTAATTATTATAGTTTGTTTGAGTACCGTTTTGTTCTCCTGCAAAAAAGATAAAGACCAGATAATTGCAGCAACCGAAAAATCGGACACGGTCAATTCTAAATTAATTGCCGATAATGGCTGGCCGCGCGAAGCCGAAAATAACGGTACAAAACTCGTTTATTATCAGCCTCAGATTGATGACTGGAAGGATTATAAAGAACTTACAGGCCGATTGGCTTTTTCGCTGACACCAAAAGATGGGAAACAAGTTTTAGGCGTGGCTTCTTTAAAAGCAGAAACATTGGTCGATAAAGACAACCGAAGCGCTTTTATTAAAAACCTTCAAGTAACCGATGTACGATTTCCGGCTTTGGATGAAAAGAAAATTCCCGAAATGGAAAAACTATTTAAAGAAACACTGCCGCAAAGTGGAGATCCTATTTCGGTTGACCGTATTCTGGCTGATTTAAGCCAAACCAAAAGTCCGCCAAAAGGAATTACAGCTAAAAACGATCCTCCAGCTATTTTTTACAGCACCAATCCTTCGATTTTGCTTATTGTGCAAGGAGAACCGGTTTTGGTTCCAATTGACAAATCGGATATACAATATGTGGTGAATACAAACTGGGATTTGTTTTTTGATAAAACAGCCAAAGACTATTATCTCTTGGTTGATAACATCTGGCTGACTTCAAAAAATATTGAAGGCAAATGGACAAAAACGACAAAACTTCCTTCGGGTTTAAATAATCTTCCATCGGAACAAAATTTTGATGATGTCAAAAAAATGATTCCGCCTCCCTCTTCTGGAAATGCTCCGGAGGTTTTCTACAGCAATAAACCAGCGGAATTGATTGCCGTAAACGGAAATCCGGAATTCATTACTATTAAAGGAACCAAATTGATGTACATCGACAATACCGAAAATGATGTTTTTGCCAATGAAGCCGATGGACAATATTATGTATTATTATCAGGAAGATGGTTTAAATCGAAAGAATTAACAGGACCTTGGTCGTATGCCGGAAATAATCTTCCTGCTGATTTTGCTAAAATTCCGAAAGATTCGCCGCGTGCCAATGTATTGTCGTCTGTTCCTGGAACACAAGAAGCTAATGATGCTGTAATGTTATCACAAGTTCCTACAACGGCTATTTTAAAGAAATCCGATGCTGAAGCCAAAGTAAAAGTAACATATGATGGAGGCACAGCTCAGTTTAAACCAATTGAAGGCACAAAAATGCAGTATGCGAGTAATACGCAGGAGAAAATCATCAAAGTAGGCGATTTGTATTATTTATGTTTTCAGGCGGTTTGGTTCATGTCGACAAGTCCAAACGGACCTTGGAAAACAGCCGATTCTGTTCCGAAAGAAATTTATACCATTCCGCCAAGTTCTCCCGTATATAATGTGACGTATGTAACCCAAACCACAACCGATACTACGGTAGAAAGCAGTTCAACGACTGGTTATTTGGGTGCTTTTATAATTGGTGCTACTGTTGGCGCAATATTAACGTACGGTACAGGATGGTATTATCCGCCTTATGTGTATTACGGCGGATTGTATCCAATTTATCGTCCGTGGCCGTATGCGTACGGAGGCGGAGCCGTTTACAATCCGTGGACGGGCGGTTATGCCGCCGGAAGACGTGTTTACGGACCTTATGGTGCGGCAGGAACTTCGGCTTGGTACAATCCCGCAACAGGAAGATATGGACGTTCTGCAAGTGTGCAAGGATGGTACGGCGGTCGTACGGCAGCAAGTACGTATAATCCGTGGACAGGAAATTACGCCAGAACCAATCAAGGTCATAATGCCTATGCACAATGGGGACATTCGGCAGCGACAAACGGAAACCAATGGGCACAAACGGGACATATCACAACCCGACGCGGAACTGCAGTGGCATATCAAACCTCAGGCGGAAAAGAAGGTGTAATTACACATCGCCGTGGCGGCGGAACGACTGTTCGCACCAATAACAATTTATACGCAGGCCATGACGGACATGTATATAAAAGAGATGCAAACGGAAATTGGAGTCATTACAACAACGGAAATGGTGGCTGGACGCAAGCAGGAACTTTAGGCTCAACAAAAAAATCTGGTGAAGCAATTCAAAACAGACCCAATCAAGGACTTGGTGCGAATGGAGCAGGAGAGAAGATCCAGCGTGATAACCTGCCAAAAAATCAAAATCTAGGAGGCGAAACCCGATTAGGCGACAGAACCCAAGGCAATAATTTCAACAGACCAGAACAAACCCTCGGACAACCCAACAAACCTCTCGGCGAAGCCGGCCGACCTGATATTACAAACGATCTCGACCGCTCTGCTTTTTCAAGAGACCGCGGTGAATCGCAAACCCGAAATTTTCAAAACTTCCAGCATCAAGGTGGTTTTAATGGTGGCGGATTCCGTGGCGGAGGCGGTTTTAGGGGTAGGAGATAGCTATTAAAATTGATATAATAAAAAATCAGGTTTGGTGTTTATTGCCAAACCTGATTTTTTTTCTGCATTTTATTTGTGGTTTTAGTTTTTTGCCATTTGTTCAAATAAATCAAGTTTTTTCATTTGTAATCTCATATGATGCTTAACAATTCGATCATAATCATTTTCATTTTCATTACGTTTACTGACTAAAATTAGTAGTTCAATACCAAAGAGTAATATAAACCAGATTAGCCAGATTATTAAAGCCACAGTAGATCTAGAAATTAAACTAAACATTACTTCTAATTCATCTAAAAAACCTACTTTACTGGAGATGTCTTTTTCTAGTTGCGGACGTATATTTAATAGAGCTGATTCCTTGTTGGATTTTTGTATATTTAAATCATTGATGGATTTTTGCAGAGGCACAATCATAGAAATTTTTGGATTAGGAACATTTGTACTGTTTATAATTTTAACTGGTACTGATTTTTCAGTCGTTATATTGTTTCCAGTTTCTGGATCAACTGTTACGTGTTTTTCAGTTCTGTTTGTTGAAGATGTTGAATAAACAATTGAAGTTGGATTTCTGCCAATTTCGTTAATATATTTTTGTCTTTCATTTTCTTTTTTAACAATAGCGTCTTGAAGATTTTGAATTTGACTTCTAAGTTCTTTAGTTTTCGAATCAAGAGCTTTGTTAACGCGTGATTCAATGAATGTAATTTTTTCAAGTTCAATGTCCTGTTGAAAGATAATCTGATCTATTATAACTGAACCAATGATTGCCATGGATATTGCGATTATTGCTCTAGTTACATAAAGCCATTTATTAGGATTAATAGATAATATTATTTGTCTCTCAATCTGTATTATTATAATTACGAAAATTATTGCCCCAATACTTGAAGCGATTAAATTGCCTGTAAGATATCTGTTTGTAAAAGAAAAACCTATGAAGGCCCATAATAAGCATATTATTAATAATGCAGAGGTATATCTCTTAACTGCTTTTACTGAAATTTCACTACAATTTTTTATGATTGAATAATTGTATCCTATAAGAAAGCAACTAAATTTTATAAATGGATTTTTCATAATTAAAAATTCTTTTTCATTATTGAATGATGAGAAATTGCGGCTAACCCATTATTGAAACCTCTTTTATAACTCAAAATAATTCCATAACCAATACCTTTATTTTCTTTTGCTTCATTTTCAATAACCAATATTTGACTTATGTGCTCTTCTGCCGTATCTTTTTTAACAGTTAATTCTTCAACGGTATCTACCATTCCACTTCTGCTTCTAGTCTCAATATGAAAATTTATTTCTCGAATAAAATCTTCATAAAATGTTTTTATTTTTCGAATAGTTCTTTCTAAATCATTTTTTAATGCTTCGACGTTCTGTTCTAAATGTATATTATCAGGATTTATCAAAGCATCGTCATATCCTTTTCCTTCATAATTCTTTTCAATAAAATTAAATAACAAGGATATTCCATTTTCAGAGCTTGATACGCTACGATCATTTTGAACGTTTTCTGTCGTTGGTTTTTCTTTTTCAAGAAAAACGTTTTCTGGAATTTCTACAAGTGTATTTGCAAGATTATCTTGTCTAATATCTGTATTGCTATTTGTATTTTGTTTTGCATTAAAAAAATTAAATAACCCCATATTTTTACAATTTAAATGTTTACTGTTTGTACTTTATATTTTGAATGACCTCTTTGATGGCATGACTCGCACAGTGTTATTAATAAATAATCTTCGTAATCCCAAGGAAGCTTAAATTTATTTTCACGAACTATAAAATGATATTGTCTATGATGAACTTGTAAATTGTTGGTAGAAAAACAAATTATACATTTTCCATCACGTTTTAAAATTTGAGTTCTTTTATTTTTCCATTCATTAGTAAATAATAAAGCACCATAACTCCCATGAGCAGGTATTTTTAGTGTGAGTGGTTTTAATAAATCGACATTAATATTATTATCTGTTTGTTTATAACGTCTGTACGTCTTGTCACTTTTCATTTCAGTGAAACGATATCGGCTTTTAGTAGGATCAAACATAGCTTATTAGTAATTTGTGAATCAAAAGACTTAGTTGAAAATTTTTAATTTAATTATGTGTAATCAATTTTTTTCAAAGATCAATCTTTTATAAAATTTTATTTACGGAAAACCATAATTCATTAAAATTTAATTGTTTAAGCAAGTGTAATAATAATTTAAAACCACAAAAAGAGTATTTATACGGTATTTTATAAGCTAAAAAACAAAACCTCTCCAATCTAAAAGATTAAAGAGGTTTCTAAAATTTTCAAAACAAAAACAATCTACTCCAAATCCAAATAAGGATTCAAAATCTCAGCCAATTCATTTAACCAGTAAAAACTACTTTCGAGTTTGTTGATTTCTTGGTGCAGGGTTTCGTTTTCTCGGATTAGGCCGAGGGCAAGGACAAAATTAACTTGTCGGATTGCTTTTGCCATTTGTTCGGGATCGACTGTGGTGCTGAAAAAAGTGAGTAATCTTTTTTCGGTTTCTTTGGAAATGGTGTTGGTAATCATAACTTTACTTTTAGGAAAATAAAACCCGTACGGCTTAGGTGTCCTACGCTGTAAAGTTGAGCGTTGCGGTTGTTTCCAATACTGCCACCATACCACACGGGCAAACTTTTTTTCTGATATCATAACTTTACTTTTAGGACTGTAAAGATATCGAAAAGTATTTTAAAAAATAAGAAAAATATTACTTTTAAGATATTCTTTCTAAATTGAATTTCCACAAAACTTCTAATGGAATCTATGTCCTAGCCCAGATGGAAGCGGCATCCTTTTGTGCCGTTGTTCGGCATAAAAGATATAGCGGACAGCTGGAAACAGCTCCTAAAAAACAATACGAATATATGAAATGAAAATGTAAGCTTCAATACTTAAAGCAGTATACTCGATGATACCTCTAAAAAAGCAATGTGTTTTGCGATTTAACTTTGCCATGTTAATTTAAAAACACAGAATAATGAACAATTTAAAAGATAAAGTTGCAGTAATAACAGGCGGAAACAGCGGTATTGGTTATGCTGCGGCAAAAGAATTAAAAGAACAAGGTGCTAAAGTTATTATTACCGGAAGACGAAAAGAAGCCATTGAAAAAGCGGCTCAGGAATTGAGAGTGACGTCAGTTACAGCAGATCAATCGAGTGTTTTGGATATTGAAAATCTGGTTTCGAAAGTAAAAGAAAATTTCGGTGCCGTTGATATTCTTTTTATCAATGCCGGAATTGCCGGTTTGGGAACAATTGAGCAAACTTCGGAGGAATTGTACGACAGTATTATGAATGTCAATCTGCGTGGGGCGTATTTTACTTTAAGCAAATTTATTCCGGTTTTAAAAGACGGTGCTTCGGTAGTGTTTTTGTCTTCAAATACTGCTAGTATGCCGGGGCCGGGATCTTCGGTGTATTCCGCAAGTAAAACGGCTTTGAATTCGGTTATGAAATCGGCGGCGCTGGAATTAGCGCCACGAAAAATCAGAGTGAATTCTGTTAGTCCGGGACCAACAGAAACCGAAGTGATGAAGAAAGTCGGTTTAGACGAATCTACCGTAAAAGGTATTATGGAGGTTGTAGTCGAAAAAGTCCCGCTAAAAGAAATGGGCAAAGCCGAAGATGTAGCCAAAATGGTTTCCTATTTAAGCACCGATGCCGCGAAATTCATCACTGGAGCCGATTTTATTATGGATGGAGGAATGGTGTTGGCTTAATTGTGAATTGTGAATTGTGAATTGTAAATGGTGAAATGTAAAATGTAAAATGTATACTGTGATTTAACCGCAAAGCACGCTAGGATTTACGCAAGGTTCGCAAGGTTTGTTTTTCAAAGCTTTGCGAACTTTGCGTTTTTACTAAGTCTTGTAGCAAAACATCTTAGTACCCTCTGTGGTAAAAATAATCGCATTTCAAACTCATAATTCATAACTTATAACTTATAACTTCCCTGATGTCCATTTCATCCAGAAGTTTGTCCACTTGGGCTATTTTCTCGTTTCGTAGGAAGCATTCTCGATATACTTTTGACTCAGAAATTAACTGATAACAAATTTTAAATCAAAAGAATATGGAAACTAAAAAACAAAAAACCTGGATTATTATCGCTATTATCATTTTAGGAATCATCGCCTTTTTAATTCCGAATCAAATCGCCGCACAAACGGGAATAAAACGCACTGATTTACAAAAACACGATTTAAGTATTTCGGGTCGTGAAACGGTGCAGGCGAAAATTGATTTTGAAGGACATTCGGCTTTTGGGAAACACTTTCATCCAGGCGAAGAAATTATTTATGTACTCGAAGGTTCATTAGAATACGAAGTGGAAGGACAAGCTCCAGTGACTCTTAAAGCAGGTGAAGTGTTATTTATTCCGGCTAGTGTAGTTCACTCGGCTAGAAATAATACAAGTTTAAAAGCTTCGGAACTCGCAACTTATATTGTAGAGAAAGGAAAACCTGTTTTAACTTTAGTAAAGTAGTTTCAAGTTTGAGGTTGCAAATGGTTTAACCGCAAAGTGCGCAAAGTTTTTTAAGCATATAGCTTCGCGTCCTTTGCGTTTTACAAAAGCATTAAATAAAATCTTAGCGTGCTTTGCGGTTATAACAATTTACAATTAACCATTTACAATTCACAATTAAAAGATTGTCCATTTCAACCTCGACTTTGTCCGCTTCACCTTTTTTCTACTTTAAAAACAACAATTGTCAAGATACCTTTGACGAAGAAATTAACTGATAATCAACTCATCAAAAAATAAAATTATGAAAACGCTATTAAACATTACAAATAGAATTTCAGCTAAATTGGTTTTAATCGCAGCTCTTTTTATGAATGCCGCTTTAATCAATGCACAAGCTCCAAAACAAACTATTGAAGTAAACCCTTCACTTGGAACTTTAAAACAAATCAATGCCGGATTATTAAACGTAGGCTATACAGAAGCAGGTCCTTCAAACGGAACTCCGGTTATTCTGCTTCACGGATGGCCTTATGATATTCACAGCTATAACGAAGTGGTTCCAATTTTGGTTGCAAAAGGATATCACGTTTTTACACCTTATTTAAGAGGATTCGGAACAACAACTTTTCTTTCTGAAGCTACTTTCAGAAACGGACAGCAGGCAGCTTTAGCAAGTGATATTATCGCTTTTATGGATGCGCTTAAAATCGATAAAGCCATAATTGGTGGTTTCGATTGGGGAGCGAGAACAGCGGTTGTAGTAGCTGCACTTTGGCCTGAACGTGTAAAAGGTTTAGTATCGGTAAGCGGTTATTTAGTAGTAAATCTGGAGGCAAATTTAAAACCGCTTACTCCAACAGCTGAGTTAGGATGGTGGTACCAATATTACTTCGCAACCGAAAGAGGTAAACAAGGTTACACTCAAAACACTTACGATTTCAATAAACTAATCTGGAAAATCGCTTCTCCGTTATGGAATTTTGACAAAGCAACTTACAACCAAACCGCTCAGTCTTTCAACAATCCGGATCATGTGGCAATCGTAATTCACAATTACAGATGGAGACAATCTCTGGAAGCTGGAGAATCTAAATACGACAACTTAGAAAAACGTCTTTCCGTTAAACCAGAAATTAAAGTTCCAACCATTACAATAGGAAGTGATTTTGACGGCGCTTTCGCAGATGGAAAAGTTTACGCCAATAAATTCACAGGAAAATACGAACACAGAATCTTAAAAGGAATTGGGCACAACGTTCCGCAGGAAGATCCAAAGGCATTTGCACAAGCAATTATTGACGTAGCTGGCTTTAAAAATTAAAAATTGAGAATTAAAAATTAAATTCCAAAAAGAGCGAAGCGATTTTTAAAAATCTAAAATCTAAAATCTAAAATCTAAAATCTAAAATCTAAAATCTAAAATCTAAAATCTAAAATCTAAAATCTAAAATCTAAAATCTAAAATCTAAAATTATCATGAGCACAAAAGTATTATACACAGGAAAAACGCACACCACAGGCGGTAGAGAAGGAGCTTCTCAAAGTTCAGACGAACAATTGAATATCAAATTAAGCGCGCCGGGATCATCACGTCCGGGAACAAATCCGGAGCAGTTATTTGCTGCAGGATGGTCGGCTTGTTTTATTGGAGCATTAGGAATCGCCGCTTCAAAATTGGGAGTTAAACTTCCGTCAGAAACAGCTGTAGACGCAGAAGTAGATTTATGTGTAACAGAAGGTGAATATTCATTGCAAGCACGTTTAAACATCAGTCTTCCGGGAATTGACCGCGAAACGGCAGAAGCTTTGGCAGCACAGGCACACCAAACCTGTCCGTATTCTAAAGCTACGAGAGGAAATATTTATGTAGATATTAATATCATATAAAGTTATAAGTTATAGGTTAGGGGTTATGAGTTGTTGAAACCTAATTCTTAACCTTTAACTCCTAACCAATAACCTTTGACTTCAAAATGAAATGAAAAATATAGTTCCCGCTTTTATAATGCTGTTTCTTTTAATGGGAAACACCATTTTCGCACAAAGCAATTCAGATAAAAAAGGTTTTGCCCTTTTAGAGTTATATACATCAGAAGGCTGTTCGAGCTGTCCGCCGGCTGATGAACTGTCAGGAAGAATTCAGAATGAATTAAAAGACAAGAATGTTTATGTATTGGCTTACCACGTTGATTATTGGGACAAACAAGGCTGGAAAGATATTTTCAGTAATGCCGATTATACGAAAAGACAATATGATTATGCTAAATTCATGGGAAAAGATCCTATTTACACACCTCAGGTTATCATTAACGGAAAAATTGATTATGTAGGTTCTCAGGAAACAAGTCTGCGAAACGGAATCAAATCGGCACTTGTCAAACCTGCTTCTGCTTCTTTGAGTTTAGAAACGAATCAAATTGATAATAACCTTTCAGTAAACTATAGTGTAGAAGGGACTTCAAAAAACAGTCGTTTGTTTATTGCTGTGGTTCAAAAAGAAGCCAAAAGCAATATAAAAAGAGGAGAAAATGCCAATCGTGTTTTAACGCATTATCAAATCGTTCGTCAGTTGCAATCAGTTGATTTGAATAAAGTGAAAAAAGGAACAGCAACAGTTCGTCTGCCTAAAAATTTCAATACACAGTATTTCGAAATTATTGGTTTTGTACAGGATATGAATTCAGGAGCTGTTTTAGGTGTAAAACGTGCTTAAGGTTTTGTTCTATATTGATGAAGCTTCATTAATTTTAACACATAGAGACATAGTTTTGCTTTGCGTAAAAAGAAATTTCATTTGTTTAAATAAACAATAGCTATGTGTTTTTAAGTCAGAAATAAAAAATCAGCATTTATCAGCTTTAATCTTTTTAATCTGCGTGAAATAATTTTTTCACAACAAAACATTTTTGAAAAAACAGACAACATTTGTTTGAGTAAACATAGCTATGATTGAAAACTAGTTTTTTTAATCTTACTTTTAAAGCAAAAAAATCTATGTTTCTATGTGTTTAAAAAAAATAAAAATCAGCTGAATAAGCCTGAAATATTTTTTTTCAAAATAAACCTATCTTTGACTAACAGGATAACCAAACAAATACAATTATGGAAAAAGCAAAACGCTTTCAGGTTTCGCTCAAAGTCATTTGGGGAAGCTCTATCGCACTGGCGGTAATGGCTTCAATACCCAAATTATTTGATGCCGATTCTACGCCTGGAGACCTTATTATAAACTCTTCGATTACACTGCTGTTTTCTCTTTTTATTTGGTATTACAACATTTATAGTTTACCAAAATTTTCATCACAACGAACTAATAAAAGCCTCTTTAACTGGAAATTGCTGTTGAGTGTTTTGTTGGGAATTCTGCTGATGGTGATTTTGGTAATTGCGCATCAAGAACTTTTTCAGGTTTCAAAAATGGATGCGCCCATAATGTTCGAACTCCGCGGTGTTTTGATCAACCTCATTGTATATATGTTCCTGCATCTTCTGTTTCAAAACTATCAGACACAGCAAATGGGAGTAGAGTTGGAACGCACCAAAGCTTTAAATCTGGGAGCGCAGTACGAATTGTTGAAACAACAGGTAAACCCGCACTTTTTATTTAACAGTTTAAATACACTGAAATCAATGGTCGATATGCAGGACCCGCAGAGTTCTGATTTTATCCTGAAATTATCTGATTTTTATCGTTTTACATTAGAAAGCAGAAAACTGGATTTGATTTCTTTAAAAGAAGAACTTCAGATTTTAGATTCGTATGTATATCTGCTGAAAGCCCGTTTTGAAGACGGATTTGATGTTATAAAAGAAATTGATCCAAAGCAGTACGATTCGGCAATTCCGCCTTTTTCGCTTCAGTTATTGATTGAGAACTGCATTAAACACAATGTTGTTTCGCTCGATAAACCTCTGCATATAAAATTATATACCGAAAATGAATTTCTGGTGATCGAAAATCCAATTCAGCTCAAACGAGGTACTTTGTCAACCGGAGTTGGTTTGGACAATATCAACCAGCGATTTCTGCATTTGGTTCACAAGGAAATTGAAATAGATAAAACCGAAACTCTTTTTAAAGTTAAAATACCCCTGATTTATGACTATCGTAATAATTGAAGATGAAGTAAAAACGGCCAAAGCTCTTGGCCAGCTTATAATAAGTATCAGACCCGACGCTCAGATTGTATCTTATATTCAGAGTATCGACGGCGCTGTGAGTTATCTTTTAGAAAACGATCAGCCCGATTTGATTTTTATGGATATTCAGCTTGCAGACGGATTATGCTTTGAGATTTTCAAAAATGTTGAGGTTTTATCTCCGGTTATTTTCTGCACCGCTTTTGACGATTATGCTATCGAAGCTTTTAAATCAAACGGAATTGATTATGTATTGAAACCTTTTTCAAGAGAAAGCATTTCGCAGGCAATTAAAAAGGCGGGTGAGTTGAAGAACTTCTTCCAGAGAAATAAAAAAATGATGCCTGATTTTGATTATCTCTTAACCCGAACAGGCGAAAATACAGGAAAAAGCAGTTTTCTGGTTTTCAAAAACAATAAATACCAAACGATTCAGACAGAAAACATCGCATTTTTCTTCATTAAAAATGAAACTCCGACAATCATGACTTTTGATAAGACCGAATATCAAATTACACAGTCATTAGATGAGGTTCATAAACTATTATCGCCTATTCAGTTTTTCAGACTCAACAGACAATATCTGGTCAATTTCTCAGCCATAAGAGAAGCGGAACATTACTTTTCAAGAAAACTAATCATCAAATTAACCATTCCAACCGAAGAAAAATTATTGGTAGGAAAGGAAAAAACAACGGCATTTTTAAGCTGGCTGGAGAATAGGTAATTTTTTTTTTCAATGCAGTTTTTTGACTCAGTAATCAGTATCAATTTTTCCAGATTTGTCTTTAGTTTATAATAAAACTATCTCGTAAAGACGTAAATACTTTACGAGATTTGTTTCATGTTTATTTCAAAAGATCTGATTATTTTTCATTGAAACTTTTCTAAGCTTTTTATTTCTCGTCCTTCGGATTAAGAATGTAAGTAACGCTGTATAATCTTCTAAACATAGCATACGTTACGCTAACCATAACAAAAGCAATAATAGCATCTGTTGTTGCACCAAAACCTAAAACAGCTAGTTTTGAAAAGAAAGCGAATATGATGTCAAAAAATATTCCGGCAAATACCCATTCTTTTAAGCGTAATAATCGGTTTGGAATTAAAAGCGTAATAACTCCCGAAATTTTCATTACACCCAATATGTAAATAAAATGTGCTGGATATCCTAAAAGCTGTGTAATTTCCCATACCAGTTTGTTGGTTGTCAATTCAAAAAATCCGCTGGCACCAAACCATAAAGAAGTTAAAATAATTCCTGTCCAATAAATAATTTTTGTTGTTTTTGCATTCATGATTTTAAATTTTTAAGTTGTTAAACAGGACAAAATTGCGTCAATGGCGATCGATTTCATATCATAAATTAGGTGAAACGGACAAATCGATTTCTGAAATAGACAATCTGTAAGTTCATCTGATTTAATAACTTTACAGAACTAAAACATTTTTATTTTAAGGATGGAAGCCAAAGCCATTTTAAAAGAACATATTTCGAAAACCGTATCACTCACACAAGAAGAGTTTGATTACTTTTATTCTCATTTTAAACCCTTGTCTTTCAAAAAAGGTCAGACCATTATTGGCGTGGGAGATAATGTAAACCATGAATATTTTGTAATTTCAGGCTGTTTGAAAACCTTCTTTATTAATGACGAAATCAAAATGTACATTCTTCAGTTTGCCATGCCAACCTGGTGGGCTTCTGATTACAATGCACTCTACAATCAAACTCCGGCTTCTATAAATGTAGATTGCATTACCGATGCTGAGGTTTTGTGTCTTTCCAGCGAAGACCGCGAAAAACTCTGCGCTGAGTTTCACCAGATAGAACATTTCTTTCGCTGGAGAACCAATAAAGGTTATATCGCTTCTCAAAAACGACTTTTATCCTTTATGAATAATAATGTCAAAACCCGTTACGAAGAACTTTTGGCCTTATATCCGCAATTATACAATCTCGTTCCCAAACATTTAATTGCCGCTTATTTAGGCGTTTCCAGAGAAACTTTAAGCAGACTTCATAATTCGTAGTTTTTTGCTGCAGATAACTATTTATATGGTTTTGTTTCACGCAGATTAGGCTGATTTAAGCTGATTAAACAGATTGTGATTCTCGCAAAGACTTAAAGTATGTATGCTCTCGCAGATTTTGCAGATTGAGCTGATAATTTGTATCTGTATAAATCTGCAAAATCTGCGAGAGACCAAAACAGCTGATATAAAAACCTCTGCAACTTTGTCCCTTTAAACCTTTGCCACTCAAAAAAACGAATGTGATCTACATCACGTAACCAATTTTGACAACTACCGTTCCTTTGTATTGTACTTTTAAATACAATAAAAATGGAAACAATAAATTATATCATCGTAAGCTCAGAAAGCAGCATCGATTGGATCGGAAGAAAAGTAACCGGCGCACATAATGGTACAATTGGTATCAAAAATGGAAATTTCATCTTTAGTGATGGAAAAATAAAAGGAGGAAATGTAGTAATCGATACAACCTCAATCAAAATCTTAGATATAAGTGATGCTGCAGCTAATGCACAGTTTGCCGGACATCTTGCTTCTGATGATTTTTTCTCAATAGAAAAATTCCCAACCGCATCTTTTGAAATTCTAAATGTAAAAGAACTTTTAAATGGTAATTTTTATCTGGAAGGAAATCTGACTATAAAAGATATCACGCATCCTGCTGGATTTGAAGTATCACTGCAAAACCAAGCAAACACTGCAGCTTTATCAGGAAAACTGGTAATTGACCGTACACTTTACGACATCAAATTCAGATCTGGAAACTTCTTTAAAGATCTGGGAGACACTTTAATCTACAACGACTTTGAACTTGATTTTACAATCAATGCCGAAGCTGTTTTTTCTGGACAATCTCAAAACTAAGATCATGCCTTACGTAAAACTAGAACTGACCCGCGAAGGCGTTACCCGCGAGCAGAAACAGCAGTTAATAAGCGGTATTACCAATTTGATTACCGAAGTATTAAACAAAGACCCACATTTAACCCATATTGTAATTCAGGAAATCGAACTCGACGATTGGGGTTATGCAGGCGAACAAGTATCAGTATTAAGAGAAAAAGGCATTACAGCCGATAAAAAATAAAACATCATGAAAAAACAAACTATAATCGTAACCGGAGCCGCTTCGGGAATTGGAAAAGGAATCGCAAAATATTTTTTAGAAAAAGGACATAACGTAGTTATCAATGCATTGAATGAAGATACTTTGGAGAAAGCTTTCGCCGAATTAGGAGCAGGAGATAATCTGGCTATGTCTGCAGGAGATGTAAGCCAAAAAGCAACCGGAGAAAAATTGGCAGCAATTGCAATTCAAAAATTTGGTTCTATCGATGTATTAATCAATAATGCCGGAATTTTCGAAAGCAAACCTTTTCTGGAAGTTGATGAAGCCTATCTGGATAAGTTTTTAAAAACAAATCTAAAAGGAACTTATTTTACAACTCAGTCCGTTATACCGCAAATGTTACAACAAAAAGACGGTGTGGTAATCAATATTGTAACACCACTTGTGAATCACGGTTTAGGCGGATGGCCGGCTACTGCTCCCATTGCGAGTAAAGGCGCTATCCATGCTTTAACCATTCAGTTAGCGGCCGAATTTGGAAAACAAAATATCCGTGTAAATACTGTTGCGCCGGGTGTAATTCGCACGCCAATGCATGGTGACAATGCCGATTCCAGTGCAGGACTTCATTTACTAAACCGAGTAGGGGAGATTGATGATGTTGCCGAAATGGTCTATACCGTTGCCACTAGTAATTTTATTACTGGAACAATTATCAATGTCGATGGAGGAAAAGCTGCCGGACACAATTTAAACTAAGTTGAAAACTATTAATAACAGCTTTTATGCTCTGGAGTTTTCAGGGCATAAAAGCTCAAAATACAAGTACAATGGAAAATCAGGAAGCGGTAAAAGCAATTACCAACGCAATAGAAAATTATTATTTTAAAGGAATTTATGAAGGTGATGAAATGCTCTTGGGAAGCATTTTGCAGCCCGGAACTTTCCTTTTTGGAGATGTCAAAAATCAGCCTTACTTTAAAACAGTTGATTTGTATTTAGATGGTGTTAAAAACCGACAAAGTCCTAAAGATTCAGGTAAACCTTTTAAAGGTGAAATTATTGATATACGAGTAGTCAATTCTATCGCTGTAGCGGAATTAAATGTTAAAATGTACGACTTTAATTATCGGGATTTTTTATCTTTCCATAAGATAAACGGACAATGGCTTATCGTAAATAAAATGCTCACAGACGTAAGCAATAACTAAAAATCTTCACTCATGTGGTACAATACAAAAGCATCGGAACTATTAGGAATCGATTATCCAATTCTTCAGGGACCTTTTGGCGGCAATCTATCAACAGTTGAGCTGACAGCAGCGGTTTCTAACGCTGGCGGATTGGGCGGTTACGGAGCCTACACCAATACACCGCAGGAAATTTTTGAAATTGATAAACAAATAAAAAAGGCAACCAATAAACCGTATAATATCAACCTTTGGGTTTCAGATCACGATATTCCACAGTCGGGTTTAACAGATGAAGAGTTCGATAAAACGGCGGCTTTATTCAAACCTTATTATGATGAAGCTGGAATTCCGCTGCCAGAAAAACCAGCCCCTTTTCAATCCCGATTTGAAAACCAATTACAGGTAATTTTAGACATTCGTCCAAAAGTTTTCAGTTTTATGTTTGGCGTGCCTTCAGCTGATGTTTTAGAACAATGCCGTAGATCTGGAATTGTAACAGTAGGAGCAGCAACTACCTTAGACGAAGCCATATTTTTAGACAATGCCGGAGTGGATATGATTATAGCGTCTGGTTTTGAAGCTGGCGGACATCGTCCTTCTTTTTTAACTGATGCAGAATCATCTGTAACAGGAACTTTTGTATTACTGCAGTTAATGCGCGAAAAAATAAAAACGCCAATTATTGCAGCCGGCGGTATCGCAGACGGAAAAGGAATTGCAGCAGCTTTAACACTAGGCGCAAGTGCAGCGCAGATTGGAACGGCTTTTTTAGCAACTGATGAATCAAACGCTTTGCCTATTCACAAGGAGATGTTGTTTTCTGATGCAGCTAAATATACTACTTTATCACGAGCTTATACAGGAAGACTCGGGCGTGGTTTAACCAGCCGTGTCGCCAAAGAAATGACAGGTAAAGAATTTGGATATTTACCTTTCCCGCTTCAAACTACTTTTATTGCACCGTTACGAAAAGCGGCAATCGAACAGCAGAAATGGGACATGATTTTATTTTGGGGCGGTCAGATTTCGCCAATTTTAAAACATACTAAAGCAGCTGCCTTGATGAATGCTTTGATTGAAGAAACAACAGCCTATTTTGATGGATTAAAATCATAAACTAGAATTGTAAATTTTAACAAGACAAACTCATTTCGGTTATGAAATGAGTTTTTTTTACTATCATACAAAATCAAATTGGCTCATTATATTGAGGTTGATACATGAATTTACATTATAAAATGATGAAATTCTCAAATTTATATTTTTGTATAATTGCTTTAATTATAGGTGTTTGGATTCTTTTAATCAATCTCTTTTCAATAAAAACAAAAAAAACTTATTTTAAACTTGACTAATTCGGTAGAATTAATATATATTTGTATCACAGAAAAATTATATAATGATACTTATCCAGAAAGACTGAGGGAATAGGCCCAGTGAAGTCTTAGCAACCTGTTGCCGAATAAGGTGCTAAATCCTTCCGCTGCATGCGGACAGATAAGAAAGATTTTTTCAGAAAATCTGTTTAAGATCATCGATATTAAAAATGTATTAAAATGAAAACAGAATCGACTTTGTACGCAGGATACGAACTTTTAAATTTAATTTTCGAAGAAAATAGTCTGGCGGTTTTCCGAATGCGAAAGCACTAATTTTTACTTAGATTTTCTTTTTTAATATCATACGCTGATGGCTTTTTGACATTAGCCCGAAATCCTTTTGTCTAATCTAAAACTAAAAATAAAATGAAAAAAATACTATTAGGTTTTGCTTTATTTCTTGGAGTTTTTCAAACTCAGGCTCAAGAAAACAATTTACAATTAAAAGGAACAGTTGCCGACACTTTAGTACAATATGTTTACCTGCAAAAATTTCACAATAAAATGTTTACCACGATTGATTCGGTAAAAGTAAAAGACGGAAATTTTAGTTTTAAAACAAAAGTAAAAACGCCAGAATTGTATGGATTAAGCGTCAATACAGAAAGTTCGCCATTGTATATTTTCCTTGAGAAAGACCCAATCACAGTAAAATTAAGTCCGAAGAAGTATTATACTGCTTCTGTGGTTGAAGGTTCGGCTTCTCAGGATTTGTTCGAAACCTATAAAAAGACCAAAGATGTTGAAATCAGCAAATTCATAACAGAAAATCCAAAATCTATTGTTTCGGCTTATGTGCTGTATAGAAACTGGTCGTATCGATTATCTCCAGAGCAGATTACACAAAATATTGCTCTATTAGACAAAAGCCTTCAAAACATTACTTATGTGAAAGAACTAAAAGAACTGGTTACCGTTTTAGACGGATTAGCTGTTGGTAAAAAAGCCCCTGATTTTACTGCCAATGATCCTGATGGAAAACCAGTTCGCCTTTATGACAATTTAAAAGGATATACTTTGGTCGATTTTTGGGCTTCTTGGTGCGGGCCATGCCGAAAAGAGAATCCGAATATTGTGGCAGCCTACAAAGAATTTCATGATAAAGGATTCAATATTGTGGCAATTTCATTGGATAAAAAGAAAGAAAATTGGGTTAAAGGAATTCAAGACGATAATTTAACATGGACACACGTTTCTGATTTGCTTTTCTGGAATAGCACTGTTGCTAAATTATATGGTGTGCGAGCAATTCCTGGCAATTATTTAATTGATCCTAAAGGAGTAATCGTTGCCAAAAACCTGCATGGAGAAGAATTACAATCTACATTAAAAAGTCTTTTGGAGAATAAAATCTAAAACCAATCCAAAAGAAATAACGACAATACAATTTAGTTAATTAAAAATGATAAGGATATGAATGCTATTGAGCCAACAACAAAACCAACAGAACCTGAGTGTTACTTTTCTAAGTTTAGAGAAAACACCGTAGGAATTAACCATACTTTCGAATCGGTTTACGGAGAACAAAATCTAGTGTATGCAGACTGGGTTGCCAGCGGAAGGTTATACGCCCCGATCGAAGATATAATGCTTAATAAAATTGGTCCAATGATTGCCAACACGCATTCACTTTCAAGTCAAACAGGAAAAACATCTACACATGCCTATCAGCATGCTAGAGACATTATTAAAAAATCGGTTAATGCCAGCGAATTAGATGTTCTGGTAACAACTGGAAGCGGAATGACAGCAGCGTTGTCTAAACTGCAGCGTATCATGGCTCTTCGAACAAAATCAGAAGAAGACCGGCCTGTAGTTTTTATCACGCATATGGAACATCATTCTAATCAGGTTTCGTGGTATGAAACCAATGCTGAAGTAGTCATTCTTCCTCCTGATGAAAACAATTTGGTTGATCCAAAAGTTCTTTCGGAGGAAATTAAAAAATATGCTGGAAGAAGTATAAAAATCGGTTCGTTTACGGCTTGCTCGAATGTTACGGGAATTATTACGCCGTATCATGAATTAGCTAAAATCATGCACCAAAACGGCGGACTTTGCTTTGTCGATTTTGCAGCTTCGGCTCCGTATGTTAAAATTGATATGCATCCAAAAAATCCTGAAGAACAATTAGATGCGATTTTCTTTTCACCTCACAAGTTTTTAGGCGGACCAGGAACCTGCGGTATTTTGGTTTTCAATGAAAAATTATACCAATCTGATTTTCCTGATAATCCAGGCGGAGGAAATGTAAAATGGACCAATCCGTTGGGAAAATACTGCTACAGCGATGTTATAGAAGTTAGAGAAGATGGCGGTACTCCGGGTTTTCTTCAGGTAATCAGAACCGCTTTGGCTTTAGAATTAAAAGAAAAGATGGGTGTGGAGAATATTAAAAACAGAGAAAAAGAATTACTTGATCTTTGTTTTTCTAGACTTCAACGAATACAAGGACTATCTATTTTGGGAGATTTAACTACAGAGCGTATTGGCTGTGTTTCTTTTGTAATTGAAGATATTCATTATAATTTGATTGTTAGACTTTTAAATGATCGTTTTGGAATTCAGGTTCGCGGCGGATGGTCTTGTGCAAGCACATACGCGCACTATCTCTTCAACATCAATGAAAAGAAATCTGCTGAAATTACGAATGAACTACTGCAGCGAAATCAAACCAATAAGCCAGGCTGGGTTCGTTTATCATTGCATCCAATTATGAGTAATGAAGAACTTTTTTATATCTGCGATGCGATTGAAAAAGTAGCTTTAAATTATAAAAAATGGAAAAAGGATTATGAGTATAATCCCGTTTCTAATGAGTTTGAAAATCCTCAAATAAAAGATACTATCGAAAAAGAGGTAAAAAAATGGTTTAAGTTAAGTTAGTTAGTAAAAAAGAAAACCACTATTTTAATTTTAAATAGTGGTTTTTGTATTCAACAAATAATGATGAATATGACTATAAAGTTAATCTTAAATCTATAAGTATTGTTCTATTCAATTACAATCTTTTTGGTTGTTGCGGTCGAATTTTGAGAAATCTTAGCCAAATATACTCCTTTAGGAAGTCTAGTTTTAACGGCTTGATTAGTATTCGATTTTAGATTTTTGGTTTCGTATAATAGCTCGCCGCCACTTGAATAAACGGCTAGAGAATAATTTTCATCTGATGGCGAAGGGAAATAAATATTAAATTCACCGCCTTTTGATGGATTAGGATATACTTGCACATCAGTAGAGATTTCATCAGTATTGGGTGAAATATTTTTAGTAATGGCGCTTTTTTCAGTAGTTCCAACTTTATTGAACTTAAATAATTGGCATGAAGTTCCGTAATATTCCCAGAGCTGAAGATTTGCTGTACCATCCATATTACAATTGGCAGTGTCCCAGCCTTTTGATGTATCTACTGCTGATTTTATGCTGTAATAGCCATTGCCAACATCGGTTACCAGCCATTTCTGAGCATCATTGCTATAATTATCCCAAAGTCGTATCGATTTTCCATTTGTTGCATCTGCACTTTCAAGATCGATTACACGTCCTGTGGAACTTGCATTTGATTTAAAACGCCAATAGCCGTTTCCAGCATCAATAGCAATCCATTGCTGCGCAGTTGCACCTGATCTATCCCAAGGACGGATTACAGTACCATTTGCATTAGTTCCATATTTAAGATCTAGGACTTTATTTGAGTTTGTTTTAAATTCAATTTCATAAACAGTATTGTTTATTAATGTGTTGCAGCTTTGCGATGGGATATTATTGTTTGCATATTCAGAAAACCACTGTTTAACTGGCGCAGCGCAAGATTCCCAGCTGTTGTTAAAAGCAGTTGTAACATTATATGGATCTGCATTGGTTATCAGCCCTTCTGGAGCAAGCAAATTCCAACTGCAATTTCCGGTAGCATCAATTCTGCCTTTCAAATTCAGACCAAAACCGCTTGTTGTACCCGTACCCCATGTTTGGTCGCCAGAAGGAGACCAATCTGTTTCGGTGATCATAATAGGGGCTATATTAGCAATTGGCTGCACATTGGCATTCCAGGCATTATTAAAACTGGTCGTGTTTTCTGCATTTGCTCCCCAATATCCCGGATAAACATGAACTGCATAACCGATATTACCTCCTGTAATCAAATGATTTGGATATCCTTGGTAATGAGATTGATATCCTGTTCCTGGTATCCAGCAAACATTATTTGCACCATTCGCTCTAATCTTATTTACTAAATCTTGAAAGAAATTATGTAAAGCGGCAAAATGCTCATCGCCAGTTGCACCCCAATTTCCATTTGTTCCCAGTATTTCTATTGGTTCATTGGCTAATTCAAACATCACATTATCTACATTCTTTAAATTTGGATGGTTTGATAAAAACTGCCACACAGTTCTTAAATAATTGTGGTAGTTGTCACCAAATGCAATTCGATTAGGACATACTCCTGGAGGACGAAGGACAACATACAATCCTCTGCTTCTGGCATGATTAATTAAAGGAATTATGACTTGATTTACATAAGTTACCAATCTATTATAGTCAAAACATGAAATATTATTTTCCCCTGCTGAACATCCAGGTGTATTTGTCCAATATGGATCAATATGAAGTCTTATATAATTTAATTTCCATCCGTTACTGGTATTTGTAAGCGCATCCATAACAGCATTATTATAATTCAGACAGCCTTGAACATTATAATTATCCCAACGGCATTGGTTATACGAGCAGCCATTAAACCAAGGACTCGGGGTTATGGCAACGCCATGCAGTAATACATTTTTTCCGCAGGGATCTTTTAAATTTTTGCCTTCAACATGCAGAGGAGGCAATGGCATTCCTGGCCACGCAAACAATTGCGTAAGAGGAAAAAACACTAAAAATAGAAAAAGTAATTTTTTAAATCTTTTCATAACTTAAATGGTTTTAATTAGTTAGTAAATAATACTTCCTCACTATGAGTAAGTTTTTTACTGCTAATTTAAAAATTTAAGTGATTTAAACAACCGATTGTGTTTATTATTTTTCTTGTTAAGTTTTGCTAATATCAACAAGCTTATATAATTAGAAAAATAGAGAAGAGTCTTGAGAAAGAAATTGTTTTTTACATCACGGGGATTTACAGAAGTAAAGCTGCAATTCTAAATTTGAATTAACAGCGAGATATCATTTTAGGGATTCTATAATTTTTTCTCGGTGTGCCAATCCCCAATTGACTAAGGTTTCTGTAACTGGAAGTACCGATTTGCCATATTCGGTAATAGCATAAACTACTGTTGCTGGTTTAGTATCTTGCTCTGTTCTGGAGATAAGCAAATTGGTTTCTAATTCTTTAAGTTCTTTGCTGAGCATTTTAGCCGAAATGCCGTCAATTTCGCGCTGCATTTTTTTAAAATGGATCACCTGATGCGTTCTATTGGTTAAAAACCTTAAAATCATCAATTTCCATTTTCCACCTAAAACATCAAGACTGTCACGCATTGCCATAAGTTCTTCAGAACAATTGGCTTCGCGAAGTACCCCGTTATCATTAATTTTTGCCATACTAGTTTCTCTTTGGTAACCGGTTACCTTAGGTTAACCCATAACAAAAATAGAATATTACAGCCATATTTTTGTAAACTAAAAAGATAAAAATGAAAGCAATAGTATTACAGGAAAATCGTGAGTTTAAACTGGAAACAGTAGAAATTCCATTGCCCGAAAGTCATCAGATTCAAGTAAGGATTATGGCTTCAGGTTTTAATCCGATAGATTATCAAATGACGGAAAACGGTTCAGAAAGAAAGCTCATTCATTCGCCAATTCTGGGCCGAGAATTTTCGGGAATTATAACAGAAATTGGTACAGCAGTAACCGATTTTAAAATTGGCGATGCTGTTTTCTGCGGATCGGGAAGTATGGGTTCCAACGGAACATACGCCGAATATATTTGTGTTCCAGAAAACATTGCCGTTATGAAACCTCAAAATATTTCTTTTGAAGCAGCAGCCGGAATTCCATCAGCCGGACTTACCGCTTTGCAGGCTTTTAAACGAATGAATGTTTCTGTAACCAATTCAATAGTAATTACAGGCGCGGCTGGAGGTGTAGGAAATATTTTTATTAAACTGCTTATTGCTAAAGGTTTTACCAATTTCGTGGTTACAGCCGGAAATGAGGAAAGTATTACTTCTTTACTGCATCTCTGCGTAAAGCAAGAGCAAATCATCAATTACAAAAAAGATGACATTTACGAAACAGCTCTTGCTTTAAACAAAAAGCAAAAGTTTGATATTGCTGTCGATTTCGTTGGAAATCAAGTTGCTGAAATTGCAGCAAAACTTTTAAAAATAAACGGGGTTTATGTTGATGTTACAAATTTTTCAACCCCAGAATCTCGTGGGATTCTTTTTTCAAGAGGAGCAACTATTTACAATATTTCCAATTATGCTTATGGAATTGAAAAACAATATGACTATTATAAAAACGGATTGACAGAATTGAGCCATTTATTAGAAAAAGAATTAATTAGTCCGCCAAATATTTCTATTGTCGGAGAACTGGATGCCGAAACGGTTACTAAAGCACTGACCATTTTGCGAGAGAATAAAACAGGCGGAAGAAAACTAATAATGCAGATTAACAAAAAATGAAAACAATACCAAGAAGAGTTGTAACCGGAATACGAAATGGAAAATCAATTATAGAACAGGATGAAATTGTTACCAATGTCTCAGAACATTTTCCCGGATTGATAATTTCAGATATTTGGTCAACTGACAGCACTCCAGCTAATTTTGAAGAAAAAGTTATTGAAAATACTGCTTTTCCCAGTACACCTAAAAACGGAAGTTATTTTCGGTATGTACAAATTCCGCCAGATAAACATTTAGGAATCGTTGCACCTGAAGGCCAGCCTCATCCGTTAATGCATCAAACGGATACTTTAGATTATATTATTATCATTTCGGGAGAAATTTATTTGATTGTTGAGGAAGGAGAAACTTTATTGAAGGCAGGAGATATCGTAATTCAACGCGGAACGAATCATGCGTGGAGCAATCGTTCCGATTTGCCATGTATTCAATTGGCTGTTTTACTCGACGCTAAAACAGCTTAAAAACTAGGTAATTTAGATTTTTAGTCTACCATATTGATAGGCTAATAAAAGTTTTAAGGATTTTTATATAAAAATTAAAATTAACTATTTAAATTTGCAGCAACAATGAGAAATAACAGTCTGAATATGAAGAATTATTATAACTGCGGTACCATGATGTGCTGTAATACAGTTATGTAATTCATTTAGAAGGCTTCTCTATAAAAACGATATTATTTCAAAAAGCTTTTCATGAATGTTTGAAAAGCTTTTTTGTTTCGCAAATCTGAATATAAAATGATTGAATTAAAAAATGTAACCAAAACGTTTCATCAGAAAGACCGAATTGTTTCGGCTTTGTCTGATGTTTCGCTAACCGTTCCGCCAGGAAAAATATTTGGTGTTATTGGAACTTCTGGTGCCGGAAAAAGTACTTTAATCCGTTGTGTCAATTTATTGGAAAGACCCACATCAGGAGAAATTATTGTTGATGGAAAAGCTTTAATGCAGTTATCAAACGCTGAGCTGGCTATTGAAAGAAGACAAATAGGAATGATTTTTCAGCATTTCAATCTGCTTTCTTCAAGAACTGTTTTCGATAATGTGGCTTTTCCATTAGAATTAGCAGGAACTCCTAAAAGCGAAATTAAAACACGTGTATTAGAACTACTGCAATTAGTTGGTTTGGCCGAAAAAGCAAATGATTATCCGGCAAGTCTTTCGGGCGGGCAAAAACAGAGGGTTGCAATTGCCAGAACGCTAGCCAATAATCCAAAAGTACTTTTATGCGACGAAGCTACAAGTGCACTTGATCCTGCGACTACACGATCTATTTTAAACCTTTTGAAAGACATTAATAAACGTCTGAACATTACAGTTTTGTTGATTACCCATCAAATGGAAGTTGTAAAATCGATCTGCGATGAAGTTGCTGTAATCAGCCACGGGAAATTAATAGAGCAGGGAAGTGTAGGCGAAATTTTTGCCGATCCAAAACATGAATTAACAAAAGAGTTCATTTCATCATCACTGCATTTAGAAATTCCAAGTGTTTATGAAGATAAATTACAAAAAGAAGATAATGGAAATCTGAATCCGTTATTGAAACTGGAAATGACTGGCAAATCAGTGAATGAACCTGTTATTTCTGAAGTTTCAAGACTGTTCGATACTGATTTCAAAATTATAAGCGCACAAATGGATCAGGCAGGCGAGGTAAATTTTGGCGTCATGTTAATTGAACTTTCAGGAAAACGCGAAAACTATGACGCGGCAATTCAATATTTTAATTCAAAGCATATTAAAACAGAAATTATAGGTTATGTCTGATTCTCTTATAGATTTATTGTTAAAAGGAACATGGGAAACCATTGTTATGACTTTTGTATCGGGCTTTTTTGGTTTTTTATTGGGACTTCCAACTGGAATTTTGCTTTTCCTTACCCGTAAAAATCAAATTTTAGAACAGCCTGTTTTAAACCGAACTTTATCAGTTGTGGTAAATGTATTTCGTTCGATTCCGTTTATCATTTTAATCGTTTGGATGATTCCGTTTACGCGTGCCATTGTGGGTACTTCAATTGGTGTAAGTGCTGCTTTAGTTCCGTTAAGTATTGGTGCAGCGCCCTTTATTGCCCGTTTGGTTGAAAACAGTTTGTTAAGCCTTCCATCAGGATTAATAGAAGCGGCAAGAGCTTTAGGCGCAACGCCTTTTCAAATTGTATATAAAGTTTTATTGCCAGAAGCGTTGCCTTCTTTAATTAATGCAGCCTCTATTACTTTAATTACGCTTGTAGGATATTCTGCTATGGGAGGTGCCGTTGGTGCAGGCGGATTAGGACAAGTAGGATATCAATATGGATATATTGGTTACGATGCTTTGACGATGAATTCTGTTCTAGCATTATTAGTTATTCTGGTTTTCGTGATTCAGTTTGCAGGAGACAGATTATCAAAAAGATTCGATCACAGATAAACATTCAATTAAAAATTTAGAATTAAAAATTAAAAATAGTATGAAATTAAATATTTTAAAAACGGCTGGGGTTTTGGCATTGGCACTAGTTTTATCAAACTGCGGAAATAGTAAAAAGAATGATCCGCACTTTATAAAAGTAGGAGTAGCTTCGGGACCAGAATTAAAAGTAGCTGAAGCCGCTAAAAAAGTGGCAAAAGAAAAATTCGGATTGGAAGTTGAATTGGTTTCTTTCAACGATTATGTAATTCCAAATGAAGCTTTAAGCCAAGGCGATATTGATGCAAATGCTTTTCAGCACAAACCGTATTTAGATGAACAGTCTAAACAAAGAGGTTACAAATTGGCTATTATTGGTAATACATTTGTGTATCCAATTGCAGCTTATTCTAAAAAGATAAAAACGCTTGCTGAGTTGAAAAACGAAAGCACGGTTATTATTCCAAATGATCCAACAAACGGAGGCCGTTCGTTATTGCTTTTACAGAAAAATGGTTTATTAAAATTAAAAGACGGTGTTGGTTTACTACCAAAAGTAACTGATATTGTCAGCAATCCTAAAAACTTGAAAATATTAGAATTAGAAGCGCCTCAATTACCTCGTGCCTTAGACGATGCCAATGTTTCTATTGCGATTATCAATAATACATTTGCTTCTGCAGCAGGTTTGGTTCCTTCTCGTGATGCTTTATTTGTAGAAGATAAAGATTCACCTTATGTAAATCTTGTGGTAAGCCGTGAAGACAATAAAAATGAAGAAAAAGTAAAACAGTTTTTACAGGCTTTTCAATCTCCAGAAGTTGAAAAAGCAGCTGAACGTGAATTTAAAGGTGGGGCTGTAAAAGGTTGGTAAATAGTTATGAGTTATGGGTTATGAGTTATGAGTTATAAGTTATAAGTTATGAGTTGTAAGTTATGAGTTATAAGTTATGAGTTTAACTTGAAACCTGAAACCTGAAACTTGAAACTTGACACTTGACACCTAAAACAAAAAAGACAGATGATTGTTATTATCTGTCTTTTTTTTGTTTTAAAAATAGTCTTATTTTGTTGTTAATCAGTCTTCTTAGGGTAATTTTTGTTTGGTTGAAGTTGGAACTTTGTTCTGTTAATTCTAAGAACAATTTTTATGAAAAACTTTAGCCTTATTTTGTTTTTAATGATTGGTTTTTGGGGTGTTCCAAATGAAAACAAAATAGAAACACCTCCATTATCTCCAGAAATGGAACGTTTAAGTATACAGCTTACCGATGTAAAAGCTGTTATTGCTAAAAATAAAGCGTATAATACCAAGATTGCCTTTTTTATTGATATGAGAATTAAGTCTGGAAAAAACCGGTTTTTTGTTTATGATCTAGAAAGTAACGAAATTATAGAACAAGGTCTTGTAGCAAATGGTGTGGGTTCTGAAACCAATGTAAGGGGAGAGCTTAAATTCAGCAATGAACCTAATTCTAAATGTACTTCTCTGGGAAATTATGTAGTAGGAAGTTCCTATAAAGGGATGTTTGGCAAATCCTACAAATTAGAAGGTTTAAACGAATCTAATAGCAACGCTTTAAAAAGAGCTATTGTACTTCATTCTTATTCTGCTGTTCCAAATGAAGAGCAGGAGTATTACATTTCAAATAGTCATGGCTGTCCTATGGTAAGTGAAGCTTTCTTTAAAAAATTGGAAAAAATTATTGACAATTCGAAATCGAAAATAATTTTGAATATTTATTATTGAGTTGGGGGTTGGAAGTTCGAAGTTATGAGTTATGAGTTAAGAGTTGGAAGTTCGAAGTTATGAGTTATGAGTTAAGAGTTGGAAGTTATGAGTTATGAGTTAGAAGTTATGAGTTAGAAGTTAGAAGTTTTAGATCATGGCAACCCATAACCCATAACTCCTAACTCATAACTTCTAACTAAAATTAAAACTTCTTATACTCCACGCCGTGTTTATCAGCATAAGGTAATAAAAGACTCATTACTTTTTCGTATTTTTTGTCGAGTTCCATTCCTTTTGCGTTGTCGAGTTCTTTTGCGGCATGCAGAACTTCTTCTTCGCTTTTTCCATCATCGATCATTTTAGCAATTTTAGGAAAATCATTTGTTTGTATGTTTTGGGCATATTCAAACATATCAATTGCAGCTTTGATAATCGGTTCAGTTTCTTCTGTTTTGCTTAGAGCATTTATTTTTTTAATGTCTTCTTTAAAAGTATTTCCATAATAAAAATTAACCGCATCTACACAGTTAGAATTACGCATCGATTTTTGATCCTCAGCAAGAGCTTGCAGTGTTCCGTTTTGTTTCTGCTGATAATATTCTTTAAAAACACGTTCAAAACTTTTAGGAATCTTGTTGGCATTTAAACCAATAAGTTCAAAAACTCTTTCTGGAGAATTGTCAGTAAAAAAATTACATGAAAACAATAAGGTTGATACAAATACTAAGGCGATGATTTTCTGAATTTTCATATTTAAATTAATTGATGTTACATGGTTGTAGAAGTGTCGATCATATTTTGAATTTTCACCAGAATCTGATTTTCATATTCAGCTTGTTTTCGATCGCTTTTTTTGCCCGAACTAAAGTTTTCACTAATGCTATAACTTTTTACAAATTGGCTTTTTCGTGCGCCAATACTATAATGCCAGCTTCCCATTTCGGAACTTACAAAGATAACAGCTTCTTCGAGTTTTAGTATTTTTCTCTTTTTAGAAATAGGACTTTCACGATAGATTGATTTTTCTTTAAGGTCAAATGTATATGTAATTTTTGCCCTAATCAGAATATCGTACAAACTGTGAAGAAAGAAATATCCCAGCAATATATAAACAGAATACAATACAACTGCATCAACATAACTTCGTAATAAAGGAAATAGTATGGCAACTATAAAAATTCCAATTAAAAACCACTGCGAAAGTTTTTGCAGCGGTTTAAAAGGTTGAAAAATAAGATGGTCTGACGTTTCTTGTAAATTATATTTTTCCCAGATTTTCATACGCCGTGTATAATTTCATCAATTTCGTTGGCCAGATTCTGCATAGATTTACTCGTAAATCCTTGTGCAATCATGGCAGATTTTTCTTTTCCGTTTTTTAAGTATTGGATGTTTAAAGACGTATTGGTGGTCAATAAATACTGTTTGATTCTCACTAATTCAAAATTTTGAAAATCCTCAAACGGAATTGGAAACGGTTTTCCAATCAATCCAATTTTTACGATAATTTCCTTTCGCTCTAAATCAATAATGATTTGTTTTGACCAAATGGATATTAGACTTAAAACAGACAAAATCCCGAAAATCCAAAACATCGCCATTTCCTTAATCCATATTCCCGCTCCGGCAAAAATGGCGAGCGCAATACTAATAAGCAGCGCAAAACTATAATCGCGTTTCATGATAAATTGATTTCCGGATTTTGTAAAATACTTCAATT
Organism: Flavobacterium endoglycinae; assembly: GCF_017352115.1. Classification (NCBI taxonomy): domain Bacteria; kingdom Pseudomonadati; phylum Bacteroidota; class Flavobacteriia; order Flavobacteriales; family Flavobacteriaceae; genus Flavobacterium; species Flavobacterium endoglycinae. The sequence goes on from NZ_CP071448.1 coordinate 4,949,313, forward strand.
CCATTTATTCAATTGTTACACCGTCAATAATCAAAAGGTTACAGTAAATAGAGTAGTACGAACTAGTATAATCCGCCGAAAGCTGATCGCTTAAACTATCTAGTTTTCCGCCTTTAAACTCAAATTTTCTAGTTGGAAGTTTTCCAAAAGTGTCAATCATCGTAATTTGTCCATCAAGTCCATTTTTATGGGATGCAAAAGCACGAAGCAAGTTTGTATCTTGTTTTTCAAAATCAACCGTTAGATAATAATTTCGGTTATCGGTTTTATCTAATGGATCTTGAGAGGCAATTCCTTTTGTAAAAGACACTGTAGCTGTACGTACAGGAACGGTAATCGTTTTATTTCCGTCTTTAACTGTAATCTCCACTTTAGTGCGTTTTTCTTCCAGCTGTGCGTATGTAATCTGTGTGAGGAAAAGGAAACTAATTAATAAGAATGAAAGAATTTTCTTGTTCATAATATTTCTGATTTTAAAATAATTTAGTATAACAAGATTACTTCATACCAAAAGTATTGGCAATCGCAAATTGGCATACGGATGGTTTAGGTTTTTATTTGGTTAATTCTGAAATATATCAGGAAACACAGGGCGTCTCAACTGATTTTAAGCACTTGTAAGCAAGACTTTTATACATTAAAAACAATACCAAAATGTTTGGTCAGTCTGAACGCAATTTGTACTTTGGCGGTAATTACCACTATGTATGCCACAAAATTTCACGATAAATTTCAAAAAACAAAAGCGAATTGTACTGCTGTTTTTCTTCTTTATTACAACTGTAATTCAGGCTCAGATTTCTGCCGTAGAGAAAATGGCTGAAGAAGGATTTGCCAAACGTTTTTCGGACACAACGGCGAGTATTAAAATACAAAAACAAGAACTTCGTCTGGCTAAAAAAAACAATAGCAAAGAAGATGAGGCAATTTGTTATGCTTACTTAGCGCTTACCCAGAGAAAACTACTGCATCTAAAAGAGTTTATCCATTATGCCGATATGTCGTACGATCTGGCACAAAAAGGAACTAGTAGCAGAGCCAAAGCATTTGCATCTGCAGCAATGGGTTCTTTAAAATCGTATATAGACGACAAATCTCAGGCAATAAACTATCTGCTGGAAGCATATACATTATTTTCCAAAGAAAATGCACACGATCAATGTGCTAAAATTGCTGCCGATATTTCGTATCTCTTTTATCCAGCTTCTCCAGAAAAAGAAGAAAAATACGCCAGAGAGGCATTGGCTCACGCTTCAAAATCAGGTGATCCCGAAAGTCAATTATTCGCTAGACTTGCTTTTGGAAGTTTCTTAAGTGATAAACTTGAATCTGAAGGAAAAGAGGAATGGCAAAGGGCAATGAAGTTTTTTCTGGAAACTGTTTCTTTAGCCGAAAAAAATGCCGATAAAATCGTCAGTAAAAGTACTATCGGAATCGCCTATGTAAACCTGGCCGATCTTTATACGAAAGGCCCAAAACCGATTAACGAAAAAGCCTTTTTATCGAATCTAGAAAAAGCGACCGCCATTGCCAAAAAATACAATGTGAAGATTATTTTTAGAAGCGCAATTGGTCTTGAAGGGTATTATTTTACTCAAAAAGGAGATTATCTAAGAGCCGAACTTTTGTTTATAAACGGAATAAAATACCAGCAAAGCCTTCCGTATACTGATAATTATCTCATGGCAGCTTTTTACAATTCTCTCAAAGATGTTGCGGTAAAGCGGGGAGATTTTGAAGCGTATTATGCATACGATACCTCTTTTACAAAATACAATCAATTAAAATATAAAGAATCTGCGCAATCGATGCTTCAGAATGCTGATGCGAGATACGAATCTTCCAAAAAAGCAGAAAGAATCAAACAGCTTGAACTCGAAAATGGACTCGAACAGAAAAATAAGTTATTAGGTTACGGAATAGCGGGTGTTTTATTAATTGGATTGGTTTTCATGTTTCGATCGTATCATTATCGTCAAAGATATTATCAGAATAGAGAAGACCTTCTAAAGCAGGAACAGGTTCATAACGAACTTAAAATCCAATTGATGGAGAAAGAAACCATCGAAAACCTGTCGGCAAGATTGTCATTAGAAAGAAGATTACTCCGTTCTCAAATGGACCCTCATTTTATTTTTAATGCTTTGGGAAATATCCAGAGTATGATTTTGCAAAAAGATACGCTTCCGGCAGTTTCTTATCTGAATAAATTTGCCAAACTGACGAGACAGATTTTAGAACAATCCCGAAAAGAAACCATTTCTCTTGAAGAAGAAATTAATACACTGCAAAATTACATCGAACTGCAGCAGCTTCGCTTAAACAACGGATTTGATTATAAAATTGAATGTGATGCGAATGTAGAAACAGATATCTTAATTCCACCCTTATTGATTCAGCCTTTTATAGAAAATGCGGTAGAACATGGTTTAAAACCACAAGAAAATAATGTACGCGGACTTATCGAAATTTATTTTAAAGAAGATGAAGAACAGCGCACTTTAATCTGTACCATTACAGATAACGGAATTGGATTAACCGCTTCCAGAAAAATAAAAATCAACGAAACTCATCAATCACTTTCGACTACGATTACAGATGAAAGATTGTCTATAATGCAGAAGGAAAGCCCAAACGCAGGTTTTACAGTAAGCGAAAAAGATCCTGTAACCGATACACACGGGTGTGTGGTAATTATTAATATTCCGATACTATCATGATATACAAAACCATAATTATTGAAGACGAACACCGTTTGCGAGAAGCGTTGTCGATTATGCTCGAAATGGTTTCTGGAGACAGCGTCCAGATTGTTGGATATGCAGAAACAGTGGAAGAAGCGAAAAAGATAATTGACCGATTAAAACCTGATTTGGTTTTTATGGATATTATGCTCAAAGACGGAACTGGATTTGATGTTTTGCAGCAGATTTCTTTTAATTCGTTTCATCTCATATTCACGACTGCTTACGAACAGCATGCAATCAATGCATTTAAATACAGCGCAGTCGATTATCTTCTGAAACCAATTGATCCGCAGGAATTAAAAGCCGCTATAGATCGTATTGAAATCCTGCAGGAACGAGTTTTCGAAAAGCAGCAGATTACCGAATTGCAGACCAATCTTTCTAAAACCCCTGACCGACTGGTTCTACCCACCCAAGAAGCGATGTATGTGGTAAAATTGGATCAGATTTTACGATGCGAAACCTCGGGTTCATACACGACATTTTTCTTGATTGACGGCCGAAAAATTATGGTTTCGAAACCACTTAAAAATTACGAAGACATTCTGCTGCCGCCTTTGTTTTTCCGAGTGCATCAGTCGCATTTAATTAATGTAAATGCAATTTTAAGTTATTCTCGTGAAGGAATGATTATGATGTCTGATAAATCTTCAGTGCCAATTTCGAGAGGAAAAAAAGAATCCTTTTTTAAATTGATGAAAGATGAAGTCTAATTTTGAATGCCTGTTGACAGTTTAAATAGTCAATTACTACCAATGCCAATTGGAAACTACCAATAACAAAATAATCGTTTTGGCTTACATCTCTTGTATTTATTTTTGTTCGTATAAAATACAGACAACCATGAATAATAAAACCTTATCAATCCTGAGCTATGTAACCATTATTGGCTGGATTATAGCTTTTGTAAAAAGCAAAGATGAAACGCCAAAAAGCGATCTTGTCATTTATCATTTAAAACAAGGATTTGGAATTTTCCTATTGACATTTGCTGTCAATGTTATCCTTTCAATTGTTTTGTCAATAGTACCTTCTCTTTATTTTTTAAGTTTTGTGGGTTATGCCTTTTTAATCTTATGGATTTTTGGAATTATCAATGCGGCAAATGAGCAGAAGAAACCTATTCCTGTAATCGGTAAAATGTTTGAAGACAAATTTGATTTTATAAACTAACCAATTTTACCTTTATTTAGATTTTTTAATTTTTTTGGATAGCACATTATTCTCACAAAAGCATTTTTTTGCCATGAGATAATGTTAAGAAATCATTTTAGATGCCAATTTCCTTTTAACTTGTAGTCTACTTTAAAAGAAAACTAAAATGCTTTTTTTAACCGGCATTTTTCTGCCATAAAAATTTTGAATTTGATTCATAATCAAGGAAGAGACAATTATCATTGTCTCTTTTTGCGTTTTTTAGATTTCTAGTTTTTTGCAATTTTTTTAACATTATTTTGATTATAAAATGTTAAAAAACCATATTTACGAATAAAGTGTTAATTTTTAATTTATTACGTTTTAACAAATGTTTTCCGAAAATCAATTTAAAATCATATATTTGTTAAAGAACAATCCAAACAAAATCCAAATGCAAAACAACTTACTGGGCGACTTGAAAGAGCACGAAAACAAATTATTAACGATATGGTCTCAAATTCTTTTAGATAGTGGATCTACCGATGGAGCAATGGAAGAAGAAGAGTCAAAAGAATTTGCTTCACTCTTTTTAACTGCTTTGTCAAAATCTGATGAAAAATTCGAAAATTCTAATGAACTCGAAAAAGTTCAAGATCTTATTGTGGGAATCTCTTCATCGAGAGGAAAACGTGGATTTTCACCAAGAGAAAATGCTCAATATTTAATATCTTTTAAAGAAGCTTGTTCGAAAGTCTTGTCTGAATTGATAAAAGATCCAGCGCAGCTTTATGATGCCAATTTAAAATTAAATGCGATTTTAGATAACATGATGATTATGACTTTTGAAGCCTTTATGAAAGGAAGAGAAGATGTAATTGCCAGACAAATCGATGAAATCAGCGAAATTTCAACTCCAGTTATTGCAGTTTGGGACGGCATTGTAGCCCTGCCAATTATTGGGACTTTAGACAGTTCAAGAACTCAGACTGTAATGGAAAGCCTTTTACAGCAAATTGTTGACACAGGAAGTTCAATTGCTATTTTGGATATTTCTGGTGTTCCTGCGGTAGATTCTCTAGTAGCACAGCATCTTATTAAAACTGTAAGTGCAACCCGCTTAATGGGAGCAGAATGTATCATAAGCGGTATTCGTCCAGAAATTGCACAAACAGTAGTTCACTTAGGAATCGATTTAAGCGGTATTACTACTAAAGCATCTCTTGCAAGTGCTTTACAAACTGCTTTCGAAATGTTGCAATTGAATGTTGTGAAAAGAAAGAAAATTGTAGAATAAGATTTTTAAGAATATGGAAAGAATTCCTATACTAAAAATGGGGGATTTTCTGCTGGTTACCATACAAGTCGATTTGTACGACCAGCTGGCAGAAAATTTGGAGTCAGACTTAATAAATACCATTAGTAAACATAGTTCAAAAGGCGTATTAATTGATATATCAGCAGTTTCTATTATCGATTCGTTTATGGGACGTATTTTAGGAAACATAGCTGTAATGTCAAAAATATTAGATGCACAAACAGTTGTAGTAGGAATGCAGCCAGCAGTTGCTATTACATTGGTTGAACTTGGTTTGTCCCTAAATGGAGTTATAAGTGCCCTAAATGTAGAAAAAGGTATGGATTTACTTCGCTCAAAAATGCACATAAGCGATAACGAAGAGCAGGAGTATGACGACGATAACGAATAGTAAAGAAGAAGCTCTTATTGTAAAAGAACAAGACGTTGTACCATTGCGCAACCGTGTAAAAGAGTACGGCGTTAGGGTTGGTATGAGTATTCTTAATCAAACCAAATTAATTACGGCAACCAGTGAACTCGTTCGTAATCTTCTGAAATACGGAGGAGGCGGAAAAGTCATTATAGAATCGGTTAGTAATGGCCGTGAAAATGGCGTGCGCGTAACTTTTATTGATAATGGTCCGGGTATTGCAGATATTAGTCTGGCTATGAAAGATGGTTACAGCACAGGAAAAAGCCTTGGATTAGGTTTGCCGGGAACAAAAAGACTTGTCAATGAATTTGACATTAAATCAGAACTAGGAAGCGGTACTACCGTTACTATAACAAAATGGAAAAATGGATAATACGTTTTCCACTTATAAAATAGACGATAGAAGTCTAATTGCTTTTATAAAAAGAGAAATACACAATCTTGCCCTTCAAATAGGTTTTAGCGCTCACAGGGCTGCCGAAACGGATATTATTGTTGCAGAATTAACTTCAAACTTAATTAAATACGCCAGTGGCGGAGAGCTTTTATACAGAGCTCATGTAGAAAATGATCAAAACCTTATAGAGATTTACTGTCTCGATAATGGCGTTGGATTTGACAATGTAGCCAAAATAATGAACGATGGCTATTCTTCTTCCAATACACTCGGACATGGATTAGGCTCAATTAAACGATTGAGCAATGACTTCCAAATTTATTCCATTAAAAACTGGGGCTGTGTTCAATATGTTAAAATCTGTGAAACATCAGAATTTAATCCTCCTTTACTTAAAAACGTACTTAATTACACAACAATTGCTGTTAATTATCCAGGTGAAAAATTATGCGGAGATGGGTATTATGTAAAACATTCTAGCAAAGGTTTTCAGATCTTTGTGGGAGATGGACTAGGTCATGGCGAAAGTGCAAATGAAGCCGTTGAAGCCGCAATTAAAGTTTTTAGACAAACAATTGAATGGAATCCCACAGAAGTGCTGAGAGAAATACATTCTAAAGTAAAGAAAACCAGAGGATTGGTAGCAACAATAGCTTCAGTAGATTATAAAGCTGAAGTATGGAATATTTGTGGGATTGGAAATATTAATACCCGCATTTATACCGGTTTAGAGAATAAAACCTATACAGCTTATAACGGAATTATTGGACATAATATTCCGCGTACTTTAAACAGCACCATTGTACCTTTTAAAAAACATCAGATTATTGTTATGCACAGTGATGGATTACGTACAAGATGGAATTTAAACGATTTAACTTCAATTTTTAAGCAAAGCCCGGGAATTATAGCGGCTTCTTTATTTAAAGAAAATATAAGAGGAACTGACGATGCTACAATTTTGGTTGGTAAAATAATCTAAATGCGATGAAAGAGATTATTCAAATAAACCTTGACAACGAAATGGACTTAATTCTGGCCCATAAACGGTGTATGAAAATTGCTGAAATGTGCGGGATGCCGTCTTCTTTCCAGACGAGATTTTCGACAGCTGTTTCTGAGATTGCCAGATGTTCTATTGCGAAAGGAACTGATTCTCTGCTTGTATTGGGGATTAATATTATTAAAGCAACCCAAAAAGAAATTGTAGCCGTTATTACAGATACTGTAGATTTAAAAAGCTGCAGTCCAGAAGCTTTCAATTATGCTTCTAAAATTTCGGGACATATCGAATATAGTTATGCGAATAATCAGTCGGTAACCAAAATAAGCCAGCCGGTAACAGCGCCGGGGCTTCTTTCTGAAACTAAGATAAAAAGCCTAATAGATTACTTTAAATTTGAACCGCCTTTATCTCCGTATGATGAAATTAGAAAGAAAAATATAGAACTTATTGCACTTTCTGAAAAACTGGCTGAAAGCGAGAATAAGTACAAGCGATTGGCCAATACAATTCCAGTATTAATTTGCGTAGTTAACGAGCGCAATAATGTACTGCTGGTGAATGAGTCATTGGAAAACTATCTTAGCCTGCCATTACTTATTTTTGATAAAAAAACGCTGGGAAATTTTGTTCATTCTCAAGATATAGAAGAAATTTTGGAAGGCTGGAACAAAGCCAAACAAAACAAATCAGATTATATTGGAGAAGCCAGAATTAAAAAAGGCCAAGATTATATCTGGCACTTGGTTTCCATTATTCCAAACAAAGCAGAAGACGGCAGTTTTACTAGCTGGTTAGTCTATTTTGTAGATATAAATGCGCAGAAAATGATCGTTGAAACGCTGAAAGACAATACAGAACTTAAAGCCATTCAGCGTGAACTTGAAAGTGCAAACTCCAAACTGCGTTTCAAAAATAAAGAATTAGAACAATTTGCCTATATAGCGAGCCATGATCTTCAGGAACCGCTTCGAAAAATTATGATTATGCTTTCTCGAGCGGGAGAACATTTAAGTGAAGATCAAAAGAAAAAATATTACTTTGACCGAATCACTTTGGCAGCTGGAAGATTATCCAATCTAATTACAGATGTTCTTAATTATTCTAGAATAGAAAACAAAGAACAATATTTTGAACCAGTCGATTTAAATGATGTTCTTCAGGAAGTATTGGCAGATTTAAGTATGGTAATCGAAGAAAAAAATGCGATTATAAATGTAAATCCGCTGCCAGTGGTGCCTGGACTTGATACACAGCTGCGTCAGTTATTTTACAATCTGATTAATAATGCACTTAAATTTAATACTTCACTGCCAACCGTTACCGTATCCTACGAAGATGTTCCTAAGGATGTAAACTTAGTAACTTCGGCAGAAAATTATCATGTTATATCAATTGCTGATAACGGAATTGGAATGGACAGCAAATATTCCGAAAGGATTTTCGACATGTTCCAGCGTCTGCACGAACGTGACCAATACGGTGGAAACGGGATAGGACTTGCTTTATGCCGCAGAATTATTGAAAATCACAACGGTATGATTAATTTCAGCAGTAAGCCCGGAGAAGGAACCACATTCTGGATTTACCTTCCTAAAAAATAGAAAATAAAAAAAGGCAGTTTTTAGACTGCCTTTTTTATTACATAAGTTGGAATTATCCATGAGCTTCAACAGAAACATCGTTCCATTTTTCCCAATTTGCCAATCTTTGTTCGTAGTGTTGTTTTACGAAAGGAAGTGCCACTTTTCCCAAAAGCAGTCTCAAAGGAGGATTTTCTGTTTCCACTAATTTTACAATTGCTGGAACTGTTGCCGCTACTTTTCCAAAAGAAGTTTCTCCTTCTGCAAAAGCTTTTCTTAAACCATCATAAACAGGATTGCTTTCACTGCTTATTCCAGTATGCCAAATGTTTGATTCGTAACCGTTTGGTTCTACTAAAGTAACATTGATCCCAAAGGCTTTTACTTCTGTTGCCAAAGTTTCACTTAATCCTTCAATTGCAAATTTTGAAGCGTTGTAAAGTCCCATTGTTGGCAAAGTTCCAACTCCTAAAATCGATGAAACCTGAATGATATGACCGCTTTTTTGTGCTCTCATAATGGGAAGTACCGCTTGAGTAAGCCATAAAGTTCCAAAGAAATTAGTTTCGAACTGTGCTCTGGCTTCTTGTTCGTTTGCTTCTTCAATTGCACCTGTAAGTGCATATCCAGCATTGTTAATCAAGATGTCTATAGTTCCAAAATGTTGTTTTACTTTTTCTACAACTTCAAGTGATTGTGCACGATTGTCTACATCAAGTGAAAGCGTTAAAACAGCATTTCCATATTGTTCTTTTAAATCGTTTAATGTATTCACGTTTCTTGCAGTTGCAGCTACGTTATATCCTTTTGCTAAAAAAGCTTCTGTCCAGGCTCTTCCAAATCCTTTTGATGCTCCGGTAATTAAAATTGTTTTTGACATTGTGTTTGTTTTTATAGTTATTATTAAATTTTAAATATGACTGATCGGTCATTTTTATGGTAAAAAAAATTAGATGCTGTTTTGGATAATTATTTTTTTAAGGGCCTGGGTAATGACTTTCATTTTGTCATTACTGCCTGAAACTCTAGACATTAAATGTCCGCCTTCGAGCATGGCAAATAGCATGGTGGCAAATTCAGCTGCATTCCATTCAGGTTTAAATTCTCCGTCTGCAATCCCTTTTTCAATAATAGAAGTCAAAAGTTGTTGTCCGCGTTTGATAGCATTGTTTACTTTTTCTTTTACGATTGGGTTGGTATCATCAGCTTCCGTTCCAAAGTTCAAGAGCGGACAACCACCAGTAACCGGAGAAGCTAACGGATTGCTGAAAAAGTCAATGTAAGCAAACAGTTTTTCTTGAGAAGTACTCCCTGAATTTACTTTATTTTCTAATTTACTGCTCAGTATTTTCATATTATGATCTACTGCGGCGCAGGCTAAAACTTCTTTATTTTCAAAATGAACATACATGCTTCCCTTAGACAATTTGGTCGCCTCCATAATATCGCTCATAGAAGTAGCTGCAATTCCTTTTGTATTAAAAATAGGAGCGGCTTTTTCTAAAATAAATTGTCTGGTTTCTTCACCTTTTGTCATGAGTGGTAGTATTTACGATGCAAATATATGACCGATTGGTCATATATACAAATTAAATGCAATATTTTTTAAACACTTTTTTTGTTGAAGAAAGAAGAATTATGCCTCAATCAGAGTAAAATAAGGCTTTTTGATAAGTATTTATAGATAAAATATGTGCGGTCTGTATATCTATTTACTACAGATAAATCCTACCTGTAAACAGGTAATTTTATAATTCATGTAATTGATAATCAAATATTTAAAATTTGTTAACTTTTGTTTAATCAGAAATACCGCTGTGTTTTTCCTACTTTTACGCTGCTTTTTTAAAACGAATTTACTTTCAAAATATTGTCTATCTAAAAAATTATCTATGGATAAAAAACTACTTTTTGGATTGCTATGGTTTTTTAGCAGTCTTTCTCTTTTTGCCGGCAATACTCTAAATATTCCCATTCCGGATTCAGAATATCAGGCTTTAGTAGATTTTTACAAAGCTGCGGGTGAATCAAACTGGAATAACAAATGGAATACCAGAGAAAATAACCTGCACGAAGTAGCGTGGTACGGAGTAACGGTCGAAAACGGACACGTTACTGGTATTGATCTTTCTGGAACGAGTAATATTTCTGGTACAATTCCAGCTTCTTTCGGGAATTTAAAATACCTTAAAACACTTTCTCTTTATGGCGGAAGTTATGGAAAAGATTTCAGTGCCGCAGATCTGGGTTCGCTTTCTGGATTAGAAGCTTTGGAAACTTTAGATATGAGATATTGCAAGGTGAAAGGAGCAATTCCTGCATCGTGGTCCAAGTTAAAAAAGCTGAAAACACTTTATTTAAGCAACAATGCTATTACAGCACTTCCGGCAGAATTTGGACAAATGGAAAGTCTTGTTACTGTAGATTTATCACAAAATCAGATACAAGTTCTTATCAAAGAACTTGAAAACTTAACGGCTTTACGATCGCTAAGTTTATCCAATAACAAGATTTCGACTATTGTGGGTTTGCTGGGAAATCAGGTAAGTCTTGATTTGTATTATCAAAACATCAGCCTGGCAAACATTGTGTATAAAGGAATTGATTTAAAGATAGACAATTTGCCTAATATCGTCTATTACAATAAAGCAAGCAGTGATTTTTCGATTAAAAGACAGCTTTCTCTTTACGTAAGAGGTTCTCAAATTGGAAGTTATATTACAGTTGCTCAGGATGGCAGTGTTACGATTCCTGCATCTTATTTGTCAAGTATAAAAAATGGAGATGAGGTGTATTTGTACCTTCAATATGACGGAAATGCTGCGACTGCGCATTACAGCAACGTTTATTTTACCAATATAAAAGTAAATCAGGCCGTAGTTTCAAATGTTGAATATCAGGCTTTGGTTGATTTTTACAACGCTATGGGCGGGGCAAACTGGAACAATAAATGGGACACAAACGAAAATAATCTTCACGAAGGAGCTTGGACAGGTTTAAGCATCGAAAACGGACACGTAACTGGTTTGGATCTTACATACACAAGTGGCGTAACGGGTTCTATTCCGGCTTCTTTCGGGAATTTGAAATATCTTAAAAATCTTTCACTTTACGGATATTACAATAAAAACTTAAGTAGTACTGATTTAAATGTGTACTCAGAACTGCAGTCTCTTGAAACTTTAGATTTGAGATCAAGCAATACAACAGGAGCCATTCCGTCTTCTTGGAGTAAATTAAAAAAACTAAAATCAGTTAATCTAGGAAACAACGCAATTACAGCTTTGCCAGAAACGATTGGTGAAATGGAAAGTCTCGTTTCTTTCGATGCCTCTTCAAATCAAATTAAAAGTATTCCAGCTTCAATTGGTAATCTGGCGAATCTAACCACTTTAAATTTATCGTATAACCAGATCGAAGCAGTAATAAAAGAACTGGAAAATATTGCAACGTTAAAAACTTTGAATCTTTCAACTAACCGAATATCAAATGTTGCAGCTTTGCTTAGTAATCAGGTGAACCTTGATTTGTACACGCAAAGTGTTAACGTTGAAGGTTTGGTTTATACCGGAGCCGATGTTGTGATTCTGTCGTTACCATCGATAGTAAATTACAACCGAAACCAAAATGATTTTTCTGCCAGAAGACAATTTGCCGTTTATGTAGGCGGAAATCAAATAGGAAGCAATATTACAATGGCAGCCGACGGAAGTATTACCGTTCCTGCGGCCTATCTTTCGACTTTAAAAACAGGAGATCAGTTTTTCTTGTATTTACAGTATGACTCAGGATCAGGAAATATTTCATACGATTCGAGAGTATATTTTGTAAATGTAAAAGTAGATCAGCCAAAAATCCCAGATGCAGAATATCAAGCTTTAGTAGATTTCAACAATGCCATGGGAGGGGCAAACTGGAATAATAAATGGGATGTTTCGACTAATAATTTACACGAAGGTGCTTGGTATGGTGTAAGTATCGAAAACGGTCACATTACCGGATTAGACCTTACCTATACAAGCAGTGTTTCGGGAGCAATTCCGGCTTCTTTCGGGAATTTAAAATACCTTAAAAATCTTTCGCTTTACGGATATTATGGTAAAAATTTAAGCACAACAGATTTAAATGTATTTTCAAATTTAGATGCTTTAGAAAGATTAGACTTAAGATCGACTAGTATTTCAGGAACGATTCCGTCTTCATGGAATAAATTGAAAAAATTAAAAACAGTTTATTTAAGCAACAACAGTATTACCACTTTGCCAGATACTATGGGCGAAATGGAATCTTTGGTATTTTTTGAAGCTACTTCAAACCAAATTACAGCACTGCCGGTATCAATAGGAAATCTGACGAAATTAGAAACTTTAAATCTGGCTTATAATAAAATTGAAACCCTGATTAAAGAACTTGAAAATATACCAACTTTAAAAACAGTTGGACTTTCAAGCAACCGAGTTTCTAAAATCGAAGGACTTTTGAACACTCAGATAAATCTGGATTTAAATTCTCAAAATATAAATATTGATAACATACTTTATGAAGGTACCGATGTAAAAGTCGAAAACCTGCCCAATATGCTTTCGTATAATCGAAACAAAAATGATTTCTCTTCTCTAAGAAAGTTCAATTTGGTTTTAAGAGGAAACCAGGTCGCAACTGATTTGGTAATGGCAGCAGACAATAGTATTACTATTCCAGCATCATTACTTTCTTCATTAAAAACAGGAGACGAATTGTATTTGTATCAGCAATATGACGGTGTATATGGAAATTCATACGATTCGAGAGTATTTTTTACCAATATCAAAATCAATCTTCCACAGATTCCTGACGAAGAATATCAGGCTTTAGTTGATTTTTACACCGTAATGAATGGTGCCAACTGGAATAATAAATGGGATGTTTCGACCAATAATTTACACGAAGGCGGCTGGTACGGAATCAGTATCGAGAACGGCCACATTACCGGACTTGACCTGAATAATAATTACAATGTTTCGGGAGTGATTCCAGCATCGATTGGTGATTTAAAATACTTGAAAAACCTTTCGCTTTATGGCGGAAATTATTCAAAAGATTTAAGCACAACAGATTTAGGCGTTCTTTCTGAATTGGAATCACTTGAATTTTTAGATTTAAGATACACCAAAATAAAAGGAGCACTTCCAGAATCTTGGGGAAAACTTAAAAAGCTGAAAACAGTATATCTGGATTCGAATGCTATTACAGCTCTTCCAGAAGCTTTTGGCGGGATGGAGAGTTTAGTAACCGCAAACTTATCGTACAACCAGATCAAAGCCATTCCAGTTTCTGCCGGAAATCTAACTTCTCTGGTAACTTTAAATATGTACAACAATCAAGTTGAAGTTTTAATTAAAGATTTAGCAAAAATAACCACTTTAAGAACTCTAAACCTTTCGTACAATAAAGTTTCAGATATTAAAGGATTATTGTCGAATCAGGTTTCATTAGAAATAACCTCTCAAAACATCAGTGTAGAAAACTTTTTATACGAAGGTGTAGATGTAAAAGTAAGCAACCTTCCAAATTCAATGCTTTACAACAGAGCATTAAATGATTTTTCGGCACAAAGACCGTTTCGATTATTTATTAATGGAAATCAAGTAGGAAACACACTTAGAGTAGCAGGCGACGGAACGATTACCATTCCAGCAGATTATCTGGCTTCTTTGCGAACCGGAGATGAATTGTATTTGTATCAAGATTATGATAATGCAGGACAATCATCGTACGATTCAAGAGTGTATTTTACCAATGTAAAAGTAGATCAGCCAAAAGTTTCAGATATTGAATATCAGGCTTTAGTTGATTTTTACAACGCCATGAACGGAGCCAGCTGGAACAACAAATGGAATGTTTCGACTAATAATTTGCACGAAGGCGCTTGGTACGGAGTAAGTATCCAAAACGGACACGTAACAGGATTGAACCTGAATAACAATTACAATGTTTCGGGAGCAATTCCGGCATCTTTTGGCAATTTAAAATATTTGAAAAACCTTTCACTTTATGGCGGAAATTATTCAAAAGATTTAAGCACAACAGATTTAAACGTTATTTCTGGATTAGAAGCTCTTGAAGTGCTTGATTTAAGATATACGAAATTAAAAGGCAAAATAACCTCTTCATGGAGTAAACTTCAATCGTTAAAAACACTATATCTGAATAATAACAACATTGAAGATGCTGATGAAGCGTTGGTACATTTACCACTTTTAAAAACGGTTGATTTTTCATATCAAACGATTACCATTCCAACTATCGAAGTGGGAGCAAACGAATTGGTTATCAACCTTCCGGTAATGTCGACTTTCCTATTTAATGCAAATGGTGGCGTTATCAATAACAAAAACTATTTTACACTTTACATCAATGGTGTAAACAAAACGTCGAATTATTCAAACGCCGAAGGAAAATTAGTATTCAAGGATATTGCTTTGTACGGAATTAAATTGACGGATCAAATTAGAATTGTTCAGAATGATGGAACGGCTCAGCAAACTTCAATTAATTACACGCAAGTTGTTTTTGGAAAACCGTTAACTGACGAAGAATTCGAAATTTTGAAGAAAATCTACAACAGCACAAACGGAGCACAGTGGACTCAGAAATGGGATATTTCGCAAAACAAACTCCATGAAGTTAGCTGGTATGGAGTTGGAACAAAAGAAGGACACGTAGTTTCGTTAAGTCTTGCTGCCAATAATTTATCTGGAACACTTCCAGCTGAATTATCAAACCTGACATATTTGGAAACTTTAAATCTTCAATCAAACGCTATTGAAGGATCGCTTCCAGCAGATTTAGGAAAACTGACGAATTTGAAAACATTAAACGTTCAGTCCAATAAATTCAGCGGTACCATTCCGATTTTATATGGCATTTCTGGTTTGAAAAAATTCTCTATTTCTGGAAACTTATACAAAGGAACGATTCCGGGACATTTAAATGAATTTGAAAACATCGAGCAGATTGATTTATCAAACAACGGTTTTGATTCATTAGAAAAACCATTTACCTATAATACAGCCAACGTGTATGTAAACTTAAGAGGTCAAGTAATTGCAAAAGATGAATATTTATATTTAAAAGGCGACGAAATAAATGTCGATATTCCGGCTATTGCTTCTTATAATGATGCAGCACAGGATTACAGCGGTAAATACCAGTTTGAATTACAGGCAAACAATTTTAAAATTTCTGAAGCAACAGCAGTTGACAATGCGATAACATTTCCAAATATTTCTGTTTCAAGCATTCCAGCAGGAGCAAAAATTACGATTTGGCAGAAAAACGGAACATCGCAAGGAACTTATTTACAATTTAAAGGAATTGCTGATGGTTCTGAAACACCATTAATTGCTGCAGAATATAACGCTTTAGTGGCTTTCTTTCAAAGTGCAGGAGGAACTGGATGGAAAGAACCTTGGGACATTTCATCAAACAATCTGCATGAGAAAAAATGGAAAGGTGTTACAACAAATGACGGACATGTTGTTTCAATCAACCTTCCAGATAATAATTTAACTGGAAACATTTCTTCAGAATTAGGAAAGTTTACGGAATTGCAAAACCTAAATTTAACCCGCAACAAATTAACGGGATCAATTCCTGAAAGTGTTTCGAAAATTACAAAACTTAAAACAGTTGATCTTTCAGAAAATGCATTAACAGGAATCGATGCTGCTTTTGCAGTTTCAGTAAACTTTAAAATTGATCGTCAGAAAATCAATTTAGGAGAATTGCCTTTGACACTAAATGCCGTTTTAAAAGACAATAAAATCAATCGTTACGATCATACCAATTCGCTGTTCAATACCTCTCAGTCGTACAATATGACGCTGAAAGAGTATTTCCAAACCGTAACCGTTTCTGGAGAAGGTCTAAAACTAACGAGTATTTTCAGCGAATGGAATGTGCCAAACAACCAAACATTAGAATTGAGACAAATTGCTGGTGCAGCCAGAAACAGCGTTTTAACATACACCATTACGTATAGAGAAGGAGATTCTAATTTAGACGGAATTGTAAACATTCTGGATATTCAGTCATCATTGAACTATATGTTAGGTCAGAAACCAAACTTTTTCAACTTTGGTGCGGCCAACATCAATAAAGATCAAAACCTGAATGTACTGGATATTATCGCTTTGATTAATAAAATTCAGTCGGGAACACTTGAAAAACCAGCCAATACAAAACGTCCAACATTAGAAAGTTCTTCAGATGTTGTATTGAGTATTGAAGATGATGTATTGTATATCGACAATCAGTCAGCTTCGGCATCAAGTTTTGATATTCGTTTAAAAGACGTTAGCAAATCAGAGATTAAAGAATTGCTTTCAGATATTGGTTTTACAGCTTCAGTTGGAGAGCGTAACGGAGAAGTGAGTATCGTTGGATTCTCAATGAATAATTCGCTTTTTGGAAAACAAGCTGTTGCCAAAGTGTCTTCGAAAACAAATATTGTTTCGGCTTTACTTTCAAATCAGCAAGCTCAAGAATTAAGTTATACCATAACGCAGAAAAACTTAGGAGTTGACGATAATGATCCAGCAGCGAAAATAACATCTCTTTTAAATTATCCAAATCCATTTACAGACACTACGGTAATCAAATATTATTTACCAGAAAATGCATCAAAAGCAGTCTTAAAAGTTTTTGATTCTCAGGGAAGATTAGTCCGCACACAATCGAATCTTGAAACGTCTGAAGGAAACCATGAACTTTCCTTCAAACGAAACGAAATGGCATCTGGGGTATATATCTACACGATAGAAACCCAGCTTTCATCAGGGCTTGTGACTTTTAAAGGAAAAATGTTAATACAATAAACGATTTATAATGATACCACACGAATTAAAAACAATGAAAATAAAACCTTTTCTGGTCTTTATCTTCCTATTTTTAGGGACATTTCTCTATGCACAGAATAGTTTAAAAGTATTAGACGTATCAGCAGGTCCCGGAGACAAATCGGTGATTTCAATAGATTTGGCTAATGCCGATGAAGTAGTGGGAGCCGAGTTTACATTAACCCTTCCGCAGGGATTGATCGTAAGCGAAAAAGACAGCAAAATTATCGAAAGCCGAAAAGGCGATCATGCTGTTTATGTGAACATTGAAAAGAATAATCCAAGAAACTATCACTTTATTATTCTTTCGATGACCAGCACACCTTTTAAAGGAAACAACGGAACTGTATTGCAAATTCCGATAGAAATTCCTTTAAATTATACTTCGGGACAAACCCATAATTTAGATTTGTCCGGAGTAGTTTTAAGTTCTAAAAATGCAACCGATATTGGTTCAAACCATGTAAATGGAAAATTGACAATTGCTCCGGCACAATTTCCGGATTTAACCGTTTCAGGAATTGCTGCAACCGAATCTAAAATTTCTCCAGAAGGTAAAATTTCCCTTTCATGGTCAGTTGATAATATTGGCGATCGTATCGCTTCTGGCGGATGGATTGAGCAAATCAGTATTGTTTCGGATCAAACCGGAATCGAATACAATTTGGGTACCGTTTCGTATAATGAAGATTTAGACAAAAAGAAATCTGTAAGCCGAAGCGCTGTATTTAATCTTCCAAAAGTATTAGGAATTGAAGGCAACGTAAAAGTGAGAATCAATCTAATTGCCAATACTTCTGTAAAAGAACCAGAAGAATTAAAAACCAATAATAAAGTAACAGCGACAGGAAGTATTCTATTAGAGAAAAAACTGTATTTGGTTTTAGATAAAAAAACGATTGATGAGAATTCAACAGAAGTTATCCGCGCTACTTTAACACAAAGCGGGGACAGAAGCGCAGACAAAACGTATGCACTTGCAGCTTCTCTGGCTTCGCAGTTACAATTTGATGCGAATGTAAAAATCTTAAAAGATCAGTCTTCGGTTGTTTTCTACATCAAAACAATTGATAATACGGTAAATGACGGAAACAGAACCGTAAATCTTTCGGTTTCAGGAAATGATTACACAGCAGTTTCAGAAAACATCGAAATTATAGATAACGAATTCTCGGTTATTACTTTAACACCATCAAAAATTTCAGTAACAGACGGCGAAACAATAACCGTGAATGTATCAACTGATTTTGCTAAAACAAGAGATACTAAGTTTGTTATTACAGCAGATCAAAGTTCACGTTGGACAGTTCCAACAGAAGTTATTCTTCCTTCAGGAAGCAAAACGACTTCTTTTACCATTACGGTTAAAAATAACGGAGTTCCAGAACCAACCGTTGTTGGTAAGCTGACTTTAAGAGCCGAAGGTTTTCAGGCGGGAAATACAGACATTACCATTAAAAGTTCAAACGTCCCAGCTTTTGAATTAGAAATTAGTCCGCAGACCATTTCAGAAGCTGATGGAGTTTACGCTACTTATGCCACAATTAAACGCGTAAGCAAACCAGAAATCAGCACTAATATTCGTTTAAAAGCGAGTGTGGCCAATGCTTTGATTTTGCCGGAAACTATTGATTTTCCTGCGAATGTTAATCAGAAACGATTCAATATTGGAGCAGTAAATAACGGTATTGTTGATGGAACTAAAACGGTTGGTGTTACGGCAGAAGTATATATTTCTTCTTGTAATTGTACTCTTCCAGCCGGAGCAAACGGTAGTGCTTTAAGTAAAAATATTACTGTTTTAGACAGCAATGGTCCTGCTTTAAATGTAAAAGCCAATCCGTCGACTGTCAAAGCAGGAGTAGAAAAAGCGTCTAAAATAACCATTGCCAGAAACACGGTAGACAAATCGACAGAAATTACGGTTAAGCTTTCATCTGACGCTCCTACTATTGTTTCTATTCCTGCAACCGTAAAAATTGCAATAGGACAAGAAAGTGTTGACGTAGATGTTAATACGATTATCGATGCCACAAAAACAGGAGATCAAACCGTTCGTATTCAAGCTGAAGCAGATAATTTCAGTTCTGGTTTTGCTTGGATTTTAGTAACCGATCAAAATAAACCAGATGCCATTGTTAATTCGGTAAAAACAGTAGCTCAAGCGAATGGAGATGATGTTGTTGAAGTTACGACTTCGATCACCAATCAAGGATTTGCGCTTTTGGCAAAAGGGACAAAAATCGAATATTACTTATCAAAAGATAAAACCACTAAAAATGCCACACTGATTACATCTTTTCAAATTGATAAAGATATTGAATCGGGCAAGAAACTGGATTTTGTAAAATCAATCAGACTTCCACAGCAGGCTGGTGATTATTTCTTAGTAGCCGCTGTAAATGCAGATCAGAAAGTAAGTGAATTGTCATACACCAACAATGAATCTTTTGCAGCAATCAAACTGAATTCAAGTTATTCAGCGACAGCGGCAGTTTCTAAAGCAGTATACAAATCTGGTGAAGTGGTTGCGATTACAGGATCGGCTAAATTGACAAATAATTCTCCAGCAGCTAATAAAGATGTCGAAATCATTATTATCAACGAAGGCTTTTCACGTGCTTTTAAAGTACAAACAAACGCCTCTGGAAACTTCGTTTATAACTTCGAACCGTTACAGGCAGAAAGTGGTCATTATACGGTAAGCGCAGGTTATCCCGGAACTACAAATGCAGTACAAGCACAATTTGATATTGTTGGTTTTGAATGGACTAACAAACCGGCAGATTATTTAAAATGGGATGTTGTGACACAAGTTCCTTACAAAGGTGAATTTAAGTTAAAAAACAACAGTAAAACGCCTTTAACAAATGTAAAAATAGAATTACCAGCCGATGCCGGATTTACAATTCAAACAGATCCATTAACATTGGCAGCTGGACAAGAAGCTATTTTGAATTATACAATACTAGCCGAAACACCATCTACAGAACAAAAATACTACAGCATTAATTTCAACATTGTATCAAATGAAGGAGCAAAACTAGCTGTTTTAGCGTATTATCATGCCAAAGCACAAACGCCAAAACTAGCTGTAAATCCAGTAAGCATCAATACAACGATGATTAAAGGAAGCTCTCGTTTTTATGAATTTGCAGTAACCAATACAGGAGCTATAAATGCTGAAAATGTAAAAGTTGAAGTTCCAAATATGGAATGGATGAAACTGAAAAGTGCTCTTGTAATTGAAAAAATTGCTCCAAACGAAACTATAAAAGTAATTTTAGAATTAGTTCCAACTGATAAGCAGCAATTGAATGTACCATTGACAGGTAATTTAGCTTTAAATCCACAGAACGGAGGTGGAGTAGCAGTACCTTTTAGAATTGAAACCGTTTCAGAATCAAAAGGTTCATTGCAGGTTGATGTAGTTGACGAATATACTTATAACACAGAAAAAGCGCCTCATGTTAAAGGAGCAAAAGTTGTAGTGCGTCACCCATTCTCTGGTGCGGTTATAGCTGAAGGAGTAACTGATGAAAACGGATTATTCAATACAGAACAAATTCCAGAAGGATATTACACACTTACAGTAACAGCAGACAAACACGATACGTATCAAAATAATATATTAGTTGATCCAGGAAAAGTAACGACACAAAAAGTATTCATTTCGTATCAAGCGGTTAGTTACGAATGGGTTGTTAAGCCAACTGAAATTACAGATGAATACCAGTCAGATTTAGTAGTTAAATTCGAAACTAACGTACCAAAACCAGTAATTGTTATCGATATCGATAATCCAGTACTGGACTTAAATGTCGGCGAAAGCAGAATGAGTTACGCAACCGTTACTAACCACGGATTAATTGCATTATCAAATGTGACTTTTAATGTTGATAGCCAAGGAGATTATAAGTTTAAGCTTATGATTGAAAAAATGGATGCGTTAAATGCTAAGTCAACTATCATTGTTCCAATTCTGATTACAAGAACAGCTTCAACAGGAAAAAGTATGGCCGGTGAAATTTGTAGTTATAACTTAATAACAAAAGGAACTTATGTTTGCGACAGTGAAAAAGATGCAGCAGCTTTTAAACCTTATTACAAATTGACTTGTTATACTCCAAGTACGCCAGTTGCTGGAGGAAGTCCAAACTTCAATGGAGGTGGTTTTGGAGGATTAATTCCTATTGGAACTGCAATTGGAAATATAGTTACAGCACTTCCAACTATTTGTGATTATCCATGTCTTGTTTCTGTAGCATCTGCTGCAGGAGGATGTTTTGGTGGACCTGCTGCAGCGGTAGCAAGCTGTATGATTTCACTTGCAACAGCAAACACAGGATTCTGGGTTGCAGTTGCAGCAGCTTCTTGTATACCGGGTCCTATAGGATGTACTGTTGGGGTAGCATCAGCACTTTATACTTGCTATGGTAGTATGACCGGAAAAGCAAACAGCACAGATTTTATTGATCTGATGTATAACGATATGCAGATTATTAAAGATGGGCAGGAGGCAGCTTTAAATAGAGTCAAGGCCTATTTAGGCAATGATCGATTACTGGAAAGTGCCAATTTTCATGACTTTATAAAACAAATAGCAGTAAATGTTGATACTGGAAAACCATTTTCGGCAGATGACATTGCTAAAATTAAAATAAATCTGGCCGCTTCAGATATATCAAGTCAAGAAATCGATAATTTCTGTAATAGATGGAACAAAACCCTTGAAGCATGGAATAAAAATATTAAAGTTCCGAATGCAGAATATCCAAATATCATCAATAAAAATGATCTTGATGAATATGACAGAGTAAGAGATTTATTAATTAAACGTACAAGCGATAGAGGTTTTATGTCTGCTTCAGAAATGCATGAAAAAGATTTAAAAGACCTTGATGAATATATCAAAGACAGATCTAACAAATCTTCGGTTTGCGCTACTGTTACAGTTAAATTCTCTCAAAAAATCACTATGACGAGAGAAGCGTTTGAAGGAACTTTAACATTAAACAATGGAAGTGATTCAAATACGATTAAAGATCTAAATTTAGATTTAATAGTAAAAGATGATGCAGGAAATGACATGACACATTTGTTCCAAATCAACAAAGATGCTTTCTTAAGTGGAACAGGAACAGTTGGTCCAAGTACTAGCGGATCTGGAACAGTGATTTTTATTCCAACAAAAGATGCAGCGCCAACAGTACCTAAATCATATTCTTTTGGAGGTACATTATCATATTTAGATCCAAATACAGGAGACAGAGTTAGTGTACAACTTTACCCAGTAACATTAGATGTTAATCCAAGTCCGGATTTAGTAATGCATTATTTTATGCAGCGTGATATTTTAGGAGATGATGCGCTTACAGAAAAAGTTGAACCAATGGTTCCAGCAGAAATGGCATTATTAATTAAAAACGAAGGATACGGAATAGCAAAAAATGTTCAGGTAGAATCTGTTCAGCCAGAAATTATCGAAAACAAAAAGGGTCTTTTAATTGATTTTGAAATTGTAGGAAGTAACTTAAATAATGAACCAAAACAATTAGGATTATTAAATGTTGATTTCGGAAATATTGAACCTCAAAAATCAGCTATAGGACAATGGTGGTTTACCAGTACTTTATTAGGACATTTTGTTGAATACGACCTTAAAATAAAACATTTAAGCAGTTACGGAAACAAAAACCTAAGTTTGATTAAAGCATCGTACGTTCATGAATTGATTAAGAGTGTAAGAGCTTATGGTGACGGACATGACAATGTAAATGATTTCTTAGTGAATGATCTTGTAGATATTCATGACACACCAGATGCTATTTACTATTCTAACGGAGAAAGCGACGAAGTATATAAAGTGAAAACAGGAACTGTTTCTAATGCTATTTCGCCAAGTAAACTAACGACAACCCTAACTATGGATTCGTCAAAAACAGGTTGGAATTACGGAAACATTGCAGATCCAGGTTCTGATAAATACAAATTAGAAAGAGTAGTAAGACAAAGTGATAATTTAGAATTGCCAATTGAAAACTTCTGGCAGACTTTTGTGACTTTAAGAGATGGTGCAGAACCAAGGTATGAAAACAACCTTCATTTCTTAGATAAAATATCAGGATTAGAGAAATATACTCTATACTATGCAGTAATAAATAACAATGTGCCAAGAGTTGAATCTTTTGGAGAATTGCCATCGACAACTACAAAAGCAGTAGAATCGATTCAGGTAAACTTTAATAAAGCTATTGATCCGAATACATTTACAGCTCAGAATATTAAATTGATTCATCAAGGAAATACAATTCCGTTCGATGACAGTTTTATCGGAAAAGTAAATGATTCCACTTATGTTCTAAATATTAAAACATTGTCAATTGCTTCAGGCTACTATGAATTAACCGTTCAATGTGCCGGAATCAAAGATTTAGAAGGCAATGAAGGTGTTGAAGGAAAAGCCGTTTCTTGGATTCAGATTATAGGCGAATTAGGAATTGTTCAATTCAAAAAAGACCAAATTGAAGCGCAGGCAGTAAACAGCGTTGAAATTCAGTTTAACAAACCAGTAAAACCAATTCAGTTTACAAAAGACAAGCTGACTTTAAACGGACAGCCTCTTGAAAATATCTCGATTGTTACTGAAGATAATCTGAAATATACAATCGTAGGATTAAGCGAGTACAATAAAGTAAGCGGACAATACGAACTTTCAGTTGATCTGCCAACCATAAAAGCAGAAGACAATACTTTTGGATTAATTGTACAGTCAACAAAATGGAAAGTAGATATTACCATTCCGGAGATTGATACCTTTACGCCTAAATTCCAAGGAGCAGTAAACAGTCAGAACGTGACCGACATGTTGATAACACTAAACAAACCCGTAAGCAGTTTCGACAAAAACTGGATTACGCTTTACAAAGGAAGTGTAAACCTAAATGCAAACGTAACGGTTACAAAACAAGATGATTTACATTACTTGATTTCTGGTTTAGGAGAATATACGCAGACAGAAGGTGGTTACAAACTGGTAGTCGACCAGTCAGCTTTAAAAGATCTTTCTGGTAATTTAGGAACTGGAAGTGCAAGCACAATGTGGGAAGTGAAATTTGGAAAACCAACTGCACCGCAAAACATGCGTATTACGCCAGACAGAGGAGTTTCGCAAACCGATAATATTACTTCCGGTAACGATGTATCGATTGCACTTACTACAACAGGAAATAAACAAACAGTTGAATTGTATGTGGTAACGCCAACAGGAAGAACATTAGTAAGCAAAAAGACTCAGGAAACCGCAGGACAACTTCTGATTTCGGTTAAAGATTACTCTGGTAAAAATACTTTTGAAGCTATCGCTTATGATGAATTCGGAAATGCAAGTGATGTTTCTAAAGTAGAAGCGTATATTGATATCGTAGATTTAAACTGTACAATAGTGCCGTTAAGCCTAAACAACGATTGTTCTGAAACCGACGCTTTAAAAGTTCAGTTTGATGATGAAATTGCAGCATCTGGATTTACGAAGAGCGAAGTAATCGTGAAATCAGGCGGAATTGTGGTTCCAAATGATGGTATTACATTCAAAAAAATATCAGATAAAGAGTTTGAAATTGGAAACCTTCAGTCATTTAGCGGAAGCCACTCATTTGGAGTTGACTTGACAAAACTGAATAAAAAATCAAGTGGTTTGCAAGGTAAAGGAGCAGTATGGGCAACCGTACAGCCATTTGAACATAATGCAGCGACAATTACTGGAGAATTGCTTATTACAGACTCTAATGCCATAACAACGTATACTGCAACAGATTTTATGACCGATTACAGCTGGACAGTTACCGGAGGTGAAATCGTAGAAAAAATCAATAACACAATTACCGTTAAATGGACAGAAAAAGGAGACCAGACGATTACGCTTAATTACAGCACGCCAGCTTTATGCGATAAAGCGACATCGTTAGATGTAAAAGTAGATGCCACTTTATCTGTAGACGATAATCCTGTCTTCGGTAAAAATGGTTTAGTACTTGCTCCGGTTCCAAACAACGGAACTTTCACAATGACTTTGTCAGGCGATGACGGAATTTTCAATCTAACAATTTATGATGTAAACGGAAAAACAGTTTACAAACACGATAAACTGCCAATCACAGACAGTGTTAGAAAAGAAATCCAAACCCATATAAAATCTTCAGGAATGTATTTCTTAATCCTGCAAAAAGCAGATAAGAGTTATAAAACGAAATTCTTGGTGAAGTAATAACCAAAAGAGAGGTCACATGACCTCTCTTTTTTTATAATAAATTCTGTAAATATAAACAAGGCTTGTGTTCAAATCCCACCGTAACGAAGCGTAGATCCTAAAATAAGCATAGTAATTCCAATTGCAGTGACAGATAAAATTATCGCAGCAATTTTCTTAATGTTGGTTTCATTTAGGTTTGGGATTATATAAAATTGGGCACATACAGCACAAAAGAAAGTCAGGAAAAGCAAGATTAATTTAATTGAAATTACTTTTTCAAAACCACCTGAAAAGCTGAACCAGGTTTCGAAGGTGACTCCGAAATCATAAGCCATCCAAATTCCGGTTATAATTAAAACAACCAATGACGACATACCAAGTGTTTCAAACTTTTTCTCAAAATCGAGAATAATATGCGGATCTTTCTTTTTTAAAGCTGCTGGCAGATAACAAACACTCAGCAGTAAATGTCCGCCAACCCAAATTGCTGCAGCCAAAAGATGAAAGATGAGGATAACGTGGTGTAAGCCCATAGTTAATTCGGTTTAAATTCCCAGTGTCAAAATCAAATTCAGAAAAAATAAGCCTGATTACGTTATGACTTAAAAGTATCAGGAGGACTTTTAAATCTGGCGCGTCATAATCAATTAATCGATCATGAATCAGGCTTTTTAATATTCAGATTGAAATTTTTGTATCTTTTTTACGGGATAGCAATTAAAAAATAATCTCAGCAAATTTCTTTTTGAGATGCTTTACATTGTTTAATAATAAGAAGTGCAACAGCAAGCATATTTGAAAATTCTATAAATGGAATTGTAATTTCATGAGTTTCTATAAGTGATGCAGCTGTGTTATTGAGCATTTCTATTTTTTGAATGGCCAGATCTGCATTGCGATCCTCGCTGGTATAAAAAGCGGTAACGAGAGATTGAAGTTCTTTCTTTAAAATCGTAAATGCATGATAATCATTTGATTGTTCTGCTTTAGGAAACTTCGGAATTAATATTTTGCTTGAAAAAGTAAATTCGGCAATTGTTCTATCGATATTTTCTGAAGCCTGATGTGCAAAAACCAAAGCTTCAAGAAGAGAATTTGATGCCAGACGATTTTTTCCATGAAGTCCTGTTCTGGCACATTCGCCTACAGCATATAAATTATTTATTTTAGTTGCCCCGTTTTGATCGACTTTAATCCCTCCGCATTGATAATGTGCTGCAGGAACAACCGGAATCACATCTTTTTCTGGTTTTATTCCCAATGCATTACAATGTCCCGCAATTATTGGAAAATGTGCATAAAATTCAGCCGTATTTAAATGTCTGCAATCTAAGTAAACATGATCTTTTCCAGTCAATTGAAGTTCCTTACTAATAGCATCAGATATCATATCTCGCGTAGACAATTCGCCTCGAATATCATATTTAAATAAAAATCGTTTGCCTTCTTCGTTTACAATATGAGCACCAAAACCTCTCACTGCTTCAGAAATTAGAAACAACGGATTTTCATTAGAAACCAAAGCCGTTGGATGAAACTGAATATACTGCATATCTACAATTTCTGCTCCAGCACGTGCAGCCATAGCCAATCCGTCGCCAGTGGCAATTTTAGGATTTGTCGTGTTTTCAAAAAGTTGTCCGCATCCTCCAGTACTCAGTACAATAGCTCGTGTTCTGATGTATTTTATTCGGTTATGTTTTTTTTCATAAAAAAAAGCGCCCGTACAAATAGTTTTATTCTTTTTGGTTTCGGTATTCAGATCAATCACCATATGATTTTCCAGAAGTTCAATATTGGGCAATTTCTTAATGATTTTAAGCAGCTTTTCCTCAATTTCCAATCCCGAACTGTCTTTGTGATGTAGTATTCTGTGCTGCGAATGTCCGCCTTCCAGACCTAAATCCCATCTGCCTTTTTCGTTTTTGTCAAAAATGGTCCCAATATCAATTAATTCCTGAAGCCTTTCTGGAGCTTGTTTAATCACCATATTAACAACTTCTTTATCACATAAGCCTCCTCCAGAACGAAGTGTATCGTGTATGTGTTTGTTAAAGCTGTCTTTTATAAGATCAGTTACTACTGCAATTCCACCTTGAGCGAGCTGTGTATTGGTGTTTTTTGCCTTTTCTTTAGTCATGATAACAATTGATAAATCCGGACGTTTTTTTGCGGTTTTCATAGCAAAAAATAATCCTGAAATACCAGAACCTATAATAAGTATATCCGTTTTAATCATGTTATTTGATTTAGAGTTATTGTATATTTATGATAAGGCAAGCATTTTCTCTATAGGTTTCAGCGCTTTAGTCCTAAGATCTTCTTGAATCAATATTTCAGGACTTTCATTTTTAAGGCACCAGTACAATTTTTCGAGTGTATTCATTTTCATGAAAGCACATTCGCTGCAGGCACAGCTGTTGTCTTCTGTGGAAGGAGCCGGAATCAGTGTCTTCTCAGGTACAGCTTTTGAAAGCTCATGAAGGATACCGGCTTCTGTAGCCACAATGAAAACGGCAGCAGGATCCGTTTTAATAAAATTAATAATACCCGAAGTCGAGCCAATGTAATGAGCCACTTTCAGTATATGACTTTCAGACTCCGGGTGGGCTGCAATTTTTGCAGTTGGATTTTTTGTATAAATTTCAATAAGTTTGTCCAGTGAAAAGGCCTCATGCACCACACAAGAACCTTTCCAGAGAACAAAATCACGTTTGGTTTCTTTTTGAAGGTAATTCCCCAGATTTTGATCAGGAGCAAAGATAATTTTCTGATCAGCCGGAATAGAACCGATTACTCTTTTGGCATTTGCCGAAGTACAAACTAAATCGCTCATAGCTTTTATTTCGGCAGAACAATTTATGTAAGTAACTACCACATGATCTGGATATTTTTCTTTAAATGCTTTAAAATCTTCAGGACTACAACCATCCGCAAGTGAACATCCAGCTTCCCAATCTGGTACTATTACTTTCTTGTCAGGATTTAATATTTTGGCAGTTTCAGCCATAAAATACACTCCGGCAAAAACAATAATAGCAGCGTTGGTATTCTGAGCCTTTTTAGCTAATTCAAGACTGTCTCCAATAAAATCAGCTACATACTGAATGGCATCATCTTGATAATAGTGAGCCAGAATAACCGCATTCTTTTCTTTTTTCAATCGGATTATTTCCTGTGCTAAAAAGTTCTTATCCATCTCTTCAATCATCATTTTCCACATTTCTAATACTGTGGTTTATTTTTATTTGTTTTTGGAATGTTCTTACGTGTAATTTTAATAGCGTAAATGTATTATCAACATTCTTTTTAAAATATGATTCTAATCATACTTGTTTATATTTATTTTTATATTGTTACCGTTGAAATTTTACTCAAATCTTTACTTCATTTCTAGGTCATTTTTGTAATTCATCCAAAATTTGTAAAATCACACTTTTTCCAAATAAAAAAGCTCCCAATTTTGCAATTGAGAGCTTTTGAAAAATCTGGTTAGAATGTTTTAGATTCTTGTTTTAGTATCGACAATTTTGCTTACGCGAAAAACTAAATAAATGGTAAGCAACATAATCGATGAAGCCACCATGGCTAAAATATCATAATGCTCAAGTGGTGCATAACTGTCTTTTTGTACAATAATCAATCCAGCGATTACCGCTCCAAATCCTCCAGCCATTTGCTGTAAAGACGAGTTAATACTCATAAAAGCGCCTCGATCCTGAGGATCAGGAACCGCAGAAGTTAAAGTAGTCGATGGAACCATTCGGCTCATGATTGTAACCATCATAAATACATTCGTAAGTAAGACAATTGAAAATGATGTTGGACCAAAATGCGAATAAATATTAATTAAAATCACAGCGGATACCGTAGCAAAAGCAAAGATTTTAAATTTGTTGACCTTATCACTTAGTTTTCCGATAAAAGGCATTGAAATCAATGTCGCAATTCCGGTAACCATAAATAATAAAGGCAGTTCGTCATTAGTTACTTTTAGATTATTAATTGCAAAAGCACTTCCAAAAGGCATCATCATAAAACCTCCAATAGAAAGCAGGGCAGTAGACATAAAACCAACCTGATAATTCTTTTTTGAAATAGTATGAAGTAAATGCTGCACAGCTGTTTTTTCCTGTTTCAGGTTTAGATGTTCTGCAATAGGCTGTAATCTAAAGTATAAAATAGCAATGATTATTACGGCCATTCCGGCAATCCATAAAAAAGGCACGTGCCATCCCCATGCATTAGCAATGTAAAGTCCAATTGGGATTCCAAGAACCTGGCTCACACCAAATCCCATCTGGATAAACCCCATTACTTTTCCTCTCTGCTGTAAACTAAATAAATCAGCTACAATTGCCATTGAGATCGAACCAATTACTCCGCCAAATAATCCGGTGAAAATACGTGCTCCAACCAATAAATAAAAGTTAGGAGCAAGGGCACAGAATAAAGTTCCTATTGTAAATCCAACGTAAAAGAAAAGCAAAAGCTTTTTTCGGTCGAATTTATCGGCGAAACCAGCAGTTAGTAATCCCGAAATCCCGGCACTAAAAGCATAAGCCGAAACGGCAACACCAAATTGTGATGCCGTGATTTTTAATGTTTTCATCATAATATCTCCAAGAGGAGACATAACCATAAAATCCAGTACAACCGTAAACTGGGTTATGGCTAATAGAAATATAACAAGTTTTTGGTAACCATTAAAACTTGTTGATTGAGTTTGTTTTTCGTTCATATATTATTGTAATTCTTTGCAGTCAAAATTGTGAAAATTCAACAAATCGATTATTTGACCTGCATTTAGTTTCTCGCTTATAACTCTAAGTACGCAGTCAATATCTTCTTGGTCAATGGTCCATTGCAATATTGATTTGTTCGCATTTAGAAACGTTGCGATTTTGTTTTTACTAGACTCTGTTTTTATATTAGTTGCGAATATCAATACATTCATAACATAAAAATTTAAGGTGTTAATGCTTTAATTATTAGTTCTAATGCTTCTTTTTGTACATCCTTGGTCAGCGTGAAAGGCGTTTCGCCGCCAAGTCCTTTTCCTTTTTCATGAAAACGAAGCAGATTGTATAAAGGTCCGTATGCGATACTCCAGAAAACCTCTTTAGAAATCGGAACAATCTCTTTTCTTTCGATCGCTCCAGTCAGAAACTGTGTCATGATTTCTTTAAATTCTGCCAGACTTTCATTCACTATTTCTTCGCCATAATTAGTGTTTTGAAGAATTCCCCAGCAGGCAATTTTATCGGTGTTTTCCATCATAAACTTAGAACGGTTTTCCCACTGTTTAGCAAGACCTTCTGCAAAAGGCATGTCTGGTGAAAAACCTTTTAAAGAACTTTTAAAAAAATAAGTGCCCAGTTCGGTTCCCACTTTTTTAATTAAATCTTCTTTATCAGTATAATAAATGTAAAGAGTCGCGACAGATATACCACATTCTTTTGCTAATCGGTTCATTGCAAAGCCCTCGATGCCGTGCTTTACAATCATTTCTATGGTTTTCTGTTTGACTATTTCTTCTTTATTAGTATCTCTCGTTCTCAATATAAAAGGATTTTAGTGATGCAAATATATAATAATAAATGAATGTTTGCTTATTTATGAATAATTATTTTTTAGAAATTAGAATCTTCAGTTTTATATTTTTTATTATTTTTACTACTAACAGCTATCATATGAATCTGATTTTGTATGAGATACTGATTGCATTACTAACATTTAATAACCACAAACATGAGAAAAAACAACGATTTTGGTCTGCTGATACTTCGTCTTGCAGTAGGGATATTAATGCTTTTCCACGGTATTGGAAAACTTAACGGAGGCATAGAATTCATAGGCGGCATGCTTTCAGGAAAAGGAATTCCAAGTTTTATAGCCTATGGCGCTTTAATAGGCGAAATTTTAGCACCTCTTTTAATTATAATTGGTTTTAGAACTAGAATCGGAGCTTTGTTAATGGCTATAAATTGTTTAGTCGCATTTTTACTAGTTCACACAGGCGATGTGGGCAAGCTGAGTGAAACTGGAGGCTGGGCATTAGAACTATTAGGTTTGTACTTTTTCGGTTCGCTTGCTTTGTTTTTTACAGGAGGAGGAAGTCTGGCTGCTTCAAAAAACAACAAATGGGATTAAAATTTAAATTCTAAAATTGAAGATCATAATACAGGTAATCAATAAATTGTAATAAAATTCTACAAATAAATTAAAGAGGCTGTAAAGCCTCTTTTTTGATGCATTATTTTAAGAAAAAAATAACAGCCCCAGACCCCGAAAAACCTAAATTCTAATGTTATTTTAATGTTGCGCCCAAGATTTCGTTCTAACTTGCACCCCATTAAGGATTGAAAAAATGTTGAGCCAAATTAGAAATAGTATCTTATGTAAATGCCTGCAGGCGTTGCTTATCGGCTATTTTTTAATGAGCAGTATAAATATTTCGAGCACCTTCGGACGTATCATTAAAAACAATACCGAGACGCATACTGTAAAAGGAATCACCTGTAACTTTCTTAAAAAAATCTTTAAATGTGACGGAATCCCAGAAGAACTGGATGATTACGAAACAAAAGACACTAAAACTGCTAAACTCGCAAAAGGAATTCCTTTATTAGACTATTTAGTGCCTGCGCATACTTCGTTGGCAGGTTTGTATTTCCAGATGGGAACACGCGGAAAAAAATACATCGACAATCCGATTTTTTCTTTCGGATTTCACGGTAAAATTCATCTACCGCCTCCGCGACTTATTGTATAAATACTTAATTTTGTTAGGATTAGAATAATTTCTAATTTCCTTAATACGGTTTTTACCGTATAGTAACATCTATCTATTAACGTTGTATTTATATAAAAATTCATGACACCTTTTAAACGTTTTATTAGTTTACTCAAGCTGGACAAGCGCGATGTATATCAAATTATATTTTATGCCGCTTTTGCCGGTTTAGTAAATCTTTCACTGCCTTTAGGAATTCAGGCCATTATTAATTTTATTCAAAGCGGACAACTTAGCGTATCGTGGATTGTTCTGGTTATTTTGGTAACCATTGGAGTTGGTTTTGGAGGAGTGTTAACGATTCTTCAGCTGCGAATTGTAGAAAATCTGCAGCAGCGAATTTTTGTTCGTTCTTCTTTTGAATTCGCTTACCGACTGCCTTTGATTAAATTTAAAGAAATGTATTCAGAATATGCGCCAGAAAAAGCCAACCGTTTTTTCGATACGCTTATGGTCCAGAAAGGAACCGCAAAACTGCTTTTAGATTTCTGTACCGCCTTTTTGCAAGTAGGCCTGGGGATTATTCTACTGGTTTTGTATCATTCTTTCTTTATGGTAATCGGACTTTTATTTATCGCCATTTTATACATCATTTTTAAATTCTCTTATAAAGATGGATTAGAGACAAGTTTGAACGAATCAAAATTCAAATATAAAGTAGCTGCCTGGCTTCAGGAAATTGCCCGCAACCGCGACAGCTTCCGTAAAAAAGGAGGTTTTGAATACGCGTTGGAACGCAACGATGGCTACGTATCACAATATGTAAACTACCGTGAAAAACACTTTCAGGTAATGAAAAAACAATACATTCAGCTAACTATATTTAAAGTTATTGTTACAGCTGCCTTACTATCAATCGGTGGTTTTCTGGTAATTCACCACCAAATGAATATAGGGCAGTTCGTAGCAGCTGAAATCGTAATTGTATTGTTAATCAATTCGGTAGAAAAAATCATTTTTGGTTTAGAATCTTTTTATGATGTATTAACATCTGTAGAAAAAATTGGTCAGGTAACCGATCTGGAAATTGCCTGTATTCCAGAAACCTCTGCCATCAGCGAAACTGGAATTACAATTGAAACCGAAAGTATTGCTTATAACTATCCGGATCACAATAAAAAAGCGCTTAAAAACATCAACCTGAAAATTAATCAGGGCGAAAAAATTATTTTAAGAGGAACTAACGGAGCTGGAAAAAGTACCTTATTACGACTTCTGGCAGGATTGCTTGAACCAGAAAGTGGTGCCATGTACGTAACTGACAATTTTATGAATCGTCTTAACGAAGATAGTTACAGAGCACAAGCAGGAACTCTATTGCAAGGCGACACCCTTTTTGCAGGAACCATTAAAGAAAATATTCTTTTTGGAAACGAAGCTCTTAATACAGACGATTTAAAATGGGCATTAGACAATGTAGGTCTAACGCCAGACATTAAAACCTTCCCGAACGGATTAGAACATCAGGTTCATCCGGGCGGAAATGAACTTTCGGCTTCAGATGTTCAAAAAATTCTTTTGGCCAGAAGTATTGTTCACAGACCTAATATATTGTTCCTTGAAGATCCGGTTGATAAAATGGATGAATTGACTTCGAGTAAAATTGTTGATTTTTTACTTTCTGAAGAAAATGACTGGACGGTAGTTGTAACTTCTAAAAATGATATTTGGAAGAACAAATGCAGCCGTATGATAACGATCGACGATGGGAAAATTATTAACGACATAAAGCTTTAATCATGCTTAATATATCTAAAGAAAATAATGTACTAATAACTCCGGGCAAATACAAGTCTATTACAAGTGTTGCCCGAAGACCTCATTATAGAATTTTAAACAAAGTAATAATCGGATTTTTGATATTCGCTGTAGGATGTCTTTTTCTTCCGTGGACACAAAATATATCTGGAAGCGGTTCTGTTACCACTTTAAAACCAGATCAAAGACCACAAACTGTTCACAATGCCATTGCTGGAAGAATCGAAAAATGGTACGTTCAAGAAGGTGATTATGTGAAAAAAGGAGATACTATTGTTTTTATTTCTGAGGTAAAAGAAGATTACCTTGATCCAAATTTGGTAGGCAATACAAAACAACAGGTTGATGCCAAAAAAATGGCTGTTGAATCGTATGGCGACAAAGTAAATTCACTTGAAGTTCAGGCGAAATCCCTTAATACAGAAAGAGAATTGAAATTACAGCAGGCTCAAAACAAGATTAGACAAGCGCAGCTTAAAATAAAAAGCGACAGCATGGATCTTGAAGCCGTAAAAACACAGTTAAGAATCGCCAAAACACAATTTGACCGTTCAACAGCATTAAACAAAGAAGGTTTAAAACCACTTACAGATGTTGAGCAGAAAAGATTAAAACTTCAGGAATCTGAAGCGTACATCATTACACAGCAAAATAAACTTTTGAGCAGTAAAAACGAATTGATAAATGCCAAAGTTGAAATTAGCCGTATTACCGCTGAATATGCTGAGAAAATTTCAAAATCAAGAAGTGATAAATTTACCGCTTTAAGCACACAATACGATACAGAAGTTCAGGTAAATAAATTGCAGAATCAATATGTAAATTACAGTCTGCGAAACGGTTTGTATTACATTACAGCACCTCAGAGCGGTTATGTAAACCGTGCCTTATTAGCAGGTTTGGGAGAAACTATTAAAGAAGGAACACCAATTGTAAGTATTATGCCGGCAAGCTATGATATTGCCGTAGAAACCTATGTAGATCCAATCGATTTGCCGCTGGTACATCGTGGTGCAAAAGTACGTGTTTGGTTTGATGGATGGCCTAGAATTGTATTTTCAGGATGGCCGGGCTTATCATACGGAACTTATGGCGGAAAAGTAGTAGCAATCGAAAACTTTATCAGCGCCAACGGAAAATACAGAGTCCTGATTTCTCCAGACGGACCAGATAATAAATGGCCGAAGGAACTGAGCATAGGAGCAGGGGCACAAAGTATTGCATTGCTTGAAACCGTTTCGGTATGGTATGAAATATGGCGTAACCTAAACGGATTCCCGCCAAATTATTATAAATCAGACGAAAAAGAGGCAAAAAATGGAAAAGACAAAAAATAAATTGAAATACGTTGTACAACTGTTTTCTCTTTTATTTTTATTCAGTTTTTCGACTCTTTACAGTCAGGATTTTAATAAAGAAGAATTAAGTTACAGCGAATTTTTGGGATATGTAAAAAAATACCATCCGCTTGTAAAACAAGCCAATTTAGAAATAAGCAATGCACAGGCAGCCCTTATGATGGCACGAGGCGGATTTGATCCTAAAATTGAAGTAGATTACAGTAAAAAAGAATTCAAAGGAACCGAATATTATTCGCTCTTAAACAGCAGTTTCAAAATTCCGACGTGGTATGGAATTGAAATTAAAGCTGGTTTTGATGATACAGACGGACAATATTATAACCCGCAGAATCGTACGCCTGAAGCCGGATTGACTTCTCTTGGTGTAAGCGTGGCATTAGGGCAGGGCATGTTCATAAATCAGCGTATGGCCGATGTAAGAGAAGGAAAATTACAGCTTAAATTAAGCGAGGCACAGCGAAAATTACGAGCAATAGAAGTTTTATATAAAGCAAGTGAAGCTTATTTTGAATGGAGAAAAAGCTACAACGAAGCCCAATTGTACAAACGATATTTAGGATTTGCCAGCACTCGTTTTCAAGGTGTAAAAAAACTGATTGAATTAGGAGATGCGCCTTCAATTGACAGTGTTGAAGCTGGAATTACCGTGAGAAACCGTGAATTAAACGTTGAAAACGGAAATCTGAAATTAGCCAAAGCACAATTGTATCTGTCTAATTATTTATGGATTGAAAACGTTCCGGTAGAATTGGGTGAAATGGTAAAACCAGAAGAAAACCTAAGTCTTACCGTTGAAGGAACGCTGAAAACAGATGCTATGTTAGTAGAAGTAGAAAGTCTGGAATCGCATCCTAAAATTCAAGCATTAGAAACTAAAATGGATATGCTGGAAATTGGCCGAAAATTAAAAGCCAATTCATTGCTTCCCAAATTAAATGTAGGGTACAATTATATTTCAGAACCTGCTTATTTCGATTCCTTTAATGCCGATGATTATAAGTTTAATGTCGATTTCAGTATTCCGATTTTCCTAAGAAAAGAACGTGGAAGTTTGAAAATTGCCAAACTGAAAATTCAGGATTTAAAGTACGATATCGAACAGCAGAGACTTGAACTTAAAAATAAAATAAAAGCACAGCAAACCGAAATAGCTTCTTTAAGAAGACAAAAAGGTGTGATTGATAATTTGGTTAAAGACTACACGACCATGCTGAATTCAGAAGAAAAACTGTTTTCATTTGGTGAAAGTTCCATCTTTTTAATCAATTCACGAGAAAATAATCTGGTAAGCGCGAAATTATCGCAGATCAGCATTGAGAATCAATTTTATATTTCAAACGCCGAATTGTACAAGATACTTGCAAACCCAGATTAGAAAATTTATTTTCGACTTAGTTATTATTGTTAATTAAGAAAGCAGCAAATACCATTTGCTGCTTTTTTTATTATTATATCAGAACTTAACTATTAGAATTGCGCAGCAAACTCTTTAGCAAAATCTTCTAATTTTGTTTTTCCATCAACAGAAGCATTGACAGATAAGAAATGCGAAGCAATTTTTCCGCTTCGTAAACCAGCACCCATTTCGGTATAGAGTTGAGCAATTTCTTCAGGAACTCCCGCTTCAATCATGCCTCCAAGCGATTGTTCATCAGTAAATTCAACCCAAGGTAATTCAGGTTTTCCTATTGCAGTTCCAAATACCTTTGCCACTTCGCCCAAAGTACGAATATCACTCATTACATAACGAATGTTTTTTCCCGCTGGAATTTTTTGCAATTCTTCTGCCGCAGCATCTGCAATATCATCTGGATGCACCATTGGAAGCTGTAAATCAGCAGGATAATTACCGCCAATAATTCCCGCAGCATTTATCATCGGAACATTGCTGTAAAAGTTAGTATAAAAATAACCCGCTCTTAAAAATGTGATAGAAGTATCAAGAGCATTATACAATTGTTCAATATTGTATAAACCAGCTATTGGCCCCGTTCCGTTTGGTAAATCAGCACCAAAACTACTTAACATGACCACTCTTTTTATATTCGTTTCTTGAATTGCTTTTGCGTAAGCTTTACCTGCTTCTGTAGTATTGGCAATAACGTTTTGTCCGCCTAAATTTGGCGGCGT
The DNA here is from genome assembly GCF_017352115.1 of Flavobacterium endoglycinae. Classification (NCBI taxonomy): domain Bacteria; kingdom Pseudomonadati; phylum Bacteroidota; class Flavobacteriia; order Flavobacteriales; family Flavobacteriaceae; genus Flavobacterium; species Flavobacterium endoglycinae. The sequence continues at coordinate 4,987,085 of NZ_CP071448.1, forward strand.
CATCGCAAACAAAGCATCAGCTCCGTTAATGGTTTGAGTTAAAAAATCACTGTCACTTACAGAACCTACAGCTGCTTCTGCGCCTAGAGCTTCAATTGCCGTTTTTTTATCGGCACTACTTGTTATTACCGTTACGTCGTGTCCGGCTTTAACCAATTTTGTCGTTAATGGTTTTCCTATGTTTCCTAATGAACCAGAAATTATAATTTTCATAATATATTTTTTTATTTGTTGAGACAAAGGTATATTTGTACTTACTTTTATACAAGTACTTACCCTAAAGTATGTATTATGACCGCAATTAAAGAATCATCGACCATTCAGGAAAATAAGCAGTATGCCTTAGATAAATGTCCTGTAACTTTTGTTATGGATAAACTAGGAGGCTACTGGAAACCTATTATTGTATATCATTTAGGTGAAGGCGATAAACGCTACAGTGAACTAAAAAGAGCCATTCCGGCAATAACCGAGAAAATGCTGATCCAGCATCTTAAACAATTAGAAGCCGATGGACTGGTGATAAGAGAAGCAAAACCTGTTGTACCGCCTTTTGTAACATACAGACTAAGCAATGCAGGTAAAGGATTAATGCCGGTTATAGAAGCAATGGCAGCTTGGACATTTAAAGTAAAAGACGGAGTTTTTGATTAATCTGGCTTTCGCCGAAATGCTAAATTCTAATCTTAAAATCGTACAAATCTTTCAGTAAAAAATGCATTTTTTCTAAAAGATTTAGACCAATGGGATGAAATTTTGAATTAGAAACACTAAAAGAGCCATTTGATGGTAAACATTTAACAAATAAGACTTGTGCTTAAAGTCAAATGTTAATATTTTTGTGCTGTGCGAAAAATTTCCCTGTACATATTAATCCTTTTGATCAATTTTAATAACTGCTTTTTTGGGCAGCTGTCTAAAATTCCGGTGCTTGTACAGCATTTTATGGAACATCAAGAAAGGTCAAACGGACAAGGGCTTGCCTTTACTGATTTTATCGCTATGCATTACTTGGGGCAGGACATCAACGATAACGATGATGAACGCGATATGCAGCTTCCATTTAAAAAAGTCGATCCACACTCGCAGCATCTTGTTTTTATTCCAAGTCGTATTTACACTTCCACATTACATATAATTCCAGTAGATTCTGAGTTTGTAAACAATTACAAACACGATTCTCATAGCAATCCTTATTTAGGAAGTCTGTTCAGACCTCCAATATCGTAATTCTTTTTATCGGAAGTAACAATGCCGTGCTGTTTAAACCGCGCGAGTATTGCATTTTAGTATTCCCAAAAAAGAAAATATGCTTAATAAAATCATACAATTTTCAGTTAATAATAAACTGGCGATTGGTATTTTTACATTGCTGTGGATTATCTACGGCGTGTTTGAAGTAACCCGTCTGCCAATCGATGCCGTACCTGACATCACTAATAATCAGGTGCAGATTATAACCACAGCTCCATCATTGGGAGCCGAAGACGTTGAACGTCTGATTACTTTTCCAATTGAACAAGCGGTGAGTAATATTCCGCAGTTAAAAGAAAGCCGAAGTATTTCAAGATTCGGATTATCAGTTGTTTCGATTGTTTTTGATGACGATACAGATGTCTACTGGGCGCGCCAGCAAGTAACCGAACGTTTACAGAAAGTCGAAATTGACGAAAATGCGAATATGCCCGAAATGGCACCCGTAACAACAGGATTGGGCGAAATCTACCAATACGTTTTAAAACCACAGCCCGGTTATGAAAGTAAATATTCATTAGCCGATTTACGAACAATTCAAGATTGGACTGTAAGAAGGCAATTATTAGGAACTCCCGGAATTGCTGATGTTTCAACCTTTGGAGGAAAGTTAAAACAATACGAAGTTGCCGTAAATCCTGCCCGATTAAAAGCGCAGAATTTAACCATAAGTGATGTGTTTACCGCTCTAAGCCGAAGCAATCAGAACACAGGAGGCGCTTATATTGAAAAAGGTCCAACGGTATCGTACATTCGAAGTGTTGGTCTTGCCAAAAAGATCGAAGACATTGAAAATATTGTCATTAAAACCACTCAGGCTGGCACTCCGGTTTTAGTTAAAAATGTGGCAGAAGTAAAATCATCTTCGGCTATACGTTACGGCGCTTTAACGACAGATGATATTGGCGAATCGGTTGGTGGAATTGTGATGATGCTGAAAGGCGAAAATGCCAGTAATGTCATTGAAAATGTCAAAACGAAAGTTTCTGAAATCGAAAAAATCCTTCCGGAAGGTCTTAAAATAGAACCTTTTTTAGATCGTACTAAAATGGTAGACAACGCCATCGGAACGGTTGAGCATAATTTGATGGAAGGTGCTTTGATTGTAGTGCTGGTTTTGGTTTTATTTCTAGGAAATTTGCGAGCTGGACTTATTGTAGCATCGGTAATTCCGTTGGCCATGCTTTTTGCCATTATTATGATGAATACTTTTGGCGTAAGCGGAAACTTAATGAGTTTAGGAGCACTTGACTTTGGACTTATTGTAGACGGTGCCGTAATTATTGTTGAAGCTATTCTGCATCACATTCATACATCTAAAAAATACAAAACTATCGACAACATTTCTCAGGAAGAAATGGACAAAGAAGTTTCGGGCTCGGCTTCGCGAATGATGAACGCGGCTGTTTTTGGCCAAATCATCATTTTGATAGTATATCTGCCGATTTTATCGCTTCAGGGAATTGAAGGTAAAATGTTCAAACCAATGGCTCAGACAGTTGCATTTGCTATTTTGGGAGCTTTTATATTATCGTTGACGTATGTGCCAATGGTAAGTTCGCTTTTCATCAGCAAAAAAATAAGCCACAAACTTAATTTTTCTGATCGTGTCATGCTGAAGTTAGAAAATTGGTACGAAAATGCGCTTACAAAAGCGTTGGCTGTCAAAAAAAGCATTGTCATTACGGCTGTTGTTCTATTTGGTTTCGCAGTATTTTTATTTGGATTAATGGGAGGAGAATTTATTCCGCAGTTAGAAGAAGGAGATTTTGCAGTTGAAACCCGAATGCTTTTAGGAACCAATCTTTCGACTACAACAGAAACAATTGTCAAAATTTCGGCTGAATTGAAAAAACAATATCCCGAAGTCAAAAAAGTCGTTTCCCGAATAGGAAGTGCCGAAATTCCGACTGACCCAATGCCAATTGAAGGGGGCGATATGATTATTGTTTTAAAAGACAAATCAGAATGGACAAGTGCAGCATCTTTCTCTGAATTAGCCGAAAAAATGGCAAAAACGGTGCAAGATGTTGCTCCAGGTGTTACAACAGGTTTTCAGTTCCCAGTGCAAATGCGTTTCAACGAATTAATGACAGGAGCGAAGCAAGATGTTGTTTGTAAAATATTTGGTGAAGATCTAAACAAATTGGATGAATATTCAGAAAAACTTGGAGCAATCAGCAAAACCGTAAAAGGAACAGCCGATTTATACGTGGAAAAAGTTACAGGAATGCCTCAAATTGTAATTGATTATAATTGGGCAGAAATGGCAAAATATGGTTTGTATGTACAAGACATTAATAGAACTGTAAATGCCGCTTTTGCAGGAGCTGTTGCCGGAAATATATATGAAGGTGAAAAACGTTTTGATCTTGTTGTACGTGTAGAAAACAGCGGAAGACAAGGAATTGAAAATGTTAGAAATCTTTTGGTGGCAACGCCTTCTGGAACACAGATTCCGTTATATCAAGTGGCGTCGGTGCAGGAAATTGAAGGTCCAAACCAGATTCAGCGAGAAGATGCCAAACGTAGAATTATCGTTGGTTTTAATGTTCGCGGACGTGACGTACAAAGTATCGTAAACGAATTACAGCAGAAAGTCAATGCACAGATCAAAATGGATCCCGGATATTATATTACGTATGGCGGTTCTTTCGAAAACTTACAGCAAGCCAAAAGCCGACTTGGAGTTGCTGTTCCTGCGGCGTTATTGATGATTTTTGCCTTATTGTATTTTGCTTTTAAATCATTTAAAGAAGGAATTATCATTTTTACAGCCATTCCGTTATCGGCAATTGGTGGTGTTTTTGCTTTATGGATGCGCGACATGCCGTTTAGTATTTCGGCAGGAGTTGGATTTATTGCGCTTTTTGGAGTAGCAGTTTTAAATGGAATTGTTTTAATATCAGAATTCAACCGAATTCAAAAACACGGTGAAATCAGAGATCCTTTTAATATCATTATCACAGGAACTAAAAACCGACTTCGTCCGGTATTAATGACTGCGGCGGTGGCTTCTTTAGGATTTTTGCCAATGGCGTTAAGCAACGGAGCAGGAGCAGAAGTACAGCGTCCGCTAGCAACCGTAGTAATCGGAGGATTGGTGACCGCTACATTATTGACTCTTTTTGTACTTCCAGCCATTTACCTGATGACGTATAGTATGAAATCTTTTAGAAAGAAAAAGAAAATGAAAAACATCACGAGCATTATTGTTGTGCTATTTCTGCTACAGGGTTTTAACGGAGTTTACGCACAACAGACAGAAAAAATTTCGCTGCAGCAATCTATTGAAATTGCGCTAAAAAATAACAGCAGAATCAAAGCAGCAAAGTTCAACGAAGAATCAAAAACGTTTTTGAATAAATCCGCTTATGATCTTCCCAAAACACAAATCGATGCCGATTACGGACAATTCAACAGCCGATTGAACGATACACGTTTTGGTATCAGTCAGACGATTAATTTCCCAACGGTATATTCTCGCCAGAAAAAGGCGTTTACGGCAGGAGCTGAAGCTGCAAAAACACAAAGCCAGCTGACGCAGCAGGAAGTAAAATCATCGGTTCGTAAATTATATTATGAATTGGTTTGGCTCAACAGCAAACGCGATCTTTTGCATTATGCGGACAGTATTTATCGTTTGATGGAAGAAAAATCACAACTGAGATTTAAAGCTGGAGAAACCAATGTTTTAGAAAAAAGTGCTTCACAATCGGCAAGACAATTTTATACCAATCAGTTGAATATGTTAGAGTTGGATGTTGATATTGCGCTTCGTTCGTTTAATGCATTGCTGCAAGATGACAAACAATATTCGCCTCAAAAAACAAACTTAAAAATGGATTCGGGACAGCTTTCGGAAGTTAAAAATACAGACGATTTACCTATGACAAAAGTTTGGAAACAAGAAGCCGAAGCCGCAAAATGGCGTTGGAAAACAGAGAAAGCGCGTTTAATGCCCGATTTAAATTTAGGTTATAACAATTTGAGTATTTCGGGTTTTCAAACCAATGCAGCAGGTCAGGAAGTGTATTATGATTCTGGCAACCGATTCAGTTACATCACAGCAGGAGTAAGTGTGCCGTTGTTTTTCGGGAGCCAATCTGCTAAAAGCAAAGCGGCAAAAGCTGAATACCAAAATCTAGAAGCACAATCAGAAGCGGTAAAAATTGAGGTTTCGGCACAAATACAAAATGCTTCCAAAGAAGTTCAGAAATTCAAACAAAGCCTTCAATATTATGAAAATGAAGGATTGGCAAACGCGCAGACAATTATTGATGCAGCCAACAGTCAGTTACGAAACGGAGATATTGATTATCTGCAATGGGTTTTGGTCGTAAATCAAGCCATTACGATTAAAAATGAACATTTGGATACGGTAAATAATTACAACAAGGCTTTGATAACCTTGCAAACGATAACAAACTTATAATGCAATGAAAAAGAAAATCATTTTTGCGTTTACAGCCATTTTGATGCTGGCAGCATGCGGTAAAAAAGAAGAAAATAAACCAACAGAAGCTGTAAAATTAGATTCTAATATCATAACCTTATCGGCTGAACAAGCTAAAAATGCTGGAATAATTACCGGAAATCCTGAAGAAAAAGAACTTAGCGCTATTGTACAGCTTCAGGGAGAAGTTACCGTGCCGCCAAACAGTCTGGTAAATGTCACTTTTCCGTTAGGAGGTTATATCAAAAAGACCAATATTGTAGCGGGAATGCATGTTCGAAAAGGGCAGGTTCTGGCTGTAATTGAAGACATGCAATACATTCAGCTGCAACAGGATTATTTAACTGCCAAAGAGCAGTTTAAAGCAGCGAATTTAGAATTCAGCCGTCAGAAAGAATTGAATGCGAAAAAAGCAAGCAGTGATAAAGTTTTTGAACAAGTTACAGCCGAACGAGAAACACAGCGAATTGCAATGGCATCATTGGCACAAAAACTGGAATTGCTGGGACTTAACGTAAATAGATTAACGGCTTCGACCATTACCAAAGCAATTAATGTGGTTTCTCCCGTAAATGGTTTGGTTTCGAAAGTAAACATCAATAACGGTAAATATGTTGCGCCAACGGAAATGCTTTTTGAATTGACGAATATTCAAGATGTAATGCTGACTTTTAATGTTTTCGAAAAAGATGTTCAGTCGCTTAAAGAAGGACAAAAGCTGGAAGTTTACAGCAATTCAAATCCAGAAAAGAAATTCAGTGCAAAAATTCAGTTTATCAATCACAGTTTGAATCAGGATCGTGCAGCCGAAGTTATCGCAAGATTAGATCGTTATGATCCTTTATTTCTGCCGGGACTTTTCGTAAATGCCGATATTCATATCAGCAATAAAAAACAGTTAACCCTGCCTGAAAATGCGATTGCAGACTGGAAAGGTAAAAGCTATGTTTTTGAAGATAACGGAAACAATAGCTATAAATTAGTAGAAGTAAAAGCAGGAATTGCTCAAAATGGATTCAAACAATTTTCTTCGGAAGTTATTACTGCTTCTTCAAAAGTAGTGATTAAAAATGCGTATACGCTTTTGATGAAAGCAATGAATGAAAGTGCACAATAAGTGTAAGTTCAAATTTTTAAATTCCAAATTCCAATTATTGGAACCGAAAATACAATTTAGTTTATAACGAAAAAGGCAGTGATATTTATGATCACTGCCTTTTTTAATTTTATTATTTATACCATAGCGTCTTTGTGGTAAAAAAACGTTATTACTCAACTCTTAAAAAGTCTTGACAAAACTCAACCCAACGGTTTTGGAGTTCTGATCGTAACTTGGCATTACGAAAGTTGTAGGTTTACTTTCTTGGTGATCATTACCAAATAAAGTTTTTGTAATATACGGATTCAGCCAATACGCCATTTTGGTACTTAAAATACCAATTCCGGCTCCGGCTGCGACATCCGTTAACCAATGTCTGTTGTTGTAAATTCTAAAAAGTCCTGTTCCGGTTGCTACGGCATAACCCGCAATTCCGTACCATATTGACTTATCTTTGTATTCCTGCCATAACATTTCGGCTCCGGCAAAAGCAGTTGCGGTATGTCCAGAAGGAAAAGAGTTTTTAGAACTTCCGTCAGGTCTTTCTACTTTGGTTATGGACTTTAAACTCATAACCGTTGCGGTCATAATAGCATACGAAGTTGCAAAAATTACCGTTCGATCTCGTAAACTGTGTTTGGCTTTTACGCCAAAAGCATCCAATGCAAAAACCGAAGCGGCGGGCGCCCACTGACTGAAATCGTCGATCGAAATTTTCTCGTCGATATCTTCTTTTACTTCATCACGAATTTGTGAATTCCAGCTTTTCAGCTGATCGCTCTCAATACCAATTACTCCATAACCAATAAGGGCAGTAGGAATAATAAGTTGTTTGTAACTGAATTTTGAAGGCTTAATAGTATCCGTTTGAATGCTATCATTTTGAACAGTTTCTTGCGCAGAAAGCGTACAAGTACAGATCAGCCACGATAATAAAACAATGCTTTTGTTCATTTTTGAGGAAATTTAAAGTAAGCGTAGTTTTATAGCAATAAGATTTCGATTAAATTATAAAGCGAAATTCTAATATGATTTTGAATTAATTTTGAATTTTAAAATTTGTAATTGTAACCAAAACGAACGACCTGAGTTTCGTAATAATCATGGCTTGTATAACTGAAATTGGTTCCGTTGATTTCTTTTTTAATTACCAGTGAATTCAATAGATCTGTGGCATTTACAAAGAATTCCCCTTTTCCTTTTTGAACAGCTTTTTTAATACCGGCATCTATCGAAAATCTAGCCTCGATTTTTCCCTGCGGAATAATATCGGGAGCTAGATAAACAGCCGATAATTGTCCTATAAATGTCTTAGAAAAATTGAACGTATTGTTCCATTTGATATTTCCAGTGGTAATGCTTTGCTTTTCATCTGAAAAAGTAATGGGCGAGGGATATAAAATATGAACCGTAAAAGCATTAATAACATTCTGATACAAATTTGCATTCAGGTTAAAAGAATACCATGCAAAAGGCTTTTTAGAAAAAATCATTTCCATTCCCGTCATAGAACTTTTTCCGGCGTTTTGAAATACATTATAAATCAAATCACTATTGGGTTGTGTTACAGCAATGCGCGTAATGGTTCCGTTGGCGAATTTGTTATACAGTGAAGCGAAAAAATAGCCATTATTGATAGAAGCTTTATAACCCAATTCCAGCGTATTGGTAAACTGCGGACGAAGTCCTGGATTTCCAACTTTGATAATTTCGGCATCATCGTATTTCGGAAATATTCGAATGTCTACTTCATTGGGACGATCGACTCTGCGGTTGTAAAAAAGCGATAATTTATGTGTGTCATTTATTTTGTAAGCTAGACGAACGTTCGGGAAAGGCTGAAAATAATTATATCCATCGCTTTTATAAGTCGGATGATTTGGATTTACTTTATATTGCAGGTTGATGTATTCCATTCGCAATCCGGCTTCGGCTTCAATTCGGTTCGATTCGAAAATGTAATTTCCATAAACAGCCGGAATAATTTCTTCATACGTGGCTTTTCCTCCGGCATTGCTGTCGATTGGAGAATTAGTTCCCGGAAAAAACTGCATGTTGGTGGGTATGTTTCGGCTTCTAATTTTGGCACCTGTTTCAAATCGGCCGTATTTTAAAGGTTTTGTATAATCTAAATTGATATCCAAAACACTTTCATCCGAAAGTAATTTAAATGCATCTTTTCCGGTAAAATCAGGCATTATGTTATCAAAGAAATATTTTTCGTTTTCTCTGTGAAAAGTATAATTAAGTCCCGCATTCAAAACATGACCTGCTTCTTTAAATTTATGCTGATAAGAAGTCGAAGCTGTAATGGTAGTTTTTAATTCATCTTCTATAAACTTCCATAAACGTTGTCTTTCAGAATAATCAGCATTGAAAAAAGGTTCTTCTCCGTGATCCAAAATTTTTTCACTTCCATATAAAGTAGAAAACGAAAAGTTATTATTTTCATTAATTGCCCAGTCGATTCCAGTTTTAAAAGTCGTAAACTGTGTGTCGCGATTTCGTTTCGTCTGCTGGTTTATAATCGTTCCGTCGTTGTAAGTTCGGGTCACGAATTCATTTTTGTTGAGCGTTTCGGTATACAGATAATCGCCTTGAAAATAAATATTGACTTTTTCTTTTTTATAATTTAAGGAAAGAGAAGGGTTTATTTTCGGAGTAACCTTGTATTGAGGCGTAATGGTTGGCAGATTGGCTTTTCGTTCCCACAAAGAACCATAACCAGATGTAAGGCCTATTTTTCCGTTAAAACCTTCTTGTTTGTTCTTTTTGTAAATGATATTGATAATTCCGGCATTTCCGTTTGCATCGTATTTAGAAGAAGGATTATTGATGATTTCAATTTTTTCAATTGCTGATGCCGGAATATTATCCAGACCCGTTTGACCATTAAATCCGGTTAAAGCAGTCTGTTTTCCATCAATTAAAATCATGACTTTGTCATTTCCTCTTAAAAGAAGTTTTCCATCTTGAGTCGTTACACCCGGAAGATTCTGCATGGCTTGTAAAACTGAACCTCCGCTTTGCGTAATATTATCACTCATATTGAAGCTTTTTTTATCCATTTTATTGGTAACGGATTCTTGCTTGGAATTGACCACAACTTCGTTAAGAGTTTGTGCATCTTCAGATAAAGTTATATTGTCAATGTTTAAGTAATCCGACATAGAACCCACAAATAGACTTTGGGTTTTAGTCATAAAACCAACAGAACTGACTTCTAGAATATAATTTCCGGGTTTGATATTTTCGATGGTAAAGATTCCTTTTTCATTGGTAACGGTTCCGGCTGCGACTTTTTGATCTTTTGATTTTAGAATGACATTGGCGTACGGAAGTGCCGTTTTAGCAGTATTGTCTTTTATGGTTCCTGAAATCGTGACCGTTTTAGTCTGCGCGGTGCTCAAAATGCAAAACAGCACGCATACAATACTAGAGATAGTTTTTAGTGGAAGAATGGCTTTTAGAAAATTCACGATTGTATATTTTAAAATTTATACAGCGAATTTCTAATGTGATTTTGGATAAAATTTGAATTTTAGAATTTTACAGTAAAATGATGGAGATTTTCATCAAACGTATAGACCAAATCCCAGTTGTTGAGTTCAGTAATTTTTTTAACAATAGCCAATCCAAGTCCATTTCCTTGAGAAGAAGGATCGGATTTTGAAAAACGATTGAAAAGTTTTTCCGAATTTAAAGCGGCATTTTTTCCTGTATTCGAAAAAGTAAGGGCATCAGAAGTGGTTGAAATATTGATTTTTCCGCCTTTAACATTATGACGAATGGCATTTAAAAACAAATTATTAATCAAGACTTCGATTAAAACAGTATTCGAATGAATAGTAATATCGGTTTCGGTTTCAATATTTACAGATAAATGCTTGGATTCGGCTTGTTCGATAAAAAAGTCCAAATGACGATTTAGGGAAGCATCCAGAGAAATAGTCGTTTTTTCAAAATAACTGTTATTATCAATTTTAGACAATAGCAGCAGGTTTTTATTCAATCGGTTCATTCGCGAAACATCATTGTTCAGCGAACCTAAAAGTTCTGACTGTTCTTCAGATAAATCAGGAAATTGGGATAATGTATCGATTTTACTTTGAAAAAGTGCCAACGGAGTCTGCAATTCGTGGGCGGCATTTTCTATAAATTCTCTTTGGCTTTTATAAATAGCAGTATTTTTTTCGATAAGACGTTCCAAACTTTTGTTCAAACGATCAAATTCGTCAATATCAGTTTCAATAAACTGAGGTGCTTTGTTTTTATCAATTTCAAAATCCTGAATTTGTTCAAGCGTGTTATAGAAAGGTTTCCAGATTTTGGCCGCTGTAGCTTTTGAAATCCAAATAATCCCAATCATTAAAATAATAATCACACATAAAAACATGACGGCAATGCTGTAAACCATGCCCTCCATTTCGACCATATTGCTTCTTTCGATATACGTGTATTTCTTTCCGTTGATTTGAACTGGTGTGTAAAGCACGCGAAAAGGTTCTTTTTCATTGGCAATAGAATCGAACAGCATTTTGCTTACAATCGAATCTTTTTTTACGCCCATATCGGCCACGATATCAACATTTCGGTTGTATTTGTTCCAGGCTGCAATATCTGATTCGGTATAACTTTTATGGCTTTGTTTGATAAAAGAACCTTTATGAAACAGGAGTACTTCATCGGTTTCATAAATATAAAGCCATTGGCTGATCGCATAAAAAACAGGAGCACTAAGCAGTAAAATAATTACGGCATAAACCAGAAAACTACTGGTGGTTGTATTTAGTAATTTTTTATTCTTCATGCCATTTATAACCTAAACCATAAATTGTTTTAATGTAATCACCGCTTCCGGCTTTGGTTAGTTTCTTTTTTAAATTTTTGATATGTGCGTAAACAAAATCATGATTATCAAGCATATCTGCCATGTCTCCAGACAAATGTTCGGCAATTGCGCCTTTTGATAAAACTTTATTCTGATTTCCGATTAAAAATAGTAAAAGATCGATTTCTTTTTTGGTAAAATCAGCGGGTTTATTTTGTACCGAAACCGTTTTGGCAAATATATCAATACTAATTTCATTAAAGACAACATTATTACTGCCTTTGAAGTTTTTTCGTCGTACAAGTGCCTGAATACGCACCAGAAGTTCCGATAAATGAAAAGGTTTGGTCAAATAATCGTCGGCACCGAGAGTAAAACCTTCAATTCGGGTATCCAGAGTTTCTTTTGCCGAGATGATAATTACGCCGTCTGTTTTTTGTTTGTTTTTGAGTTCTTTCAAAATATCAAAACCATCTCCATCGGGAAGCATTAAGTCTAATAATATGCAGTCATAATCGTAAATGCTTATTTTTTCGAGAGCAGTTTTGTAGTTGCCAGCCATTTCACAATGCACACCATTTGGCTGAAAGTAGTTCTTAATACTTTGAGTCAATTCACGTTCGTCTTCTATTATCAGGATTTTCATAATGCAATTTAGCAAATCAATTTTGAATGAATTTTGAATTTTTTCAAATTGATGCGGTTTCGAAGTGTTTTTTAAAACAAAAAACCTGCAGATAAATCTTTCTGCAGGTTTGTATTTTACTGATTAAGCCATTTTACGAGATCTTTAAGCATTTCGTGGTTAATAGTATGATCTTCATTATACTGATGAAATTCAGGTTCGAGATTTTTTGATTTCAAATATTCCTGAGCATCCAGCGCATATTGAAATTGTAAAACGTGATCTTGGTTTCCATGTGAAATAAAAATGCGTAATGGTTTTAACTGATCTTCAGAAGCAATAATTGGTTTTATTTCCGGAAGCAGTCGGCCGCTCATTACGGCAATACCTTTTATTTTATCAGGCTGTGTAAGAGCTGCGCTGTAACTCATAATTCCACCTTGGCTGAAACCTGCCAAATACACTTTGTTTTCATCAAATGATTGTTCGGTTTTTAAATCATCAATAAATTCAAGAATGGCAATTCGGGCTGCTTCGGCTTGTTTTTCATTGATGATAGGTTTTCCAGTTGAAAAATCTACTTGAAACCAAGCAAAACTGATAGGTCCAAATGTCAGCGGACCTCTGGCAGAAACTACCAGATATTGATCTGGTAATGCATCAGCAAAGGAAAACATATTTTGTTCGTTACTGCCCACTCCGTGAAGCAGAATTACCAAAGGCGGTTTTTCAGATTTTATTTTAGGCTGCCTTACTTTGTAATACAGTTTTGGTTTTTGAGCTATTGTGTTCATTTTTACATTAAAACTAGAGATGGTTATAATCAGAATAAAGGCGGAAGAAAGGAATAAAAACTTTTTCTTCATTAGGCTTTGTCAATTTTAACCGACATCATATTTAATGATCCTGCCAGAATGCTGTCGTTAAAAATGGTTGTTTTTTCGTCTTTTTCTTGTAAAGCCAAGGTGTAAATCAAAGGCATGTAATGTTCTGGAGTAGGAACTGCCAGCAGGAATTCTTTCCCTTGTTTTTCAAAATTGATTAAAGATTGGTGATCGCCTTCTAAAATCATTTTTTTCATTTTTTCATTGGCAACAGTCGCCCAGTCATAAGCATATCCAACTTCGTTCATTTTATCCCACGCCGCCATTCTAAGGTTGTGAACCGTATTACCGCTTCCAACAATTAAAACTCCTTTATGACGAAGTGCCGCAATTTCTTTGGCTAAAGCATAATGATACGAAGCAGGTTTGGTGTAATCAATACTCATTTGGATAACAGGAATATCAGCATTTGGATATAAAAACTTCACAACTGTCCAACAACCGTGATCGAGTCCCCAATTGTGATCTAAACCAACAGGAACTGATGTAATTAGTTTTTGAGTTTCCAAAGCTAGTTCAGGACTTCCCGGAGCGGGATATTCGACATCAAATAAAGCCTGTGGAAATCCTCCAAAATCATGAATGGTTTTAGGCTGTTCCATTGCGGTTACAAATGTTCCTTTTGTTTCCCAGTGTGCCGAAATACATAAAATGGCATTTGGTTTTGGAAGGTCTTTGGCTATATTTTGAAATCCTCTTGTAAAAGTATTATCGTAAAGCGCATTCATTGGATTACCATGTCCTAGAAACAGCACAGGCATTCTAGGCGTGGCTTCAAAACTTTTTGCTGCTTTTTGCAGGTCAGTAAGTTGTAAAGCGCTTGCTCCTAAAGGCAAAATGGCCATGGCTTTTAAAAAATCTTTGCGTTCCATAAAATTTAGGTGGATGATTAGGATGCAAATTTCGGTATAATGTCAAGAAATGAGGTAACACAAATCGGAAGAATGATTGTGTTTTTAGGAAATGAGTTTCGACATATCATCTCTAAATTCGGTTGGCGTCATTCCTGATTTCTTTTTAAAAGCGTGGGTGAAATATGTTTTTTCTTTGAATCCGAGTTCGAAACCAATTTCAGAAATCGTTTTGTCAGTTGTAATTAAAAGGTTTTTGGCTTCCGTCAATTTTCGGGTTTCTATAATTTCAGAAACACTCTGCTGTAAGATATTCTGGCAGATGTTGTTTAGGTTTCGAACTGTCATGAATAATTTTTCGGCATAAAAATGAACGTCTTTGGGCTGTTTGTAATATTCTTCAAGAAGACGAAGGAAATTTCTAAAAGTTGATCCTTGTATTTTTTTAGATTCTTCGTTGTTGAGATTTAGCTTTCGTCTTTCCGATTCAATTATGGTAAATAAGGCGCTAAGTAATTGTCGGATTACGGCAAGATCGGGTCTTTCCTGCTGATATTCATCATAAATGATTTCGCAGATTGTAGCAAGTCTTCCAAAACAATTGTGTTCAGGCATTTCGACATTAGCATTTTCATGAAAAGAAGCATAGAGCTGAAATGCCGATTCTGCTACAAATTCACTTTTAAAACGCAAAACCCACATATCACATTTTCCGTCTTTTGGCAGTGGTTTTGCCCGATGCACTTTTCCGCGTGTTACAAAACTTATAAATGGAGCATCAATAAGGTGAGACTGAAAATCAATAAAATGTTCCAGCCGTCCTTCTTTTCCAATAATTAATTCTTCAAAATCATGATAATGGGGTTCGTTTACAGAACGCTGAATTTTATCGGATTCTGCAATATTAATTTTGAAAATCTTAAAGATTTCTTCCATTTTTAATTGTGTGTTAAAAAATTAAAAGTACAAATTTGTAATGGATTTGCTTGAAATACATATTGCATTTCTTCATTTAAACTTCATATTCAATTTATAATTTTAGGTAATGATTTTATAATTGTCAATTGAAAATTAGTTTTTTATGGTAATTGAATCTAGAATAAAAATAATACTGACACCCAATTTGTATTATTTGACATTTCCAAATTATTAGTGTCAAAAGCCATGTACGGCACAATGATTGCGGTACAATTGTTTTTTT
Source organism: Flavobacterium endoglycinae (assembly GCF_017352115.1). Taxonomy (NCBI): domain Bacteria; kingdom Pseudomonadati; phylum Bacteroidota; class Flavobacteriia; order Flavobacteriales; family Flavobacteriaceae; genus Flavobacterium; species Flavobacterium endoglycinae. Next base: position 5,002,286 of record NZ_CP071448.1, read on the forward strand.
TAACAATTTAATCAAACAATAGAATATGTAATGAAAATCGACTCTCATAATAAGGCCGTGATACTCAGTATACTGCCTGTATTTTTTTTAATTTCGGGTTTTTTGTCGCTCGAAAGACTGCCAATAACATTTTACAAAATCGAGACTTACGAAATTTTGACTATGTTCATTGGCTTATTTGCAGTTAGTTATTTATTTCTCAAAGACTTAGTTTCGGTCCTGATTAGTATTGGCTGTTCGCTAAATGTAATGTTTGGAGTACTTTTTTTTATCGATTTATTTGAAGTAGAGTATTCATCATTATTAACAGCGGCCATCATTTTAAGCTTAGGATTTTCGCTGCTGGTAAATACGATACTACTGTATTCTGTACATCAAAATAAAAAATCTTCAGAAACGGATGCAAAATTGGCAGTTAGACAAGCAGTGTCAGTAAATTTTTGGACAGTTGTACTTTCCTTTATCACTTTACTGCTGTTGCTTGTTTGGGGGTTCCAGATTCAGTTTGTCCCGTTTAAAGATTTTGTGTGGGTGTCAGCTGCAGGATTATCAATAGCAGTCATTAATGCTTTTATGCTTCTGCCTGTTTTAGGCAGTTTGTCATTAGGTCATATTAATGAAGAACGCCAGCAAGACGATTTGAAACTTTCTTTTTCAGAAAGAATACTTCAAAAAGCAAATGACAAGATCGAGAAAGGTATTACTGCATTGGTTAAAGCAGTAAGTGTTGTGCTGACTCATAAAATCATCAGTACTTTGACCGCCATATTGGTTACAGCCTGTCTGGTTTTAGAATTAACCATAGAAAATGCCGAAGATTACTATTTCATGATTTTGGGATTAGTGTATTTTCTCTTTATTGTAATGCGTTACAAGAGTTATATTTTGGCATCGGCGCCATTTTTATCGCTTATTTTTAGTTATTTCCTGCTTTCTTATGTTTGTAAGATATTAGTTTGGAATTCAGAGAGTTTAATGCAGATTTCTTTCTTTGGAGGTATAACTATCGCAGCAATTGCAGCTTTTCTTCAAACCGATACGGCATTCGGTTATTATAAAAATGCCTCAAAAACTCAAGATGCAGTAGTAAATGCTACGGCAAAAACATTCTTTATGGTTTTGGCTTCAGGTCTGGTAATGGTAATTTTCCTAATACTGGCAGTCCATTTTAACGATTTACATAAAGAATCTTTTCAGGATTTAATGGTTATGGGAACCTTTATTATAGGTTCTAGTGTTTTGACCTTATTTCCAGGTACAGCGCTTTTAAAAACAGCATTCAGTTGTTATGAATCGTTTAGAAAGCCCAATAAAAAAAGAATAAAAAGCGTTTATATGTAATAATCAGCAACTGATTATACAAACGCAAGCAGAAACAAAAAACAAAAACAATGAATGCAGTAATAACAGCAGTTGGAGGTTATGTACCGCCTGCTATCCTCAATAATAAAAAAATTTCAGAAACAGTTGATACTTCTGAAGAATGGATCGAAAAAAGAACAGGAATTTTAGAACGCCGTATTGCCGACGATAATGTAGCAACTTCTGATCTTGCTTGTGCCGCTATCGATAACTTGATAAAAAATTATAAAGTAGACCGCGAGGAAATCGAAGTACTTATTTTAGCAACTGCCACTCCAGACCATATTTTAGCTCCAACAGCAAGTAAGGTTTGCGAAATGAGTGGTTTAACAAATGCCTTTGGACTAGATCTTAATGCGGCTTGCAGCGGATTTTTATATGCTCTTGAAATGGGCGCGAATATGATTGAAAGCGGACGTTATGAAAAAATAATGGTCGTAGGTGCCGATAAAATGAGCTCAATTGTAGATTATGAAGACAGAAATACTTGTATTCTTTTTGGCGATGGAGCAGGAGCGGTTTTATTGGAAAAAACAGAATCTGGTTACGGATTAATGAAAAGTATTCTTCGTACTGATGGAAGCGGAACAGCATCATTGTTAGTTCCTGCTGGAGGTTCTAAAGAGCCGGCTGCTATGCAGAGTCTTTTACACAGAGATCATTATTTGAAACAAGATGGTTCTTTTGTATTTAAAAGAGCGGTTGCTTCTATGAGCCAGGTTTCTCAAGATGTTTTGGCTAAAAACAAATTAGATTCTGATGATATTGACTGGGTTGTGCCGCATCAGGCAAATTTAAGAATCATAAATGCAGTGGGCGAAAGCTTAAATATTCCTTCGGAAAAAGTAAAAGTAAATATCCAGCGTTATGGAAATACAACATCGGCAACGATTCCATTGTGTTTATGGGATTTTAAAGATGATTTTAATGAAGGACAAAAATTACTGATTACTACTTTCGGAGCAGGATTCTCTTGGGGAGCTGCGTGTTTGAAATGGGGTGTGATGCGTGAGAAAAGAGACGTTGAAACTTTTGCAAAAACTGCTGAGATAGAAAGTGTTTTAATAGAACAGTAATTTTTCATTTTAAAACAAACAAAGAGAAAAGCCTTTAGTTCATTCTAAAAGGCTTTTCTCTTTTTATTGGTGATAGAATTAAAACGATTATTTTTTATCGTCTGAAATTATTAAAGTAGAAGGAATATTAGACAGCCAAGGGCTTTTTGTATCCATTAGATGTTTCCAGCTGTCAATGCTGATTACCATAAGATTCTGGTTTTCCAAGAAATCTTTATCTATTGTTTGTTCTTTTTTAAAGGAAAGCTGATTGGGTGCTGCCTGCTCCATTAATCTAATTCTTTCTTTGGTGTCTAAATCGGCTTCGATATTTCCTTGGGCGTCTAGAATAATAATTCTGGGATCGATATTATGAATGAATTTCTGAACGTAATTTTCAATTAATTCCCAGTCTTTTGTTTCAAAAAGCGGAATGAAAATCGTTGAGATATCCGTTAAATCTTTATCAATTAAAATTCCAACTGGAATCTGCGATTTGGCGATAATCTGCCTTGTACCGTCATCAAATGGAGCAGATTCAAGGATGTTTTCTTTTCCGGTAACGGTATTCAAAATCTTTTCAGGATTAATCATCCGAGTTGTAAAACCAAGAACACGTCCCAGCAAACTTCCTTCATAAATGGACTGCCCAAGACCAATAAGCAGTAAATCATTTTTACTTTTATTCGCGACATTTACGATTTCGTTATCAATATCGGCAGAAGCTTTAAACATCGTTGTAATATTTCGGTTTAAAGCAGTTGATTCATCAATGACTTCTTTGAATTTTTCAATCTCGTAAGTATCTGTGTTGTAATGATGTATTTGTTCGATTGGAAGCAAATGCATGGCTGTAATTTCAGAACTTTCGGCTCTTTTATTCGTAAGGCCGTCGGCAACTTTAAGTAAGGCTCTTCCAGATTCTGGTCGGTCAAATGACAATAAGATTCTGTATTTGTTTTTTAAGATGATATCTTCTTCCGTATCGTCTTTACTGGATTTAAAAAACCAGTTAATCAAATCCAAGGTAGGTCCAGTCATAAATGTTGTTGCAAGTGCCATAATGACCATCATAGAGAATAATTCTGGAGTTAAAACGCCTAAATCGTAACCAATATTTAAAGCTACTAATTCAGTTAAACCTCTGGTATTCATCAATGCTCCGATTGATAAACTGTCTTTCCAGCTCTGACCCACAAATTTGGCGGCCAGCGTACTGCTCAGAAACTTACCAGCTACAGCTACCAAGAAAATCAATCCAGCGATTTTCCATAAATAAGGTTCGTTTAATAAACCTATTTGGGTTCTTAAACCTGTAAATACAAAGAATAAAGGCAGTAAAAGCACCAATGCAACGTCTTCCACTTTTTCAATGAATAAATTCCTGAATCGGATATTTTCAGGCATAATTGCTCCGGCAATAAATGCTCCAAATAAAGCGTGAATACCAATAATCTCAGTTAAATAAGAAGATACAACCAAGGTCAGGAAAAAAATTGCAACGATTGGTTTGCTTAATTTGTCAGTTGCTGCATATAAATCACCAATTCTTTTTAGGAACGGACGAACAACTTTTATCATTAAAAATACATATCCTAAAGCTAAAAGAACGGTGTAAATAGCGCTTCCAAATGAACCTGCTTTTACAATGGCAATTACAACTGCCAGAATACACCAAGCAGTAATATCGTCTGCTGCAGCGCAGGTAATTACAATAGTTCCTAATCTTGTTTTATGAATACCGCGTTCCTGCACAATTCTTGCTAAAACTGGAAAAGCTGTAATACTCATGGCAATTCCGGCAAATAATCCGAATGAAGTAAACTGAACATCGGCAGGAGCAAATTCATCGTAAATAAAATAGGCGAGACCCATTCCTAAAACGAAAGGTATAATGATACTGGCGTGGCTTATGACAACAGCGTCGTGGGCTTTGTTTCTTAAGATTTTCATATCGATCTCCATACCTACGATGTACATAAAAAGAATCAGACCAATCTGGCTTAGGAATTGAAGGTTACCAAGTGATTCTGTGGGAAAAAGTACGGCTGAAAATTCAGGGAAATACATTCCAATTAAGGAAGGCCCCATTACAATTCCCGCAATCATTTCCCCAATAACGGCAGGTTGTTTCATTTTAATGCAGATCCATCCAAAAATACGCGCCACAAAAATTATGGTAACAATCTGAGCTAGTAAAAGCGCCAGCGGGTGGTGTAAGTTTTTAATAAGAGAATCAAGAAATTCATTCCATTGGCTTTTATCTGAGGTGGGTATTTTAAGGTTTCTTCCCGTTTCTAATTTTACGCCCATTAGAATAATCCAATACATTAAAACAGAGAATCCCCCAATAATGCCGACATAAAAAATAGTGTTTCTAAACTTTTTCATTCCTTGATTAATTTGATATTCTCGACTACGGTTTTTAGTCATTAAAAGTACTCAAAAACTGTTTGGCTTATCGAGATGGGTTTATAAATTCTGCGCAATTTTATAACAAAATAGACGGACGGCAAATGCACATAATCCAATTTTGTAATAAGCTAGAAAAAAATTGTAATGAAATAAGGACGTGCAGGAAGATGCTGCTAAAACCAATTCGTATTTTGACTGAGAAAGATTGTTAAAAACTTTATTCTATACAGTAAAAAATCCCGCTTTTGGGCGGGATTTAAACATGACAATTCTAAGGCAATATTTGAACTTAATCCAAATCTGAAACTTTTAGCGAATCAACTTTATAAATATTGGCTTGTGGTGGATCTTTTCTGTAATCTTCGTCATCACAGTGCGGTGCGCAGCTGTAATTAAGAAGCGAGATTAATAGCACGAGTACGGAAATTCTTAAAGTTTGATTTTTCATGGGGATAATTTTATATTTTGTGAGATAATTATTTCAATTCGAAAATATAAATCTCATATACACCGTTTTTACATAATTATTGTCCAATGTTATAGAATTTACACTAAGGTGTTTTTTCTCTTCCCCATAAAATGACTTCCAATTTATCTGCATAATGAATAATGTCAGGATAGGTATTAGCGGTATAGTTTCCGGCTTGATAAAAAACTTCTTTTATCAAAATATCCAAACCTCGAAGATTCCATTCTTTATGATGTATATCAAAACGATACAGTTCATCATTAATCATTTCATATAAAGCATGACGTTCGGTAAGCCAGGTATCTAATATCGTTTTATTTTTTAAAGGTATATTCTGTCTCATAACCATATCAAGCTGATGGTTTAGTTCATCATTTTTAGATTGAAGATGATTTCCAGAGCGTATTATTTCTGATTTTTGATAAGGCAGACCTATAAAAATTTTTGAAAGCAGAACTTGAATCAATTTATTAGTTTCAATTGAAAAAAGATAAATACCTTGAATTCCATCTTTCTTGACATACGTTCTTAGATTTATTTCTTGAAAATTAGAGATATACGGAAAAGCTGGTAAGTTTCTCAACCGCATGTTTTTTACTTCGAATGATACAAGTGAGATCCAGGCCATATTGTTGAAAGTGTCAATCTCAAGCCCGTCTGGAATGTATTCTTCAATAAAATAGAGGGGAATTTCCCAGTGAAAAAATACAGTAGTATGCCATTCCTGATAATATTTCCATTTTTTCTGCGGAAGAGGATAATATCTGTTCGAACTATCGGATAATATGTTATCTACGGTACTCATATTGAGAAATTAAACGGATATGCCGCTATGACTAAATAGGTTATAATAATGATACTCATTACAAAAATTACTACAGTAAGTATGGTAAGTAATAAAGTTGAATATAAATACCTGCCTTCCTGAAGTAATTTATGAGCTTGTTTGTATTTCCAATAGGATAAAACAATTGTTAGTGCTCCGGTAAGTACAAGTGCAATACCAATCACAATTGTGAAACCGTTTTTTGGAATATTAGATTCTTGAAATAATGACGCTGGCAGCTGATTGACAAACAAAGAAAATTTTACAATCACAAATCCAAAAACCATGATTCCAATTCCGGTTCTTATCCAAGACAAAAATGTTCTTTCATTTGACATGTGCTCATTAATCATTTGTTTGTTATTTTTCTCCATAATGGTATTATTTTTTAATTCTTAATTTAAATTTAAAAACTCTTCATTTATTCTTTTTATACTATGAATTGCAAATTTTTATAAAATATCTACTTGATTATTAAGGTTTTATTTGAAATAAAAAAACACCTGTGCACAAACACAGATGTTTTTCAGATAAAGAATGAAAAAGTATTAAACAGGTATTTTAATTGTATAAGTTTGGTTCGCGCTGCCAGAAACGGTGCATTTTCATGGCATTTATAAATTCCTTGGCAAAACCAGCTGTTGCTATTTCGCTAGTCATTACAATTCCCGAATCAAAATTGGTAATTTCCGCAATAAAAGGCGCATTGCTTACTATTTTAGAAGCCTCACCATCAGCACCAATTACTTTGCAGTGTTTATAGGCATCGTTAAGGAATTCCTGAACTTCACCGCTGTCTGCTATTTCGCTTAAATCGGATCCGTGAGGGACATAAATGGCATCAAACAATACAGATGAAGCAGTTAAAAAACTGAAATCTGCAGTTATGGCTCCGCCGGTATCCGTAGAGATTGATCCTAAGTTTGGTGCAATGATGCTTGCCTGAGCTTTTTCTTTTAAAAGCGCATTTTTAATATTGTTAACTGCTTTTTCTGAAACGCCGTTCGTACAGATCACAGCTACTTTTCTTGTTTCAATGGTTGGAGAATTTGTTGGATTTTTAATCATACTTAAGGCAGCAGATTCTTTTACCGATTGTTTACTCGTAGTTGGTTCTTGGTTTCCACCTTCATTTTCAGGAGAAACACCTTTATTCATTGGAGTTTCTGGTGATGCTGGAACTTTCTCACCCAATCCTACAGCTACTTTTTCAGCCAGTTTTTTATCAACTTGAGATAATAATCCCAGCACTCGAACTCTTACAGCAGAAGATTTTACTTTTCCAAGTTCAAAACGCAGGGCTTTTACAATATGGCTTTTTTCTTCATCAGTCTGGCTGTTGAAAAATAATTTCGCTTGCCCAAAATGGTCGTTAAAACTTTCGCTTCTTTCACGCACTTTATGAGCATCAACACGTTCGTTAAAACTCGAAAAACCACCATCTTTAATCATTGCCTGATATGGGCAGCCGCCTCCAAGCGAATTAGGGTGGTAACTAACTTGTCCTTTATTAATTTCCTGACGCATATGACCGTCACGCTGATTATTGTGAACAGGAGCAATGCTTCTATTGATCGGAATTTCATGAAAGTTAGGGCTTCCTAATCTAGAAAGTTGTGTATCAGTATAAGAAAATAATCTTCCTTGTAATAATGGATCGTTTGTAAAATCAATTCCAGGCACAATGTGTCCGGGATGAAAAGCGATTTGTTCCGTTTCAGCAAAGAAATTTTCAGGGTTTTTGTTTAGTACCATTTTCCCAATTATGGTAACGGGAACTAGTTCTTCGGGAACGATTTTGGTAGGATCCAATAAATCAAATTCGTATTTGTGCTCATCTTCAGTAGGAATGATTTGAACACCCAATTCCCATTCTGGAAAATTCCCAGATTCGATCGCTTCCCATAAATCTTCTTTATGGAAATCTGAATTTTTTCCTGAGATTTTCTGCGCTTCGTCCCAAGCAACTCCATGTGTTCCCAGTTTAGGTTTCCAATGGAATTTTACAAAAACAGATTCATTTTTAGCATTCACCAATCGGAAAGTATGCACTCCAAATCCTTCCATCATTCGAAAGCTTCTTGGAATCGCTCGATCAGACATGACCCACATAATCATGTGCATAGATTCTGGCATGAGTGAAATAAAATCCCAAAAAGTGTCATGTGCAGAGGCTGCTTGAGGCATTTCGTTGTGAGGCTCAGGTTTTACAGCATGAATTAAATCTGGAAATTTGGCTGCATCTTGTATAAAAAATACGGGAATATTATTGGCAACTAAATCATAATTCCCTTCTTGAGTGTAAAATTTAACGGCAAATCCTCTGGCGTCTCGAGCAAGATCAGTAGATCCTTTCGATCCAGCAACAGTTGAGAATCGAACAAATACAGGTGTTTTTTGTCCCATTTCCTGAAGAAAACCTGCTTTGGTTAATTCTGGAATTGGATTGGTCACTTCGAAATAACCGTGCGCTCCTGAACCTCTTGCGTGAACAATTCTTTCTGGAATTCGCTCATGGTCAAAATGCGTAATTTTTTCTCTTAAAATAAAGTCTTCTAATAATGAAGGTCCTCTTTCGCCAGCTTTAAGCGAGTTGTTGTCATCATTGATTTTAACACCTTGATCAGTAGTCAAAAACTGGTCGGTTCCGTCAGATATATTTTTTGATAAGTCGCGCTGTTTTTCGTCTTGAAAATTTTCCATAAAATATCTTAATTAGTTAAATTTTTTTGAAGTTATTAGAATATTTTTTCAATTGTTAAATGCAGATTTATAAATAGTTACAATTGGTCTGATATTCTTCTTCAAAATTAATTCATAAGATTTTTATGATTTTATAAAATTAGAATTGTATGTTCTACAATTGCCATAAAGAATTAAATCCAGTCTCCCGAAGCATTATAATCGTCAGGAAGATAGGTAAGGTATTGCACCATTCTTGGTTTTTCTCCAGTATTTGCCGTTGCACAATGAGGCAGTCTGCTGTCCCAAATGATAAAATCTCCCGCATTGGCTGCAATAGGTCTGGCTTGTTCATTTAGTATTTTATCCCGTGGATTTTCATGCGGTTTAAGTTCGTCCAGCCATTGGTTAATTCGATTATGAAATCCTGGAACACAGTGAAAAGCACCATCATCTGATCCGCAGTCAGTAAGATAAAATAATCCCTGCAGTGAAGATATAAGAGGTTTTCTTAAGCTCATATCCCAATGAAGCGGACTTCCTAAAAAGATAAAATCATTTGTTTCCGGCGGATTGAAACTTACTTTATCTATCGTTTTGTATATTTTAGTGGTTTTGTAAAGTTGCTCATATGCTTTTTTTACTCGTGGCGAAAAACGGTTGCGGTTTAAGGTTTCATGATCCGAAAAGTTAAGCATTAATCCTTTTTGATCTTCATGTCGAATGTACCAGCTTCGCTTGTCGTTAGGATTAATTTTTAAATATTCCCAAATAGCCTTTTGTGTTTTTTCGCAGTCTTCTTTCGAAATAGCATTTTTAACTACGATATAACCATTTTGATTCCAGAATTCAAGGTCTTCTTCAGAAAGGACATTTTCGGATAAATCTTCTATGGCATAAAAAGTATCTCTTTTTCGATTGTTTATCCAATTTTTAAACGATTCAAAATCTGGCTTTTCTAAGTGTAAATAACGCAGCGTATCTTCCATACCAATTCCTAATTGATACAAAGTTTTAATTTCATTGTCCCAATTGGAATGATCGGTTTTTGCCGATTCAGGTTCTACAGCACGTTTCCATAAAGGTTCAAGCACAGTCCAAGGCATAAGTTTTGTTTTTTGGTTGATACAAAGCCAAAAATAAGGCATTTCGAATTTTGTATGAAAAGTAAAAATACCTGTTTTTTGCTTTATAAAAAAGCCTCAGGAAAACCTGAAGCTTTTATAAAATTGAAATCGTTTATTCGTATTTTAAATAACGCAGCACATCTACTTTTGTAGCTTGATAGGCTCTAGAAAGTACCACAAGCAAGGTCAGCAATAATAAAACACTAAACCCGATTATGAATGGAAGTATTGAAATTTGAATTCGGTAAGCAAAATTTTCCAGCCATTTATTCAGCAGATAATATACAGGAACTACCGCAATCACAAATCCGATAATGCTGAAAATTACATATTGTTTGCAAAGCTCTTTTAATAAAACATTCGTTTCGGCACCCAATGTTTTTCGGATGGCGATTTCTTTCATGCGTCTTTCAATCGAGTAAGAAGCCAGCGCAAATAAGCCAAAAAGAGCAATCACAATTACGATTATATTTAGCAGCGAAAAAAGATTTTTCTGTTTCACATAACTGCTGTATGATTTTTTGTATTCTTTGTCTACAAAATTATAGATAAACGGATAGTCTGAATCGACATTCTTTTTCCAATAATTTTCGATTTCAGAAAGTGTTTCATTCATCGTTTTAAGATCCACAGTTATATAAATATTATTTAGTGAACCTGCAAACCATTTTACAGTTTTAAAGTGAAAAAAGGACATTGGTTTGATGCTTTCACTAGGATTTTCAAGATTAAAATCTTTTACCACTCCAACCAAATACATTTCCTGGCCGTTCCAGACAATCTTTTTGCCAATTGGATCTTTTTCGTGTAATAATTTCAAGGCAGTTTCATTAACCAGCATGCTGTTAATCGTATCTTGAGAATATTTTGGACTAAAAGAACGACCTTGAACCATTTTGATTTTCAACATTTCTAAAGCTCCAAAATCAACGGGAATATTATCTCCGTCTACACTAATATCTTTATAATGATAAGAGATTGTTGATTTGGCTCCATTTCCCATTACAAAAGCACCTCCAGCTACTTGTTTAACACCTTTTAAGTGCAGTAATTGATTTTTAATTTGTTCATATCGGTCAATACGGGTTTGGTCTGTAATCCCGTCACCATACATATTTCGATAAGTAATGTTTATGACCTGGTCTCCGTTAAAACCTAATTCTTTCGAATTCATGTGTTCAATCTGCTGATACACAATATACGAACCAATGATAAAGAAAGAAGCCACAGCAAATTGAAAAATCAACATTCCGTTGCGGAGCCAGACACCGCTTTTGCTTCGTCCAAAATTTCCTTTTAAAACTTTTAAAGCTTCAAAATTAGCGACATAAAGTGCTGGAAATATTCCTGCGGCGATTACCGTAACGATAAATATAACCACAAGCTGTCCGTAAAACTGACTGCTTTGTAGTACTAATGTTTTTTCTAAAAACGTGTTATAATACGGCAGAGAAAGTTCGGCTATGACCAGCGCAATCAAAATTGAAAATAAGGTTATAATGGCAGTTTCAAAAATAAACTGCTGGATTATAGCTGATTTTGAAGCACCGATAATTTTTCTCACACCCACTTCTTTGGCTCTTTTTATGGCATTTGCTGTTGCAGAATTTACATAATTGACAATAGACAAAATCAGGATTAAAACCGACAATCCAATCATAATAAGGAGAAATTGGTAATTTCCTTTTGGTTCTGCCATTCCGCCAGTTTTACTGTGTAGGCGAACAGTTGATAAAGGTTCTAAATGAGGTATTACAGCGCCATACTTTTTAATAAAATCTTCCGAACTCATGCCTTCTTCTTTAGCACGTGGAGCTGTCAGATGTTCAAAATACAATTTATAAAGATTAGACTCGACACGATGCTGATCTTCAGGATTTTTTAATTTTACAAGCAGTACAAATTGAAAATTTCCCCAATATAAAATAGTGCTGCTTATATATTTATCCATAAAATTAACCACGCACGACGGGTTATAGGCTGATTTTTTGTCAAGCTTATAAACGCCTCTTACTATCAGTACTTTGTTTCTAAAAACAACCTTTTGTCCTAGTGCACTTTGGCTACCAAAAATTTGATAGGCTAGCTGGTCAGACAAACAAATGCTGTTAACATCTGGCAAAGCATTTTTAGGATTTCCTTCAATAAAAGTATAAGGAAAATAATCGAAGAAGTTTTTTTGAGCAAGTACGATTTTATCGGTTTGGACTTTTTTGTTGTTATAACGAATGATATCATTTTCATAATAACCATTTATATAACAATACGATTCGACTTCTGGAGCATTTTCTTTAATCGCAGAACCTATAGGAGCTGAACTCGAAGCCCAATATGTGGTAGGATCCATTTGATTGGCAACCAGAAAAACATTGTCTTTATTAGGATTCCATTGGTCATAACTATGTTCGTCGTTCCAGTACAAAATGGCAAAAATCAATCCCGCAATGCCAATGCTGAGACCTAATATATTCAAAGCTGTAAAAAGCTTATTGTTCTTTACATGATATGTAAATACATTTATCCAGTTTTTCAGCATGATCTTAGATTTTAGAAGTTACCAAAACATCCACATTTTTCTGATTCATTTTTTCTGAAAGAATAACACCGTCTTTCATCAAAATGGTTTTCTGCGAAAAAGAAGCGTCATAATCAGAATGCGTTACCATCAGAATTGTTGAACCGCTTGCATGAAGATCAGTCAGTAATTCCATCACTTCATTTCCGTTTCTACTGTCTAAGTTTCCTGTTGGTTCATCTGCCAGAATAATTTTCGGATTGTTGATTAAAGCTCTGGCAACTGCCACACGCTGCTGTTGTCCGCCCGAAAGTTGCTGCGGAAAATGCTTCAAGCGATGTGAAATTCCTAATATTTTGGCGATATCATTTACTCGGTTTTTTCTTTCGGAAGCAGGAACATTATTATAAATCAAAGGCAGTTCTATATTTTCAAAAACCGATATTTCATCAATTAAATTGAAGTTTTGAAAAATAAATCCAATGTTTTCTTTTCGTGCTTTTGCTTTCAATTTTTCTTTTAAGCCCACCATTTCCTGTTCCAGAAGCTGATAACTTCCAGAACTAGCGCTGTCTAAAAGACCAATAATGTTTAATAAAGTAGATTTTCCGCTTCCCGAAGGTCCCATAATCGAGATAAAATCGCCTTCGTTAATAGTTAATGAAATTTCACTTAGAGCTCTGGTTTCTAATTCATCGGTTCTAAATACTTTAGAAAGTTTTTGAATGTTAATCATAAATTGATTTTTTAATTGTTTGATTGATGTTCGTTTTTCGATTTATTATACTTTCTAAAGCAAAAGAAACAGACCTGAAAATTAAGATAATTTATGCTGATTTTTCGAGGTTTATTTTGTTATTTTTACTTTCGAAAGCTGTTAATTATTAATGATTTACCAGTTCTAAAAAGGATTTTCGTGCCAGAAATTTAAATGCTGTAACTGCCTTATTTTTAAAACATTATTTTTTGAAAGTGAACTGGACTGTCCATTAATGGACACCTTTCGTCCAAAACTGAACATAGATGAAAAAGACAAACGCTTCAATTTTAATCATAGACGATCAGGAAGACATCCTTTTTGCCTCAAAAGTGTATCTCAAAAAGTATTTTGAAAACATTTATACGCTCAATAATCCGAAAAATATTGTCGAATTGCTGGCAAAAAATACTATTGATGTGGTGTTATTGGACATGAATTACAGAATAGGTTTTGAAGATGGAAGAGAAGGTTTGTATGTTTTGAAAGAAATAAAAACGCTTTCGCCGAAAACCGTTGTGATTTTAATGACCGCTTTTGGTAAAGTAGAAACCGCTGTCGAAGGTTTAAAAAACGGCGCTTTTGATTACATTTTAAAACCATGGGAGAATAAAAAGTTGTTGGAATCAGTGAAACAAGCCGTAGACAAAAGCCGAAAAGAACAGAGAAAAAATCAAGAAACCGAAATTAAAAATGAATTTTTTATAGGCAGTTCAGAAAGTATAAAAAAAGCCTATTCTCTGGCTGATAAAGTCGCTAAAACGGATGCCAATGTTTTGATTTTAGGTGAAAACGGAACCGGAAAATTTGTGTTGGCACATCATATTTTCAGCCAGTCAGAAAGAAAAAACCAGCCTTTTGTAGCGGTTGATTTAGGATCTTTGAATTCGAATATTTTTGAAAGTGAATTGTTTGGTTATGCCAAAGGTGCTTTTACCGATGCTAAAAATGATACACCCGGACGTTTTGAAATGGCGCAGAACGGAACTATTTTCCTCGATGAAATAGGCAATGTTCCGCTTCATCTGCAATCTAAATTACTGCAGGTTATTCAAACCAAAACCATAACTCGTTTGGGAGAAACCAAAGCCAGACCTTTAAATGTCAGGATTATCACAGCAACCAATTTAAACCTGAAACAAGAAGTAGCCGAGAAAAATTTCAGGGAAGATTTGTATTACCGAATCAATACAATGGAAATTGTGCTGCCGCCGCTGCGAGAACGTTACGAAGATAAAATTCCGCTGGCTGAATATCTTCTCGATAAAATGATCGAAAAATATGAAAGAGAGGAAATTACTTTTGATAAAAAAGTTCTCGAACAAATTGAAAAACACGCTTGGAACGGTAACATCCGTGAAATGGAAAATAAAATTGAACGCGCCGTAATTCTCTGCGAAAACAATAGGATAACCGTTGCCGATTTGGATTTGGAAACCATTACACCTTATGAAGAAAACGCAGACGACAGCCAGCTTTCCTCGGTTGAAAAAGCTGCGGTTGAAAAGGCACTTCTCAAAAATAACAATAATATCAGTAAAACGGCAGAAGAACTTGGTTTGTCGAGAGGTTCTTTGTACCGACGTTTGGAGAAATATAATATCAATATAAACTAATATGTTTAAATCGTTACAAACTTATAAACTGCTTTTTCTGCGGTTAATCCTGATCGTAATTGCAATCGAGTTTTCGATGTATTTTTTTAAAATCGACTTGATTTTTACGGGAGTGTTTGGGTTTTGCGTGGTTTTTCTGCTGGTACGAGAAATGTATTTTTATATCAAGAATTTTGTACAGATTTACGATAAAACCATTTCTTCGATCTTGCAGGATGATTTTAGTTCTGATTTTTCAAAACATAAATTCAATAAAACCTACGACGATTTGTTTCATTTATACCAAACGCTGAAAGGCAGACAAAATGAACAAATTTCAAGAGATATTATTTATCGTTCTATTTTAAATAATATCGAATCGGGCGTTATTATTTTAGAAAAACAAGAAACTGATTGGACAATTTTTTTGATGAACGATTACTTTTCGAATCATTTTAAGGTACCGAAAGTTTCAAAATGGAAATACCTTAAAAATCAGGTTCCTTCTTTATGCGAAGTAATTGAAGAAGATGATTTTCACGAAATAAAAACGGCAATTGATATTAGTATCAATCAGGAAAGTAAGCAGACGTTTGTTTTACAAGCTTCACGAACTGAAATTTTTGAGAAAGAATATTGTATCGTTTTACTAGATTCGATTCAAAATGTGGTGGAGAAAAAAGAAAAAGACGCGTGGATTAATTTAATGAAAGTGATCTCGCACGAACTTTTAAATTCCATAACGCCCATTCGTTCCATCTGCCAGAATCTGCAGGATTTGGTTGAACAGGATTCGCTTTCTAACGAAGATTTGGAAGATATCAAAACCAGCGTTGAAACAATGCTGAGACGAAGCGATCATCTTCAGAAATTTGTAGAAGGCTATCGAAAACTTGCCATGCTGCCTTCACCTAAAAAACAAAAAACAGATGTAACAGATTTGATCGAAAACGCACTTCAAATTATGAATCCGCTTTTGAAAAATGAAGGAATTGAAGTTCTCAATACCATTTCAATAAAACATTCTGTTTGGGCTGATACGCAGCAGTTTGAACAAGTTTTTATTAATCTGCTTACAAATTCTTTATATGCTTTAAAAAATACATTCCAAAAACAAATTGTACTTTCGGCGGAAGCCAGAGAAAACAGGCTTTTCATAAAAATAGCCGACAACGGAATGGGAATCGAAAAAGAAATCGAAGACAAAATTTTTCTGCCTTTTTTCACTACACGTAACGAAGGCGCGGGAATTGGTTTAACTTTATCTAAAAATATTATAGAAGCGCACGGCGGTTATATTTCGCATAAAAGAGAAAACGAAAAAACGGTATTTGAAATCTGTTTGATTGAAGAGTAATTGTTTTTTTAAATTAAAGAAATATTCTGTTTCAGAGTATAGAAATTCAATAATATAAATTCTGATTAGTTATGAAAACTTGGAGTCTGTTAATCTGCGGAATTGCCGTTGGTCTGCTGTCATTTGTAAAACCAGTAAATATTGGAGAACCCTGGAAAGGAACTTTCCAGCAGATTCCGGGTAAAATCGAATGTGAATTTTACGATGAAGGAGGCGAAGGAACTGCCTATCATGATACTGATGCCGATAATAACGGAAGCGGTAAATTGAATCCGATAAATGGAAATCCGCTGCATGAATTTAGGATTAAAGAAGGCGTTGATATTTCGTATACCAAAGATGGAGATATTGATAATACTTCATTCAATAAAGTATCCAGAAGTTTAAATCAGCTTTATCTGGGCTGGACGCAGCCTTCGGAATGGATTAATTATTCGGTTGAAGTTCAAAAATCAGGAACTTACACTATTGGAGTTTTGTACACGGCAAACGGCGATGGAGCTATTTCTATTGATGTAAATGGAAAAGATGCCACAGGTTTGCTTACAATTGAATCGACACATGATGATAAAGATCCTGTAGACTGGAGACAATGGCACCATTGGAACGAATCTAAATCATTAGGAAAAATAAAACTCAAAAAAGGGAAACAGCTTTTAACCTTGCATATTGTAAAAAATGGCAATATGAATCTTGACTATCTAAATTTTATTCCGAATTAGAATAGATTATAATTTCTGTAAGAGAATATCTAAAATCTTTGTAATATTGGTAAATAGTTCCTCATACCAAAAGCTGACCTATTTATGGATAACCAAAGACCTTCCCCCGAAGAGGTAAAACAAGTTTTCGATTTGTATTTTAAAGCCGAGATCAATATCTGGAAAGGATTCTCTGAAAAAATTAAAGTAAGGGAATTTAATAAAGCCGATATTATCAAGGAATATAATACCGTAGAACGCTATCTGAATATTATTATTAAAGGATCGGCAGGATTATTTGTCTGGGACGGAAACCGCGATATCTGCATTAATCTCTTATATGAAAATAGTTTTATGAGTGATTATCTTTCTTTCTTGGGACAAAAACCAACCGTAATGAAAGCCGAAGCTCTAGAAGATATTGTACTCTGGTCGATTAACTACGAAGATTTGAATGAATTATACGGAAGATCTGAAACGGGTTTACGCATAGGAAAAGCCATTTCTGAAATGCTTTACATTCGCAAACAAGAAGAACAAATCGGACTTTTAACGCTTGCACCGCAGGAACGTTATCTCAAACTTATAGAATCACGTCCGGCCATTTTTCAGCGTACACCTTTAAAAATTATTGCCTCTTATCTTGGATTAACGGCAGAAAGCCTAAGCCGAATCCGTAAAAGAATTATGGAAAAATGATTTCTTACCCAAAGTCAATTTTGTTTTAAAAAGCAGTTACTAAGTTTGTCTCACCTAATCAAACAAAATAACTTATGACACGTAAAATTAACTTTGGAGCCATCGCAGTATATTATGTAATCGCAGTTATCTGCCGATATATAGCGGTTAAAACGGATTTATTATCTGGAATCGAAAATGGATATGCACAAATTCTTCTTCGCGGCGTAGGACCCGCTTTAGGTGCTTTTGCTGCCATCAAATTGTTTTCGCTTTCGAATCCGCTTTCTTTAAAAGGAATTTACAAAACTGCCGCTTTGCCATTTTTAGTCTATTGGATTCTTCCGGCTTTTTTAATTGCGGGAACGGATTATTTTATGACAGGTAAATTTCCCATTCTGTTAATGTTTACTGTTTTGGTTTACGGACTTTTAGAAGAAATAGGATGGAGAGGATTTCTACAAGAACAATTAAAATCGCTTCCTACTTTTACTTCAACTGTAATTATTGCCATTCTTTGGTTTATATGGCACGTAAATATTGAGATGAATACGCAGTATATGGTCTTCTTAGGAATTATCTTTTTTGGAACTTGGGGAATTGGAAAAATATACAAAAAAACAGGATCATTGCTGGCTGTTGCTGGTGTACATTCGCTAAACAACTTCTTTCGCAATGGAATTCACGATAGAGAATTTATTTTAATTGTTGTTTTATTAGCAGTTTGGATTGGTTTTGTAATTATGTACGACCGTAAAAAGAAACCATCTTTAACTCAGGAAACAGTATGATAATCACGATATTTTATATTTTAATCAGTTTATTAGAAATGCTGGCAGGGAAATAAAAGATTCTCTCCAGCTTTTTTTAAGAGAAAATTAAAAGAGGTTTACGCATAAAATTTTTAATTTTAAGGAAAGTCTAATATTAAAAAATGCTGCAATGCCTTGGAATCCTGAAATCTACAACAAGTTTAAAAATATTCGTTACCAGCCTTTTTACGATTTGATTGATTTAATCGAAGACAACGGAAAAATGAAAAGCATCGATCTGGGCTGCGGAACGGGAGAACAAACCTATATTCTTTCTGAAAAATTTGAATCGGCTTCATTTATAGGAATTGATTCGTCTGAAGAAATGCTGGCTAAATCACAGAATTTGCAAAATGACCGTTTACAATTTAAACTGGGCACGACGGAAGATATTATTGCTTCCAAACAAAAGTGGGATTTAATTTTTAGTAATGCAGCACTTCAATGGTCAGACAATCATAAAGTTCTGTTTTCTGATTTGATTAATTTAGTTGAAAAAAATGGACAATTTGCGGTGCAAATGCCGGTTCAGCCCGATAATGTACTCAATAAAATTCTGTTGGAACTCGTTCAGGAAGAACCTTATACAACCTATTTGAAAGGCTGGAAAAGAGAATCTCCCGTATTAAGCATGGACGAATACGCTCAGATTTTATTTAACGGCGGACTTCAGAATATTCAAATTATGCAGAAGGTTTATCCTATAATCGCTGATGATGCACAGCAATTACTGGATTTTATTTCTGGATCGACATTAGTTCCGTACATGGAAAGGCTTTCGGAAGAACAGCAGCAGACTTTTATAAAAGAATATAAAAAACGCATAGAAAACGCATTTCCAAAGTTTCCAGCGATTTATGCTTTTAAGAGAATATTGCTCTATGGAAAGAAAAAGTAAAATTTGGTGCGATTTTTTGTTAAAATTTTAATTTATAATTAATTGATAATCATTTGAATAGGATTTTAACAAATGGAAATAATATAACTCTTGCTGAAAATTATGTAAACCAATAGGGATTAAAAGAACAAACTTTGTATAAGTAATTTCTGAAAACAGTAACCCCCAAAAATCCCGCATCATGAACAAACAAGGACCTATAGTACTTATTGAGGAAAATAAGGAAAATCGTTTATTATTTGAACAGATTTTCACAGGAATGGAATTGGAAAACGGCCTTCTTTGTTTTGCAACATTTGCTGAAGCACAGAGACATATTATTTCAGAGAAAATAAAACCGTTTTTACTTTTTTCCAATGTTTTGCAGTTTAGCGAAGACCATAAGCAGTCCAGCCACCAAAAAAATATGTTTTTAAAATTGAAATGCCCATGTTTTTATTTTTCAATTTTGTTTACACAATGTTTTGTGGTAGACAGTTCTTCAATACCAGCAAAGAGTTATTTTACAGCTCCGTACAATGAAAACAAATTTACAGAAGTCATCAATTCAATTGTTCGATCATGGCAGGTGAAAAAAGATAAAAAAAAGCCACTTCTGAAGATAGCATAAATAGAAAAACAAAAGCCTGATGTAACTCAGGCTTTTTTTATGCCAGCCTGTTTTTTATACAATTCATTCTTAAGATTTTCAGGATTCCCATATTGGCTTTAAAATTAACATTTTAGCATTCTCAAAATACAATTAAAGTGCTCGATAATTTGTAATTTGAAATTCAAATACATTTTATGATGAAAAAATTACGAATAGCACTTATCAATATACACGGACTTTTAAAAGGTTCTGGACTCGAAATTGGACGCGATGCCGACAATGGAGGACAGACTAAATATATTTTTGAATTAGCAGAATTCTTATCACAACATGAAGATGTCGAACACGTACATCTTTTTACCCGCTTAATAGACGATCCCTCACTTTCACCAGAATATGCCGTTCCTGTTGAAATTCTTAATGACAAATTAGACATCAGACGTATTCCGTTTCTTGGGAAAAAATACAGAGCAAAAGAACAGCTCTGGGAAGGTCTTGACACTTTCGTGAATGGTGTTATGCAGCATATCAAACAATATAATATTTTTCCAGACTGGATTCATTCACATTATGCCGATGCGGGTTACGCTGCTGCGGAATTATCTTCGGTTTTAAATATTCCATTTGCACATACCGGACATTCATTAGGTTTTTATAAAAAGAAAAAATTACTCGAAGCCGGAAATCCAGAAGACGAACTCGAAAAGAAGTTCAAGTTCAAAGCCCGAATTGCAGCCGAAGAACGAACTCTTGAACTGGCTGAATTTATTGTTACTTCTACCGAGCAGGAAATTGAAACCTATAAAGCCTATAAAAATTTTGAACTCGGAAAATACCATGCGATTTCTCCAGGAATCGATACGCGAAAGTTTGTTCCCTATTATTTTCAAGAAAATGATTCGGAAAAACATATGGAAGAAGCACAGCGAAAATACTGGGTTGCCGAAACTATTTCAAAATTCCTGACCAATCCGCATAAACCTATTATTCTGGCACTTTCGAGACCTGACCGACACAAAAACTTGAATACTTTAATTGAAGTGTACGGAAAAGACAAAGAACTGCAGAGTATTGCCAATCTGGTCATTTTTGCCGGAATCCGAAAAGACATTGCTAAAATGCCGGAATCCGAAAAAAACGTTCTAACCGATTTACTTCTCTTAATGGACAAATACGATTTATACGGAAAAATGGCCATCCCGAAAAAGCATGATGTCGAAAATGAAGTTTCGATTATTTACCGTTATGCTGCCGAAAAAAGAGGTGTTTTTGTGAATTTAGCTTTGCATGAAAACTTCGGCTTGACCGTTATCGAATCTGCTAGTTCGGGACTTCCGGTTGTGGTGACGAAAAATGGAGGACCGTCGGAAATTATTCCAGTCTGCCAAAACGGAGAATTGGTAAATCCGCAGGAAGAAAGCCAGATTAAAAAAGCACTCCGCAATATTCTTACTGATGAAAATCAATGGAAATATTATTCGAATAACGGAGCAATCAATATTCAAAAACATTACAGCTGGATCAGCCATGTTAATCAATATGTTGAATTGGTTAATGAAAACCTTTCTTTATCATCTGGCGCGGGAATCAAAAAACAGCATTATCCAAATATCAATATCAGCCGTTTAAAACGAAAAATTGATAATCTATTAGTTTCAGATATTGACGGAACACTGATCGAACCTAAACTTGAAAATCCAGGTTTAATAGAATTAAAAACACATTTAATCAACCGAACCGATAAAATGGCTTTTGCCATGGCATCTGGAAGGAATTTAGCATTGGTTAAAAAAGTGATCGATGAAGAACAATTTCCGCTTCCGGATTTTATTATCTGTTCGGTTGGAACCGAAATTTATTATACCAACGGAAAAGAATATATTCTCGATAAAGGCTGGGCGAAATTCTTATCCGGCCGCTGGAAAAGAGAAGAAATTGTGAATAAACTCAATGGCGTTAAATGGATTAAACTTCAAGAAGAAGAGGCGCAAAACCCGTATAAAATCTCCTATTATTACGATAAGGAACAGTACGATCACGATGAATTAATTCGGGTTTTAGGAACGGGCTGGTACAAAGTCAACATTATTGCGAGTCACGGTCAGTATTTGGATTTTATTCCCAAGAGAGCTTCTAAGGGAAATGCGATTAAATTCTTGTGCCGAAAATGGTCGATTCCATTAGGAAATGTTATTGCTGCAGGAGATTCTGGAAATGATGTTGACATGTTTAGAGGTCCCGTAAAAGGAATTATTGTGGGAAACAGAAGTGCAGAACTAGCAGAGTACGAAACCACAAAAAGTATTTACGTAGCCAAAACCGCTGCATCAGCCGGAATTTTAGAAGGTTTGAAATATTATAAAATCATAAAGTAAAATTGGTTTACTTAAAAAATATAAGCACATAGAAACATAGCACAACGGCAACTTGTCAAAGTTTCAAACTTTGACAAGTTCATCAGATTTAAAATTTAAGCGAATTCGTGAATTCGTGGCTATAAAAAATACTAACAGATTAAATAAGTAATAAAATGTATTCAGGTTCAGGATTTAGCAACTGGGAAATTGGAGATGTTGATGTATTTATAGATGAAAAAGGAATTCATCATTTATTTCATTTAATTATTCCTAATCACGATTATATTGCGCATGCCGTTTCAAATGACGGTTTATCGTGGAAAAGAGTTAAAAATGCTCTTTTTGTGGGCGATCCCGGAGAATGGGACGACGATATGCTGTGGACGATGCACGTGAGCAAAAAATCAGAAGGAGAAGGTTATGAAATGTATTATACCGGATTAAAACGTCAGGATAAAGGAATTGAACAAAAAATTGGAAGAGCCGTTTCTACCGATTTAATTAATTGGAAAAAAGAAAACCTCTACGGACTTCCTTTTAAAAGTGAAGCACCACATTATGAAGGCCCAAACAACAATCCGCGCCAATGGATTAGTTTTCGAGATCCGTTTAAATACCAATACAAAGGCGAAGATTATTTATTAATCTGTGCCAGAAGTGCTTCTGGTCCAACTTATCGCAGAGGCTGTATTGGCGTGGCAAAAAGAGATGAAACCGGATTTGTGCTGCAGAAACCGCTTCATATTCCGTATGTGTATGATGACGTAGAATGTCCGTGTGTGTTTGAAATCAAAGGAACGCATTATTTATTGGGATCAATTCGGGAAGATATTAAAGTCCGTTATTGGTCGGCGCCGGAATTTAGAGGAGAATATTGTGCTTTTCATAACAATGTATTAATGCCGCAGGGAAATTATGCCGCCAGAGTAGTAAAAGACGGAAAGCATTTCTTGGTCTACAATTTTTATTTTGCCGATGGAAATGTCAATACACACCGCGTGATTCCGCCGCCAAAAGAATTAGGAACCGATAAAAGCGGGAGACTTTTGCTTAAAACGTATTATTACTGGGAAAAACTCTATCAGAAAACCATATTGCAGAAAGATTTACCGCATCCGCTTCCTATTTTAGGAAACCCAACAGCTGATTTTGTTTTAGAAAGTGAAAATAAATGGCGTTTTGGCTGCCGCAGCGGTTATGAAATTTATTGTTTTGAAAAACCTTCAATGGATTTTGTCTGGGAAGGAACTCTTGCAGTAGAAGGAATGGGAAAAACTGGTTTTGTTATTGAATGTGACAAAGAAGGAACGGGATATTACATTTCAATTGATTTTATGAATGGTTTTGTACAGTTTAGGGCGTGGGGATTTAATGAAAAAGACGTCAAAAACAATTTTATATTCGAGAATATCCAAACGAATCAATTTGAAATAGGAGAGGAGAAACAAATCTATTTTAAAATTATCCGATACGGAAACTATTACGAATTGTCGATTAATGACATCGTAAAACTAACGCTGCTTGATTTTAAATACTCCGAAGGAAAAGTCGGTATTTACGTCTGTTCCGCTGTAATATCGATTAGTGATTCAAAAATTCATGTGATACCAGAACCGGAAAACGAATATGCCGCTTCAGATCCTGAAAAGTATATGAAAGATTATAGCAGAATTGTTCAGATTCAATAAAACAAAATCCGTATCACTTCGATACGGATTTTTGCTTTTTATGATTTAGTATTGGGCAGAATATCATCAATAATAATTTTCTGAACTTCGGCTGCTTTTTCGGTTAATACCGAATGTCCTGCGTCTTTAAAAGTATAAATCTGTTTTTTGGGCGCTTTTAAAATAGTATAGTATTCTTTAGCAATTGTAAAGTTGGTTTGTAAATCCTTTTCTCCCAAAATGAAATATACCGGACATTTTACTTTCGGAAGCTGTACAAAGAGATTTTGTTTGATAGCGTCGTTCCAAGTAGGTAACCAATTGTCTGACCATGATTTTAAATACTGTTTCACAACCGCAGTGTCTTTGGCAGCGAAAGGTTGTCCGTCATAATCAAACATCCATTTTCTGGAATAATAAATCTGGTCGGAATTATCAAACGGAATTTTTACCGTTTTTAATTCTTTCAGCGCTTCTGTATTTTGTTTTTCCTTGGCGTTTTGTATCAATTTATCCAAAACTATCTGTTCGCTTTTAGTCTGATTTACCACAGGACTGAACGCGATATAAGCGTGAAGAAGTTCAGGATGTTTTTCGGCCATTTTAAAACCTAAAACAGTTCCCCACGATTCGCCAACAAGATAAAGTTTCTTTTTATTGAATTTTTTCAAAAGCTGGGTGATAACTTCATAAGTATCATTTTCTACCAGCTGAAGCGTATTCGGAACAGTAGATTTATTCAAAGCCATTGTTCTTCCAGCATCTCGCTGATCCCATTGAACCACCATAAAGTGTTTTTGAAGTTCATTGCTGAAAGTTTCAGCTTGATTCATTCTAGAACTTCCAGGTCCGCCGTGAAGAAACAAGATTATAGGAGCATCTTTTGTCCCTTTGTATGAAATGATTTGTTTGATTTTCCCAACAGATAAAGTATCGTATTGCGGCTGTGTCTGAGCAGATAAAAAAGTAGTAAAAAACAGAAGGTTAAATAAACTAAAGTAGATTTTGTTCTTCATAATGTAATGGATTTAATTGGCTTTTAATCAGTTTAATGGCGAGCTAATGTATTAAAAAACTTTGAAAATTGTAAGCAATATAGTATAAGAAAATAAAAAGGTTTTAAAGCTTAATTCTCTCAAATTCAATAGTAATATTTTAATGGCTTGTATTGTAAACACAGGGATTCTCAATTTTTATGAAAAGATTACCATCGAAAAATTTGTCTACCTACTAGTTAATAGTTAATTTTGTTAAAAAATAAATCATGTCTACAAAAGAGCAAATAATAGAATTAGCAGATGTATTAATCAGAGCAAAAGGATATAATGCTTTCAGCTTTTATGATATTTCTGAAAAAGTGGGAATCAAAACGGCTTCGATACATTATCATTTTCCTTCAAAATCTGATTTGGGCGTTGCCGTTATCGAAAAAAGTATTCTCAATCTGGAAAAAGTAGCCCAAACTTATGAAGACAAATCGCCTGTAGAAAAACTGGAAAGATTCTTTACGATTTATTCGGATATATTGAATGAGAAAGAGATTTGTATTGTCGGTTCGCTTTCAACTGATTTTAATACACTTGATGAAAAGGTACAGGAAAAGCTTAAAGTTTTTTCGGGTGAAATGATTCGCTGGGTAAGTTCTTTTCTGGAAGAAGGAAGAAACCAAAAGATTTTTGCTTTTGAAGACGAACCCAGAACCAGAGCGTTGCTGTTGATTACGAATATGATTTCTATTGTGCAACTTTCGAGACTTACAGGAAAAGAAGATTTTGCTATTGTAAAAGACAGCATTAAAAAACAACTTATTAGATAATTATTTAGATAAAAAAATATGAAACGAGTAGTAATTACCGGTTTAGGAGCGTTGACTCCGATTGGGAACAATGTAAATGATTTTTGGGAATCTCTGGTAAATGGTGTCAGCGGCGCTGCGCCAATTACAAAATTTGATACCACAAAATTCAAAACCAAATTTGCCTGCGAATTGAAAGACTTTAATCCGCTGGATTATATCGAAAAGTCAGAAGCCAGAAAATATGATTTGTTTACGCAGTATGCTTTAATTTCTGTAGAAGAAGCAATACAAAATGCTGAAATTAATTTCGATAACCTCAACAAAAATAGAATTGGGGTGATCTGGGGTTCTGGTAATGGCGGAATTGGAACTTTTCAGGAACAGCTTATGGAATTTGCTAAAGGCGATGGAACACCAAGATTTAACCCATACTTTATTCCGAAGATGATTGTAGATATTGCTTCGGGCGTGATTTCTATTAAATATGGTTTACGAGGAATTAATTATACAACGGTTTCGGCTTGTGCAACTTCCAATACGGCAATTATTGATGCTTTTAATTATATCCGCTGGGGAAAAGCAGATATGATTATTACAGGAGGTTCTGAAGCACCAATTAATGAAACAAGTGTTGGAGGATTTAATGCTTCAAAAGCGTTATCTACGTTAAACGATACTCCAGAAATAGCTTCACGTCCGTTTGATGTAAACAGAGACGGTTTTGTGATGGGAGAAGGAGCGGGAGCTATTATTTTAGAAAGCTACGAACATGCCATCAGCAGAAATGCACCAATTATTGCAGAAATTGTTGGAGGCGGAATGGCGGCTGATGCGTATCATCTTACCGGAACCCATCCAGAAGGCGAAGGAGCATATTTAGGAATGCTGGCTGCACTTGAAGATGCCGAGATTTCGATCGATCAAATTGATTATATCAATACACATGCTACCTCAACTCCGCAGGGAGATAACAGCGAATTAAAAGCGGTTGAAAGAGTATTTGGACGAGAAAATCATCTAAATATCAGTGCGACAAAATCAATGACAGGACATCTTCTAGGTGCTGCGGGCGCTATTGAGGCGATTGCTTGTATAAAAGCCGTTCAGAATAATATTGTACCGCCAACTATTAATTCGGTTGAAATAGAACCTGCTTTTAAGGATATTTTCAATTTAACTTTAGGAAAAGCACAGGAAAAAGAAATCAATTACGCCATGAGTAATACTTTTGGTTTTGGCGGTCATATTGCGACTACTATTTTTAAAAAGTTTTCTGAAGAATAAGCAGAAAAACGTCACATAATTTTAAGAAAGGATTTTGGACTAATAGCTTCAGAATCCTTTTTTGTATTTCAAAACGTCTTCTTTTTCTGCCAATATTAAAAAATCATTAAATGAATGTGTGAGCAAAATAATGAAACTCTGTTTGCGGTAATTTTGTAAGGATTCTTTTCCAATTTAAAATTATACTATGAGCACTGTTTTGATTACAAGATTAAGGAATGGAGACGATTCTTGCTTTAAAGAAATCTATGAATTATATCATTTTAAAGTTTTTTGTTTTGTTAAGAAATATGCCGCTCAGCAGTCAGATACCGAAGATATTACCCAAAATGTCTTTATTCATCTTTGGAAATACCGCAGTAAAATTGATCCTTCTGTAGAACTTGATTCCATTTTATTTAAAAGCTGTAAACAGGAAATTTCCAAATGGTACAAAAAGCAAAACCGTATTCTTTCCGTTGAAGATACTCAGTTAATCAAAGAACTTGACAGCAACGAAGAAGCTGAGGTAAACCTGACTTCAAAGCTTGAAAAAATTGAGCATTTGCTGCAGCAGATTCCAGAGAAAAGAAGAAAAATTTTTACCCTTCATAAGTTTGATGAAATGAGCTACAAAGAGATTGCCGACGAAATGGGAATGTCTCAAAGCGCTGTTGCCAACCAGATTTCAAAAACACTCCAGTATCTTAAAAAGAATTCTGTAAAAAGCCACGAATTGTATTGGTTTGCATTGGTTTTTATCAATCACTGCCATTCCATAAATGCTTTTACTGATTTTTCATAAAGTCCTAAAGCGGTTTTGTATAGAAATGTATCGGGATTGTAAAGGAATTGTAACGTGATTTTTGGGCTTATTTTTTAAGATGTTGAATTTTACAGGGTTAAAGAAAATATAGGTTTTTTAGTGTATTAATAAATCATTAAGAGTGAAATTGCCCGTGATTTTTTAGAGTAAAGCTGTCTAATGTAGGTTGACAGGAGATTTTGAGGATTTTCCTGGAACATTAATTTTTACTCTTATAAAATGAAATTGAACGGACTAAAAGAAGAATGGGACGAATTACCACAGAAAGGAATATTTCCCGAAGATATAAAACTACGAATGTGGGATGTCGTTGCATCGGCTACTATTAACAAGCGCAGAAATATATACCGCAGCGTAATGGCCGCCTGCGCAGTTCTTCTTATTTCGCTTGCTGGATTTCAGTTTTATTTTGGATTCCAATCTGTAAAAACTGCTGGAGTGGTTACACAAACGTATCCGCAGGACATCAGATTAATTCGCTTGTCTGATGGAACTCGTGTCTGGGTTAACGAAAACACTCAAATTGAATATCCAGAAAAGTTTGCAGACAACGAACGAATCATCAAATTAAAAGGAGAAGCTTTTTTTGAAGTGGCAAGAGATACGACACGCCCTTTTATTATCAGTTCTGGAAATATCAAAACTACCGTTTTAGGAACTTCATTTGATGTAAAAGCGTATGGAAATATTGCTGAGGTAAATGTAAGAACCGGAAAAGTAAAAGTAGAGAGCAGCCAGAATGCTGTTTTTCTCGAAAGAGGTTACGCCGCCATATTTGTTCCAAAAGAAAACATAGTTCAAAAACGTAAAGCTTTGGTTATTGATCCTGAGTGGAAAAATTCTCTTATCGATGTCGACGGTTTAAGCCTTGAAGCCGTTATCGAAAAACTTAAAACAAACCACGGATTTACGTTTAAATATGCCAGTGAGGATTTGAAAAAACTTCAAGTAAAAGGAACTCTTGATACCAGACAAGGTGTTCCAGAATTACTGCAGACGATTGCTTTTGCATTAGAAATTACCATTAAACCTGTTGGTAATGATACCTACGTTGTAAGCCGATAATCAGCCGCCGTAAAAGGTCTGCTGAACCTTATATCCTATAATCCAGAAAAAAAATATACACAACCAAAAACAAATTATTTATTATGAATGATTATTTTAGGCAGTTTCCTATTGCCATACAAATTCTGTTTTTCAGCATTTTCTTTTCAATCACAAGTGCCTATTCTCAGTCGGGTGCTGTTTCTGTTGATTTTAAAAATGTCTCTCCGCAGGAAGTTTTTGAAAACTTAGAATCCAGAACGCCGTATCGTTTTATTTATCAAAAAGATATGGATTTAAGCAAACCGCTTATTGATCTTAAAAAAGAGAATATTTCAATAGATAATCTTTTGACAGAACTTCAAACGCTGACGAATTTAAATTTCAGAAGAAATAATACCAATATTGCTGTAAATAAAAAGTCGGTTTCGAAAAAGTTAGGAAGTATTTCAGGAAAGGTAGTCGACAAAAATGGTCTGGCGCTTCCGGGAGCTTCGGTTAGAGTAATCGAAACGGCCAATGCAGCTGTTTCTGATTTCGACGGAAACTATTCTTTTAACTTAGAAGCGGGAACATATTCGATAGAAGTAAGTTATGTTTCTTTCCAAACACAGAAAATTACCGATATTAAAGTAGCAGAATCTGATGTGGTTCTAAATGTGGTTTTAAAAGATGATGCCGAATCTCTAGATGAGGTTGTCGTTACGCAGACGTTTCAAAAAGCAACGGCTTCGACAGAAGGAATGTTGTTGCAGCAAAAAAAAGCCGCACAGCTTTCTGATGGTATTTCTGCCGAACAAATTGCCAGAACACCAGACAAAGATGTAGGAAGTACTTTAAAACGTATTACTGGTGTTACGACTATTGATGATAAATATGTAGTAGTCCGCTCTATGGGTGAACGCTGGAACCAAGCGGTTATGGACGGTGTAAATCTGCCAAGTACAGATCCGAGTCAGCAGCAGTTTAATTTTGATATTATTCCAACTGCTATGGTAGAAAGTGTTGTTGTTAGTAAAAATGCAACACCCGATATGAATGCCAATTTTGCAGGAGGATTTGTTGAAGTCAAAACAAAAGATATTCCTAAGAAAAATTTTATGACTTTTTCTGTTGGAACTTCATACAACAGCAGAGCGACTTTTAAAGATCGTTTGACCAAACAAGAAGGCGAACATGATTATGTAGGTTTTGATGACGGAACGAGAACCTATCCTTCGGGTTTAACCAATATTGATGTTCCTACTACAGAAGCAGAATCAGGTCCGTTTATAGAACAATCTAAAAAGTTTACGCAGGATAACTTTACCACTTTTAAAACCTATGCCGCTCCAGGGACTTCTTTACAATTTGCTTTAGGTCAGGTTTATAAATTGAAAGACAATAACAAATTTGGTTTTGTAGGATCGGTTATTTTCAAGAATACTCAGGATCAATTAAAAATCGATCATACTGAAAGAGGAAGTTATATGCCCAATTCTGAATTTGTTCCAGAAGAAGGAAACGGATATTCTACTTTCAAAAAGTACGGATTTAAAAATTCAGGAGCTTCTTATAACTTCAATTCGACTGTGGGCGGAATGTTTAATGCCGGAATTCAATTCGGAAAACATAAAATTACGACCCGAAATACTTATATGCACATGTACGACAACCAGCTGACTCAAATTACGGGCTGGAATATGTATACAGGAAACCTTGAAGGAATTGTAAACGGTACTTTTCTTCCTTTTACCAAAGAAACAGATTATCCAGTTTACCAGACTTTTATTCAAAATAAAATTGAAGGAAACCATCGTTTTGAAAAATTTGAAATCAATTGGTTTGGTGCTTTCAGCAGTACCTCAAAAGATACCAAAGATGCTACTTTCTTAACGAGTTTACGTAGAAAAGTAGGAGAGGATACACAGCTTTATCAATTGGTGTACAATTCAGATCCAGAAAGTTTTAAAAGATCCAATTTTACCAATAGCGAAAATGATTATAATGTTGGAATAAACTTCAGCTATAATTTTGACTTTAGTGATTCTTTTACCAACACGGTAAAGGCAGGATATTTCGGAACGTATAAAAAAGCCAGAAACCAACAGGAATCATCTGCTTTAAATGTTGTTGGACAAGGAACAGATACGGCTATCATTGATTATCCGCTTTCTCAATTATTAGATGGTTCGCATTACCGCTGGGGAGGTTTCGGCTGGAAAAGAATTACGACGTATGGAAATGAATATATAGGAGATGTAAAAGTTCATTCTCCTTTTTTAATGCTCGATAATAAATTCAATCAATACGTTCGATTGGTTTGGGGACTTCGCGCAGAAAGTTATGTATATACACAAATTGCAAGTCAGTCTGATAACGCCGGTGGATTTGAAACCGTACAGAAAGACGATAAAGTATGGCAATATCTGCCTTCGGTAAACCTTACGGTAAGTCCTTCAAACAAAGTAAATCTTAGACTTGGGTATAATAAATCGGTATTAAGACCACAATTTTCAGAACGTTTAAACATGCCGTATTATGATCCGGTTCGTAATGCGATGGTATTAAATTATACGGGCGGAATTGTTTCAACAGAAGTTGATAATTATGATTTTAAAACAGAATGGTTTCCATCACAAGGTGAAATTATCTCGTTTGGTATCTACAAAAAGAACATAAAGAATCCAATTGAAGGGGTAACGCAGATTGGAAATGATGGAGGAACAAGATATATCTACAACATGAACTCTGACAGTGCCAAATTGTTTGGATTTGAATTTGAAATCTACAAGAATTTATCTTTTCTGGGAGAAGGGGATTTATTGAGAAAAATTTTCCTTTCTGGAAATGCTGCTTTCAATACTACTAAAGTAACGGGTTATGTCAATATTGACGGAACTGGAGGATTGTATGAAGCGAACCGTCCATTGTTTGGACAAGCGCCTTACAATTACAATATTGGAATGGATTATATAGGAGATCGTCTGGGTTTCAGTATCAGACACAATGCCATTGGTGACCAATACATTCTAGTAGGTTTTGATTATCAAGCCGAAGAAATCCGTATGCCGTATGGTATTACTGATGCACAGGTAAGTTATAAGTTTTTTGAAGAAAGAAATTTAGAATTAAAACTAGGAATCAAAAATTTTTTTGATACCGCTATCGAAACCTATAACAACGCAAATAGTTATTCAAAAAATGTTGATTTTGAAATTGGTGCCAACCCAAGAGATCAAAAAGCATTAGGAGCGGGAGCTTCAGACAAATACGATCCGTATATCGATAGAAAAATGTTTAAAGCTTGGACAGGCAGAAGCATCAATATTTCATTAAACTACTCATTTTAATAACATTAAATGCTTGATTTTTAATATAAGTTATGGTAAAAATTAAGAAACTGTTAAGGATGAAATTTTAGGTGATTTTTCCCTCATTTGAAATCTAATGTATATAAAGAAGCAACTCAGTACGCTCTTACTAAGATGGTTTAAAAAATTACATTCTTTTAAAGTTAAGACAAGGACACAGTAGAGACTGACACGTAAGAAACCCGCAAAAACTTCCCGGCCAAATGAGAGGCTTACAGGGTAAAATTGGTTGTCACGTAGAAAGAAACTGCCAGAGTGTTTATAAATTTTAGAGGAAATAAAGCTTTCATTCAAACCCCGAAAATGAAAGAAGAATATCAGGGATAGTTTTCCGGCGGTAAAACGGAATACTTATTACAAAGTTTACCAAAAAGGAAAAGGCCAAAGAGAAGAAATTTTGCTGCTCCTCTCAATGACCTCTGATGTAAAAATATGCAGCAATATAATCAAAATTCAATTACCATGAAAAAAGTTTTTTTGTTAGCGATTGCAATGATGTTCTTTAATTCTTGTCAAAATGATGACGCTGCTGCGGATTCTTCTTTTGCTATGAATTCTGCAGGTGCAGATTATTCAGGTGTTCCAGCGACAGTTCAGACTGTAAGTGGAAACATTACTACAAACACTACTTGGACAAACGACAGAGTTTGGGAAATCAGTGGAGTTGTTCGTGTAATTGGGGCTAAATTAACTATACAGCCAGGTACTTTTATCAAAGCGAAACCACTAACTGGTGGCGCTGCTACTGGAGTATTAGTAATCACTAAAACAGGACAGATTGATGCTCAGGGAACTGCTGCTTCTCCAGTTATCTTTACAAGTTATAACTTATTAGATGGAAACGCTTCTACTGTAGCTACTCCTGGTGATTTTGGTGGAGTTGTACTTTTAGGAGATGCTCAAGTTAATACTGGAGTTACGACTAACGTAATCGAAGGTTTAGGAGATCAGCCAAATGTATCTGATTTCTACTATGGTGGTTCAAACAATGCACACAATGCTGGTATCTTGAAATACGTTCGTATCGAATTCGCTGGTCGTATCCTTGATGCTGCAACAGGAGTTGAAATCAACGGTTTAACAGCTGGTGGTGTTGGTAGCGGAACCTCTATCGATTACGTACAAGTTTCTTATGGTAGAGATGATTCATTCGAATTCTTCGGAGGAACGGTTAATGCTTCTCACTTAGTATCTTTCGCACCAGACGATGATAACTTTGATTTTGATTTTGGTTATACAGGAACAATCACAAAAGCGATCGCTATTGCCGATAAAAATTCTACTCACAGTTTAAGTGGAGGAAACCCTGATTCAAACGGTATCGAATTAGATAACAATGCTACAGGTTCATCTACTACATTAATTACAAGACCAGTTATTTCGCAAATGTCTATCGTAGGTACTAGCTCTGCAACAGATGCTGCTCTTTACGAAAATGCTATCCACGTACGTAGATTAGGTCAAATCAGCCTTACTAACGTTACAGTTACTGGATATCTTACAGGTATCAGATGGGAAAGTCCTTCTTTACCAGCTAACTCTTCTTGGAGCCTTTTATCAGTTCACGGATTTACAAATCCTGTTCTTCCAACGGGTACTTCATTAGGATTAGGAAGCACAACATCTACAGTTAACCCTGCAACTGCTTGGAGCTTGACTCAGCCATTCTTCAATAATGGAGCTTTAAACTTCACAGGAGCTACAGGAGCATTTAAAACTGAAGCTAACTGGACTAATACTTGGACTAAGTTTACTAATTTTTAATTAGTACTCCGTATTCAATAATACGAGACTGCCTGAAGAGTGTGTTTATGTTTTTTTTCTGAAGAGTTAGAACAAGCAGGTATATTCATTTTGCTTTATCATTGCTCATCTTACTGCAAAATATATACTGCTGTTCCCGCTCTTTAGGCAGTCTCTTTTTTAAATATCAAAAAATGAAACAAAAACTACTCGCACTACTACTTTTACTTATTTCCGGAATAGCAAATGCACAATTTACAATTTGGGAAGATGATTTTGATGATGCTGAGGTGTCTGATTGGATTTTAACAGATGCTGATGGCGATGGAATGAATTGGATCGCAAGAAACAATTTGCAGATAGATGAAAACGGCGCCATAACAGGCGGCAGCTACAAAGTACTAGGTACTTACAATATTGATTTTGCTTCAGGTGCGCCTCTTGGGGTCGAACAAAAAAACTGGGCAATAATGCCAGAAATTGACTTATCATATTATGCAGGAGCTATGCAGCTGATTGTAAATGCACAAAAAGCCATATTCGACGGTCCTGATAATTTATACATATACGCTTCGACAACTGATACCAACATTGACTCTTTTACCCAGATTGGAACGCTGGAAATTACAAGAGAATCGGTAACAGATGCGGAGTTTAAAGATTATATACTAGACATCTCTCAGCTTGTAGGACAGCAGAAAGTTTATATTGCCTTTGTAACCGCACCAAACTTTGTTATTGGTTACGAAATAGATAAAATTTCGATTACCGCTGCCAGATTAGGTCTAGATGATATTGACGAAAAGAAAACGACTTTCTTACAACAAAACCCAGTAAAAGATCTTTTAAAATTAGAAATAGGAGATACGGTTGACACCGAAAACCTCAATTTAAAAATATACAATGCTTCAGGAATTTTGGTAAAAGAACCTGAATATAATGCTTCTGGAACTATGGTAAACGATTTGTCTTCTGGATTGTATTTTCTGGTTCTTGAAAATGAAGATTCCATTCAAAAAATAAAGTTTATAAAGCAATAACAAAAGCTTTATGAACTTACACTCACAAAACCATTTTTATAATATTTACACTTCATGAAGAAAATAGTCAAAGCCGCATTTATTTTTTTAATTCCAACTGTATTTTTTACCGCTTGCACCAATGATAATCTCGTTCCGCTTTATGAAGAGCAGAAAGCAGGTAAAATTGTTATTCGCGGGTACAACGCCATGCAGGATTCACTACAAATAGCTGTTGACGGTAAAATCCTTGCTGTAGATGCTAAACATGATGCTTTCGTAAAAAAGATTGAAAAAAATCACGAGTTTGTATTTTACGGAAACAGCGGCAAAACCGTAGAAGTCATCAATAAAAAAACAAAAGCGGTTATACATTCTTATCTTTTTACGTCGGTTAAACCTGTAGATACACTTTCATTTTATGCTAAAGAAGAAATCTGGGTATCGGATGTTTTGTCTTTTAAACCAGGAACCTTATCGGCAACAGGCCGTACAGGATACAAATTTATTTTTCCAGCCATTAATAAATATTCGAAAAGCGGTTATACGGGAGCTTTAGATGCTATTATTAGAAAAGTAAACGGCGAACAAGTAGGGAAATGCGAAAATATAACCACGACAAATTTTAGCACTTTTGCCGAATATCCGTTTAGTTTACCGCCCATTATCGATATTGAATTGGTAAAACACGGAACAAACGAATCGTATATAACTGGACAGAGAGTTATTTTCCGTACAGTTATGCAGAAAAATAAATCAAGTTTGATTGTTTTTGAAGAAAAGCCAAACGAGACCGGTGGATTTTCTCATGTAGAAGGATTAATTAATCTAACGGATTATTTCTCATTTTAAATGTCAGTCATTCCTAAATATCATTCTGCTTTAACGATTCTATTTGGGGCTTTTTTGATGATACTTTTTGTTTCCTGTCAAAATGATGATGCTCCTGTGGTATATGAAAAAGGAACAAATGAATATGCCAACAGCTGGATTTTAGAACAGATGAAAAGGTATTATTTATGGAATGAAAACCTGCCTGAAAATACCAGTTTGTCTTTAAAACCCAGAGATTATTTTAAAAAACTGCTTTACAAAGACGACCGTTTTTCGTATGCTCTTCATCCGTCATTACCAGAAACAGCACCGCAGAGTATCAGAAATAGTTTTGGTTTTGATATTTCCTTTATAGAATATGAAAATCAAACCTATGGAATAATTTTATACGTGCTTCCAGATTCTCCTGCAGAACGTTCGGGTTTAAAAAGAGGATTGTTTATTAAAACCATAAACAGAACTCCTTTAAACAGCCAAAATTTTGAAAATGCATACGCGGCTGCTGCTGCTTCAGCTAAATTAACATTACAAGTAATGCAATATAGCGAAGCAGATGGATTCTCAGCTGTAGAAGAAATAGAAATTACACGCAGTCTTACATTTTCGAATGCCGTTAATAGCAAAGTAATTCTGTTCAACAATCAAAAAATAGGATATATTGAAATTTCTCATTTCGATGTGGGACTGGCGGGTTCACTGCTTTCGGTTTTCAAGGAATTTCAAAATCAATCGGTAACCAAAATTATTGTGGATTTGCGTTATAATGGAGGAGGAGATGTTTCGTCGGCAGCGGCTTTAAGCAGTATCTTGGCGCCAAATATAAAATCAGATGATTTGTTTATTACGTTTAAAGGAAATAAAAACGGAGGAATAGTCCATAAAACCTTTAAAGAAGCTTTGATAATGAATGAAAACCAAATACGTTTTGAAGCATTACGAAGCGTTCATCCGCTTATTCAGGAAGTTTTTGTTTTAAGCGGAAATCACACGGCATCCGCTTCTGAAATTATTATCAATAACCTCAAGCCGTATATGAAAGTTACCGTTATCGGCGAAAAAACAGTAGGAAAAGATGCAGCAGGATTTGCTGTAGAAGACAATCGTATTTCGGGTGAGAAAGGATGGATTTTATATCCCGTAATTTATAAACTTTTTAATGCCCGTAATGAAGGCAATTATACTTTAGGAATACATCCAGATATCGAAATAAACGAACTTCAAAATATGGAAGTTTTCCCTTTGGGAGATATTCGAGAAACGGTATTAAGCAAAGCTTTAAACAACGGAATCAGTGCCAAACCACAAAAGAATACGCAGGTTAAAAAACTAATATTACGAAACACCTATGGCATTGATCCTTTTGTACAGATTAATTTTGAATGATTTCTTTTTATTGGTTAAAAAAAGAAAATCTCCCAGTTTCTAAGCATTGAAACTGGGAGACAATCAAAAAAAATAAAACACAATCTTTTAGAACGAGTATCTTACGCCAAGCTGACCTTGGAATCGTGATGCAAACTGATCTATAGTATATGGTGGTGCAGATGGTTTTTGGAACGTGTAGATAGGATCGCCTGTTGCAACTCCGCCTAAGTTTCCTGTTTTCGTTAAACCAATACTTGCTGTTGAATTGTAGGTGTTTGGAACAAAATAGCTTCTTCCCCAATCTTTATTGATAAGGTTTCCAATATTGGCCATGCTGAATGATACTTGGAAAGTTCCCACTTTCGCTACTTTAATTTCATCCATTAATTTCAAATCAGCTTGAATGTTCCATGGAGTAGTATCGCCATTTCTTTGAGTGAATGTTCCTCTACGGCTTTTTAAATAGTCATTTCCGTTCACGAAATCTTCGTAAGCTGCTACCTGCTGTGCCGCTGTTGCTGAAGGAACTCCTGCTGCATTTACTCCAATGTATTTTGCTGCTTCTGCTGCATCTTTAAATACATACGCTAAACCCGCTGCTTGTCCTGTTCCTGCTAATGTTGAGTTTACAAATCCCCAAGAGAATGGATTTCCTGATTGAGCATTGAAATACACATTTGCAGATAAAGTATTGTTTGAAGCTACTTTTACAGCATATCCTACGTTAGAAACAATTCTATGTTTAATATTAAAGTTAGATGTCGCTAACTGTGGATTATTTGGAGTCAATGACTGGTTCATCTGGAAGTTACTTTCCATAGAGTTACGAATACCGTTTGTAATATCACGAGAATCTCCGTAAGTATACGCCGCCATAAAGTTGAAACCAAAATCGTATGTTTTAGAAATCATTTCAGTAATACTGTAGCGGTATCCTTTATTGGTATTGGATAACAAGTAAGCATTTGAGAAAGCTGAATTTATGTTAGCCGAATAAATGGGCATTTCGTGCTTTGTGTCATAAGAGAAATAATATGGATTATCTGTTTTGTTTACTTGCTGGAATTCTAAATCACGAATTACTTTGGTGTAAATACCTTCAACTGTAAATTTATATCCGTTGATAGTTTTATCAAAAGCCAATGAGTTTCTTAAAACAGCCGGCATTTTAAATTTATTGTCAATTAAATCCGCTTGAACTTTTGGCGTAGCATCGTGATAACCGTTAAGTCCGTTTGCTGCTAAAGGATCACCTGCTGCTGCTACTTGAGCTGCTGTTAAGTTGTTTTTATCGTAGCTTCCGTAACCAACACCATCATTGTAATACGCATAGCCTAACCAAGCAAATGGAATTCTTCCTGTAAATACTCCAGATCCGCCTCGAATTACAAATGTTTTATCTTCATCTACATTGTATGTAAATCCAATTCTTGGAGAAACAAGTGCTGTACTGAAAAAGTTATTTTTAATTTGGCTTAAAGGAGTATAGTTATAAGTTGTACCATAATTAGGATCTGCTGGAGAATTTTGTACCTGCTGGCTTAATTTTGGTTTGTTTGGTAAATCTGTGTAATCTACACGAACTCCTGGAGTTACTTTCAATTTGTTTCCAACTCTAATTTCATCCTGAACATAAACACTATAAAGGTTTACTTTGAATTTAGCATACGGATTATCGAAAATCTCATCTCTTGTAGAACCATCAAATGGATAAGTACCACGAACACGAGAAGGAAGTTTGTTAAAGAAATCCGCTAAAGATTTATACGAAACCCTTCCGTTAAGCGCAT
Organism: Flavobacterium endoglycinae; assembly: GCF_017352115.1. NCBI lineage: Bacteria > Pseudomonadati > Bacteroidota > Flavobacteriia > Flavobacteriales > Flavobacteriaceae > Flavobacterium > Flavobacterium endoglycinae. The sequence continues at coordinate 5,041,186 of NZ_CP071448.1, forward strand.
TCACAAAACCATAATTGATATCGTAAAACTCGTTGTGAGTACCAAATAATAAAGTATGATTTCCTGTTTTGTATGTTAAGTTATCGGTAATCTCAGCCGTGTTTTGTTTCATATTAAAAACAGTAGCTTCACGATCATTTCCTAAGAAAATAGTTCCTCCATTATATCCAATTTCTGTTTGGGGAAACATGATATTGTTTGATTTTGGATCACGATAATCTTTGATAGCTGAATAGCTTGCAATAAAAGAGTTTGACCATTGATTGTTAAAGTGACTCTTAAACTCTAAAACCGTACTGATCGCTTGGTTTTTCTGCGTAAAATCCATGTTTGAAAAACGGAAGTTTGCCGCATCGCGCTCTAAATTTGTTGCCTGAGAAACCACTGTATTGTTTCGTAATGAAAGCGAATGCTTGTCGCTGATTTTCCAGTCTAACTTATTGAAAAATTTTCTGCTTAAAGAAGAATTGTTGTAAGAACCGTATGTTCCGGGATCAAATCCGTAGTTGGTTTTAACGAATTGCGAAATTTGTTCTGCTGTAGCAGGATCTAATAAAGAAGTCTGTTTTCCGTTAGCATCTTTTTGTCCGGCATTGTAAAAAATAGGATCTGTTCTTTCGGCATATTCCATATTGGTGAAGAAGAACAATTTATCTTTAATAATGGGAAGACCTAATCTGAAACCAATTTGGTAATCTCCAAAAGCGTTTGGCATTTTAGAACCGTCTCCTGCATTGTTTGGACCTGTTAAAGCTGCATTTCTTCCATAACTGTAAATAGACCCGCTTACGGTATTCGTTCCGCTTCTGGTTACAGCATTGACGCTTCCTCCTAAAAAGTTTCCTAATTTAATATCATAAGGAGCAATATAAACTTGAATATCTTGTATCGCATCAAGACTTATAGAATTAGATCGCGTACTGCTTCCCGGCATTCCAGAAGTTCCTGACTGACCTCCTAAAGAAGGGCTGAAACCAATTGCATCGTTGTTGATCGAACCGTCAATAGTAACGTTGTTGTATCTAAAGTTTGTTCCTGCAAATGAGTTGTTAGAACTCTGCGGTACCAATTTAGTAACATCCTGAATACCTCTGTTAATCAACGGAAGTGCATTTACTTGTTTTTCATTAATATTAGTACCATTATTTTTAGAAGACGGTTTAGCACTTGTAATTACTACTTCTTCCAAAATGTTGTTGTCGGCTTTAGCAACTGTGATGGCTGGTAGATCATTTTCGCCAAGGGCTAAATAAATTTGTGTATTTGAATAATCTTTGGTGTCTTTACTTTTAATTTCCAATTCGTAAGGACCTCCGGCATTTAAGTTTTCGAAACTAAACCGACCTTGTTTATCAGTTGTAGTTCTGTACACTGCATTGGTAGGCAGGTGTGTCAGCGTTACATCAGCTTCAATAACTGCCGAAGTTCCGTCGTTGACTTTAGCAGACAAAGATGAGGTTGTAATCTGGGCAAAGATACTTCCCGCTGTAAGGAGCATCAGAGCCGAAAAAAAGAGTTTTAGTTTTGTCATGTTATCTTTTAGTTTTTATTTGTGACAAAGAAAATCTCTTTACCTCGATCCGATTTAAGGGTTTTGTTAACGAAAAATCAAAAAACGAAGCTGTGTTAATTTAAGATGACGGCTGTGTTATTTTATAAAATTTGTTCTTTCTCTTTAAAATCAAGCAGTTTACGCAAAACCCCGTAAAATAAAGGATTAAAGAAAGATATAAAGTAGATTAGAGATAGATTAGAGATAGATTAGAGTGTTATGCAAATGTTATCAAATGCAAAAATCGACGTGGCAGCTTCTGTGCAAACGTGATATTTTTTGAATAAAAGTTACGGAAACAACAGCGAGAAAACAGTCCCTTTTTCCAGCTCAGAATCTACCTTTAAAGTAATGTTGTGACGCTTGAGAATCTGCATGGTTATAAAAAGTCCTAATCCTTGGCCTTGAATGTGTCGCGTACGGTCACTTCTAAAAAACAAATCAAAGATAGAAGCAAGGTCTTTTTCGGCAATTCCGGCGCCTTGATCGATTATTTTTAAAAGAAGCTTTCCTTCATCTGCGGAAGCGGAAACAGTAACCTGAGAAGGAAAAGAGAACTTTATGGCATTGTCAATAATATTGTACAAAGCAATGAATAACATATGTTTATTGGCATTTACCGAAAGTAAATCTTCATCATCAGCAATCGCATCAAGATGTACAGCCACTTTTGATCCCGGATATTCAATGGCCTTTTTTTCGAGTACATTCCATAACACTTCATCAATTCTGATGGTTTCCATTTGTTCGGGTTCCGAAAGTTCCAATCCTGAAAGAATTAATAATTCATCTAATATTGATTTTAAATGAAAAGTATCTTTTCGAAGTGTTTTTAAAACTTCTTCATATTGTTCATTCGTTCTTGGATGCTGCAGTGAAACATCAATATCACCTATAATAAAAGTAAGCGGAGTTTTGAGTTCGTGAGAAGCATTTTTAAGAAAGTTTTTCTGTATGGTAACACCGCTTTCCAATCTTTCCAGCAGATAATTAAAAGTCGTAATCAATTCTTTTATTTCATCTTTTCCGCTGGTTGGCATTTCAAGTCTTGAGTGCAGGTTTTCGGTGGTAATGGTATTTACTTTTGCAATGACATCTTCAAACGGACGAAAGGTTTGTTTGGCCAAAAAACGTCCCAAAAGATAATTAAGCGGAATTCCTGCCAGATAAAACAACACGAACATTAATCCGAGAACTTCCAGCTGACGGTTTCCCACAGAATCAATTCCTGAAACGACAATGATAAAATCACCTTGATTGTCTTTATAGTATAATCCCGTAAACTGACGGTTGTCTTTGGTAAAATACAGTATTCTGTTTTTAGCAATTGCTTTTAATTCTTTGTCACTTAACTGAATATCAATACCGTCACGCAAATACAATTGTTTCGTTTTGGCGTTGTATATTCTAATGGTTTGATTGGTGATTTTTTTATACTGAATTTCTATTCTTTGATAGCGAGAACTATCTACTTTGGTAATTTCGTCTTTTTCAAAATAAAAGAATGCGGTAATTAAGGCGCTGTCTTCTAGTCTTTCATAATACAAGTCTTTTTCGTGTTTTTTAAAAAGCAATAAAGAACCAATTAGTACAAGACCAACAATAAAAGCAAACAGCAGCGTAGAATTTATCGCTAATTTATTCTTGAGATTCATTGGTCTTTTTTTTCAGCATATATCCCGTGCCTTTTATCGTGTGTATAAGCGGAAAAGGGAAATTCTTGTCGACTTTGCTTCGTAAATAATTAATGTAAACATCTACAGTATTCGAACTCATATCCAGATCGATGCTCCACACGGCTTCGGCAATGGCAATTCTGGATAAAGCCCTTTCTCGGTTTTTCATAAAAAAGATCAAAAGCTTTAATTCTCTTGACGAAAGATTCAGTTCTTTTCCGTCTCTTGAAGCGCTTTGTTCCTTCATATTAATTTCGATTCCGGCATACGATTGAAAATCAAGTATTCCACTGCTGAATTCAGAACGGCGGAGCTGCGCATTGATTCGCGCTAAAAGTTCTTCAAACAAAAAGGGTTTTGCCAGATAATCATCGGCTCCGGCTTTTAATCCGCGAACTTTTTCCTGTGGAGTATCCAAGGCACTTAAAATAAGAATAGGAACGATTATTTTCCGATTTCGCAGGACTTCGCAGACTTCAAAACCAGTAATATCCGATAGCATAATGTCGAGAATAATAATATCATACGTATTTTCCATTACCTCATTAATGGCATCAAAACCTTTGGTAACGTTTTTTACCTGATACAATTGTTCCTCAAGTCCTCTGGTAATGAAAGAAGCTACACGCGGATCGTCTTCTACTAATAATACTTTGTTCATAAAAGTGTGAACTCAATTTTAAGTAAGGTAATATTCATTGTCACTTTTTTTAATTTCGATTTTTTCACCGTTTAATTCTAAAAGTGTATTCTCAATCATCAGCGACATCGTGTCTAAGGCAAGATCATTTGGCTGTAATCCAAATGGTTCTTCGAGTTCATCGGCAATAGCTTCAAGTGCAACGAAGGTATAGGCTATAAATACAATTACAAACGGCGTAATCCAGCCTAATGTTTCTACAAAACCAAACGGCAGTATAAAACAGTAAATGTAAACCGTTCTGTGCAATAAAACGCTATACGTATACGGAATAGGAGTGCTGGCAATTCTTTCGCAGCCGCCTACAATATCCGAAAGTTTATTTAAGTTTTCCTCAAATGCCAATTGTGCAAAACCATCGATGCGACCTTCGGCTTTGGCTTTTTTTACCCATAATCCTAATTCTTTTAAAATTGCAATAGGTTTAAAATGAATATTTTGCAGCTGTTCTTTTAAGTCAGAACTAATAAGTCTATCGAAATCTTTATCGGGATTGGTATGTCGTAATTGATGTTTTAAAGCGTAGACAAAAGCTATAAGCAGCTGAATGAATTTCTGGCTTTCGGCTTTATCATTTTCAGTATTTAAGAGCGTTATACTTTGTCGGGCAAGAGAACGAGTGTCGTTTAACAAAGCGCCCCAAAGTTTCCGGCCTTCCCAAAATCGGTCATAACTTACATTATTTCTAAAACCAAGAAATATAGCAAGAGCAATTCCAAATAAAGTAAAAATCGCAGGATTAATATGCAGATTGTATTCTAGTAAAAACGATTTGTAATATACAATGAGGAGCGAAAACAAGAATAATAAAAATAATCTTGGAAGAAGCTGGGGTAAAACGGAGCCTTTCCATTCAAAAAGCATTTTAAACCAGTTTTCTTTTTTCTTAATAATCATCGGGAGGAATAAATTAATGCATTAAAAGTACTCAAAAGTATTTATTCGCTGTATTTTTTAACGAATAATTGACTTAGGTGTAATTTGTTGAAATTCAGTATTGTATATTTGTGTGTCACTTAAAAAAATCCGTCATGAGCAGAATTACTTTTATCTTTTTTCTTTTGGCATTAGGAACATCCGCACAGGAGAAAGAAACTGACCTAAATTTTCGTAAACAGATTGAAGCGTATAATACTTCTTTTTCGACATTTTTTATGGAAGGAAATATTGATAATTTTTCCAAATTGTATACAGAACAAACCATATTTATGCCCGAACACAGCCAGGAACGTATAGGAAAAAAGAATATCGTTGATTTCTACAAACAATGGCTTTCTGAGGTTAAAATTGTTGCTTTTAAAAAGACAATTTATGAATTGCAAAACTTAGGGAATTATATTCTTGAAATTGGAAATTTTAAAGAAGATTTTGCAAAAAAAGATCATAAAATATATTCCTATTCTGGAAAATATATGATTCTCTGGAAGCTTGCAAAAAAAGGAAAACCGATGACCATCGCAGCAGAAATTTGGGGATCTGACAGTTATATTGATGATAAAGAATTTCCTGAGATAAACGATGCTAATATTCCTAATACTAAGGAATATAGTGATTCAGATAAACTCACAGTCGAAATAAAAGAAAGAAATCAAAACATTAGGAAACTGGTTCAAGAACGCAACGGCGCTGAACACTCCAAGATGTTTATGTCTGATGCTATTTATCTAACGTATTACACGCCCATGTTATCCGGCATAAAAGATATAACAGATTATTTCGTAGACCATGAAAAACCTGGAACTCTAAAGATAGAATCTATTTCGATTAAAACTTCTGCTATTATTAAAACAGAGAAAGCTGTAGTTGAATTTGGTTTTTACAGCGTTGACTGGCGTGATGGAGAAAATAATGGCAATGTAAAAGGAAAAAGTATTAATGTTTGGAAAAGAAACCAAGACAATCAGCTCTTGCTTTTCCGTCAAATGGTAAATCATGATTAAATAAAAGCCCGATAATTATCGGGCTTTTATTGTATTAAAAAATACATTTTAGTTTTTTTAAGGCTGCTCTGGAAGCAAATCATCTAGATCTGATAGTTTATAAAACTTAAGGCCATTTAGTTTCATGTATTTACAAATAAATTCCAGAGTTTCAATTTTAGTCTGATAATTTTCGGTTATTTCTTTTACCGGCTTATGACCGCATAAAATCAGGATTTTATTATGTTTTTTGGCATAATCCAGTAATTCCAGTAAATAAGGAATGCTAAAATGAATGTGGCTGTTGTCAATATCAAAAGCAAATACAATTTTTGAATTATTAAAATAACTGTCTTGTTTTTCTGGAGCTTCACCGCCAAAAGCACGTCCTCTGATAATTTTGAATTTTGGAGATAAGGCACGATCAAGTTCGTTAGATCTTTCTCCGTACGGATAAGCAAATGTGGTAGTTTTAAAAGATTTCTTTTTCAGGGAAACAATCATAGGATCAATTTCCTGCTCTAAATACTTTTTGATTCCGTTTTGTTTTACAAATTTAACCGCGTTGTAATGATGATATCCGTGCCCGGCAATCTCATGTCCGTATTTTTGCATTTCCAGCAGTTTTTTAATCTGCGGCTCTCCAATCGAATCAATTCGGCAGACATTAAAAGTGGCTTTCCAAGCGTATTTCTTTAAAGCCTGATCTGCTTCGTACCATTCATCAACATACGCATCATCAAAAGATAAAATTACTCCAGCTTTATATGGTTTCGATTTAGGCTTTTCCTTTTTCGTTTCGCAGGAAAATAAAGTCAGTAACATCAAAAATGGTAACGCTTTAGTAAAAATTATCTTCATAGATTCTGGCTGTTTACGAATAAAAAATCAGTTTAAAAACCTGCATCAAATATAAAGAAACTTCTTAATAATGCATTCGGCAAATGTTAAAAATCTTCTAAGCAAAAATTTAAGTGATAGATAATTATCGTACATTTATGTCACTCCAAGATTTGATTTTCATTACCGCGTATTCTTATCAGTTTATATATGAAAGTACAAACTATTTCTAATCGTTTTCTTGCTTTTTTTAAAGGCAGAAAAGGAATTTCTTTTCTTCGCGAAAATGATAAAATTATCAGACAGTTTATTTTTACTATTTTTTTTATCGGAATTGGAATCTGGTTTATCAAACACGAAAATTCAGAATTAAAAGAAGTAAAAAATGTCATTACAGATGCCAGCACTTTCTGGGTTGTATGCGGAATTCTATTGGCAGGAATCTACATTACGCTTCAAGCCTTAATGTATTACGCATCGTTTAAAGCCGTTCAAAGCGAAATTTCTTTTCAAGATGCTGCCGTTTTATTTCTCAAACGAAATTTTGTCAGCGTTTTTCTTCCAGCAGGCGGAATTTCTTCTCTGGCATTTTTTACCAAACCCATCGAAAAAAAAGGTGTAAAACCTACGCAGATCCATTTTGCTTCAATTGTATACGGTTTTGTCGGAATTCTGTCGGTTATAATAGTTGCCATTCCAGCCTTATTGTATTCACTTTTTGAAGGAACAACCGGATCAGGAGAATGGTATGCGTTTGGAGCCGTTGCAGGATTAAGTCTTATCCTGTATTTTATTTATGTTTCCGTCCTGAAAAAAGGATCGATATACCGATTTATCGTTAAATTCTTTCCTTCTGCCGAAGTATTTATGGAGGATTTGAGAAGCAATAAAATTATACGGGATAAGTTTATGCATGTTGTGTTTTACTCCATTCTTATTGAATTTGTGGGTATTGCGCATTTGTATATTGCTATGATTGCTTTAGGATTTACACCGTCTTTAAGCGCGGCGATAATGGGCTACATCATTTCGGTAATATTTTTGATTGTTTCGCCTTTTCTACGCGGATTGGGTGCTATAGAAATATCAATGAGTTTTATATTGATTCAATTCGGATTTAGCAATGTCAACGCCATAGCCATTACATTTTTGTACCGCTTTTTCGAATTTTGGATTCCGTTACTGGCAGGAGCGTCATTATTTCTATTCAGTGCCAATAAACTTTTAATGCGTATTGTGCCATCTTTCCTGCTTTTTACTTTGGGATTAATCAATATTATTTCGGTTTTAACACCAGCAATTTCAGAACGTCTGCATGTTTTGGAGAATATAATTCCAATTTCGGCCATTAAAGTTTCTAATTATTTTGTGATAACCGCTGGATTATTCATGCTTGTTAATGCTGCTTTTCTGCTCAAAGGATTACGAACTGCTTGGTGGTTTGCGATTTTACTCACAGGAATTTCGGTTATAGGAAATATTACCAAAGCAATTGATTATGAAGAAGCAGTAATTGCATTGGTGGTTTTGATTAGTTTAATCGTGACACGAAAAGAATACTACATTAAAAGTAGTTCGCATTTGCAGAGTGTTGGTTTAAAAACCGTTTTAATAAGCATAGCAGTCGTTTTAATCTACAGTATTTTAGGATTTTACTTTCTAGATAAAAAACACTTCAATATCGATTTTAACTGGCTTCAGTCTGTAAAATACGGACTCCAGAATTACTTTTTGGTAGGAAGTTCAGATTTAGTTCCCTTAGATCGCTTCGCCAGACGTTTTTTACTTTCGATTAATATCTGCGGATTTTTATCTTTAGGATTTTTGGTTTATGCCTTAATTCGTCCGTACACGATTAAAAAAGAAGCCGTTGAGGATGATTTTACGGCAGCAAAAGCAATACTCGAACAATACGGAGCTTCTGCTTTGGATTACTTTAAAACTTACGACGACAAAACGATTTTTATTGCCGAAAATCAAAAAGCTTTTTTGTCATATCGAATTGCCGATAATTTTGCCGTAGTACTTGAAAATCCAGTTGCAGAATCAACAGCTGAAATGAAACAATGCATAATCGAATTTGATAAATACTGTTATAACAACGGATTAAAAAGCATTTACTATCGTGTTCCCGAAGAAAACCTCGATTTGTTTACTTCCATGCATAAAAAAAGTTTGTTTATTGGGCAGGAAGGCGTTGTTGACTTATCTGTATTTACTTTGGAAGGAAGTGCCAAAAAAACACTCCGTAATGCTATAAACAAAGTAAAAGAAAAAGGTTTTAAAACCACCATTCACCACGCGCCTATAAAAGACGGATTATTGCAGAAAATAAAAGCCGTAAGCGATGAATGGCTGAACAGTACCGGAAGAAGTGAACTTGTTTTTTCGCAAGGAAAATTTGATTGGGAAGAATTAAAACAACAGACCATTATTACCGTCGAAAATGCCGAAGAAAAAATTGTCGCTTTCTTAAACGTAATTCCTGATTATGCCCAAAACGAAGGCACGTACGATTTAATCCGCAAAACCGATGATGCGCCAAATGGGATTATCGATTTTATTCTGCTGGAATTATTTACCTATTTAAAATCGCAGCAATGCACCGCTGTAAATCTGGGATTGGCTGCCATGAGCGGTCTTGAAGAAGCCAATACTTTTCCAGAAAAATCAATGAAATTTGCGTACGAACGAATTAAATATTTCTCGCACTACAAAGGATTGCGAGATTACAAAGAAAAATTCTCTCCCGTATGGTACAATAAATATTTAGTGTATTCTCATGATTACGATTTATTGCAGGCTCCTTTGGTTTTAAATAAAGTGGTAAAACCATAATTTGATATGACGTCTGCACAATTAAATGAAATAAAAATCATGGCAATAATCTGCATTGTGATTTGTATAGCTGATTTTGCGGTATTGTTTGTTTTGGGAACGTATTATCCGGCTTACAGCCAGTTAAAAAATACGATTAGTTCGTTAGGTGCAACAATTAGTCCCGTTTCTAATGTTATTTCGATTTGGTGGATAGGTATTGGAATTGTGTTTGTTTTCTTTGGAATCATCTTTAGAAAAGCATTTTATGAAAATCCGAAAAGTTCACGACTTGCCTCCATTTTAATTATACTTTACGGAATGGGAGAAGGAATTGGTTCGGGTTTGTTCAAAGCAGATAGAATCGCCGGCAAAATGACACAATCTTTTGTTTTTCATGATATTGCTGGTGCAATTGGACTTATCGCTGCTGTAGTATTGCCATTGGTTATGCCGAAAGTAATTACCAAAGAAAATAATCCTCGTTTTGGCCAGTTTTCACGCATAATATTTTTTATCGGCTTGCTTACAATAGCCTTTTTTACCATTCGGTTTCCTGCCGAAAGCGGCTGGATTTCGTACAGAGGATTGTGGCAGCGGCTTTTCATGCTCAATCTCTACATTTATTTCATTACAATTTCAATTATTATATACCAAAAATGTTCAACATTTAAAATGAAGTAAGATGCACAAAAAGATATTCCTTATGCTGTTGGTTTTTATTTTTCATAATCCAATTTTTGCTTCCGCAGAAGATACTATTCGTGTCGGAGCATTCGGAAAAGTCACGCTTTATAAACCCAAAACAACTCCTAATGCGGTCGTTTTGTTTGTTTCTGGCGATGGCGGATGGAACAGCGGTGTGATCGAAATGGCGAAAAATATTGCCGATCAAGGTGCTTTGGTTGCCGGAATTGATATTCAGCATTATTTTAAAGCCATCAAAAAACAAACCTCCAAATGTTATTATCCAGCAGGCGATTTTGAAGAATTAAGTCTGATCCTGCAAAAGAAATTGAAACTGAAACAATATCTCAAACCCATTTTAATTGGTTATTCTTCTGGAGCAACTTTGGTTTACGGAATGCTTGCGCAAGCTCCGGCGAATACCTTTAACGGTGCTCTTGCTTTAGGATTTTGTCCGGATATTGAAACCGACCGTACGTTGTGTGATGGTTCTGGATTGACTTCTCATGTTTTAAAAGTAGGAAAAGCGTATTATCTTGACAAAACCGAAAAACTCACAGCGCCTTTTATTGTCCTTCAGGGAATTACAGATCAAGTTTGCAATTATGCCGAGACCAAAAAATATATGGAAGGATTGAAACAAGGAAAACTCATTACACTTTCAAAAGTGGGTCACGGTTTTTCGGTTACTAAAAACTGGCTTCCTCAGTTGGTGGACGCTTATAAAGAAATTCTAAATACGCCGAATTATGCTAAACAGAAATCGGAACAAAACCCTTTATTGAAAGAACAGCATTTGGCGCCGCTTCCGTTTGAAATGCCTTTAACTTTAATTCCTTCCAAAAATAAAGATGAAAACCAGCCGATAGCATTTGTAATTTCAGGCGATGGCGGATGGACAAGTTTCGACCAATCTGTTGGCGAAGCTTTAGCTGAAAAAGGAATTTCTGTAATTGGTTTAGATGCCCAGAAGTATTTTTGGAATGCCAAAACGCCAACAGAAATTGCCTCAGAAATTGCTAAAGCTGTAACGCATTATTTGCAGCAATGGAACAAAAAATCTTTTATATTGGTTGGTTATTCTTTTGGAGCTTCTGTGGTTCCTTTTACAGCGGCTAATTTTCCAGAGTCTTTAAAAGAAAAATTAAAAGGCGTTTATTCGTTATCGCCAGATGTAAAAGCCGATTTTGAAATCCATATTGCTGATATGCTGAGCCTTGAAAGTTCAAATGATAATTACGATGTGATTTCAGAAATTAAAAAAATCAAAGCCTATAATCCTGTCTGCTTTTTCGGAAGCGAAGAAGATCCTGAAATCCGTAAACGCTTTGCAGCATCGGATATAAAAACCATTGAAATTCCGGGTTCACATCATTATAATAATGATTATATTAAAATTGCAGAAGACATTTTAAAAGAAATTAAGTAAATTTAGAATTGTAAAAAGATGTTATATGCCAAAATCAATTCTAACGTTTATTGCTTTTTTTCTGTCTTTGGTGATACATGCACAATACGAAAAACAGCTTTCCAAAAATATTTCTTTAAGTATCAATGAGAATTTCGAAACCTATTTTTTTGCCGAAAAATTGGCAGTAGAGCATATTGGGTATTATGTTTTTAGCAATAAAGATTCCCGTTACGATCATCAGCCATTGGTCAGTCATGCTGCGGCACATTTTATGAAATGGAAAGACAGCGACGTGATTTTGAAAATTGCAGCAGTACTGGGAAAACTTCGTCCTATTTTAAATGATAATTCCCAGATTTTGGAATATCTCTGGTATTGTAAATCATTTCCTAAAACCGGATTTAAATATTCAGTTCCCAAAGATATTGCGATAAAAGACCCCGTTAAATATCCTAATGCCGAAGTTTTGGTACAAGAATTAACGGAACTTTTAAATGATTTTTATAAACAAGCCCAAGTAGGAGAGTACATTCGCCAGAATAAAAATTATTATCAGGGTGCGATGAAAGAAGCGGCTAAAGATATTGCTGTAAAATCGATTCCGTTTGAAGAAAAATGGTATGGAAAGAAATTTCTAGGTTATATATTTATTCTAATGCCCGGAATGCCTATTACGGAAGGAGAAGATAATTACCGCGCTTTTGGAATTCAGCTCGAAACTCCAAAAGGTAAAATGCCTTCAATGGTTTTTAGTTCAAGTGTCATGATTCCCAAAAAAGAAAATCTGTCTGATTATAAACAATTTGGGTTTGATAATAAAGAAGTAACAAAATTTTTGACCGTTCATGAACTCGGACATTCATTTGTAAATCCGCTTTTACATGATTTTAAAAAAGAAATCGACAGAGATACGATTTTGTTTACACCAAAACTTAAAAAGCATTTAGAGAACTCCTATATCAATAACTGGGACAACTGTATTACAGAGCATTTGGTACGTTTAGGGGAAATCAGAACCGCAAAACTTATGAATGATAAAACGGAAGAGGAGCGTTTGCGAAAAGAACATACCGTTACTATGGGATTTGTACTGCTTCCTTTTCTGGAAAATCATATTATTCAATATGAAAGCGATCGTAAAAAATATCCAGATTTTCGCAGTTTTCTGCCTTTATTATTTAAATCACTTGACACTTTAAAGCCGGAAGACATTGACCGGATGATTGTAAATTAGAATTTTAATCTTCTTAAAAACGTATAATTTTAAGAAATCCCTTAATTAAAATACTGGGTTACAATAAAAATTTAAAATTTTAATATTATTTTTTCGTTATTCAAACGAGGATTTCTCTTAAAATACCTTTCAATCAGATTTTAATAGTAGTTTTTTTCTTCTCGCAGGGAGAAGGTTTGAATGTATAATATTACAATTGCAAAAACAGCTGTTTTTCCTATGAATAAAGGGCTTTTAGAGGCTTTAGAATTCCTTAAGAAATGCTTTATTTTGCATTAATTTGTTAGAAAAAATAAGTCCAAAGAGGAACTACAAAACTGATCCTAAGGATGAAACTTATTATTTATGTATTTAGGAAAAAATGGAGACATATCGAGAATAGAGCTTAAAAAACTAATTGATTTTTTACCTTATCCTATAATCGTTTCTGAAAATACAGATGGAGAATCTAAATATCTGTTTTTTAATAAAAACTTCACGAATAAAATTGGTTACGATTTAAGCGAAATTGAGAACAGAGACGAATTATCGAGATTGTTTTATCCTGATGAAGCTTACCGTGAAAAAATCATCAAAGAATGGAATGCTAAAGCAGAACTGGTAAAGAATAATGAAAAAGGCTTTATTAAAATGAAAGCCAAAATTACTTGTAAATCGGGCGAGAAAAAGTGGTATGAGATTAAAGCTTCACTTGTAAATGATTTAAACATCGTGACGTTTGTTAATATCAACAGCGACATGATTCTGCAGGAAAGACTGAAGAAAAAGAATCTTAATAACGACCGTATGCTTTCTATTTTAGGACATGATCTTCGCAGTCCTATTGCAAATCTTATTTCGATTTCGTCAATGGGCGAGCAGTCAGAGATTTCGCAGGAAGAATTTATTGCTTTAATGCAGATTATAAAAGAAGAATCTGTTGAAGTACTGCAATTATTAGATACGACTTTTAATTGGGCAAAACTGAATTTTAATACCATTCAGCTTAAAGAGACTTTAATCGATTTTAAAGCGCTTATTAACGACGTTTTAAAAGTCTATAAATCGACTTATGAAAATAAAGGAATTGCGGTTACGGTTGATATTGAGAAGATTGGAAGTATCGAAAATGATCTCGAAATCCTAACCATTATAGTGCGAAACCTGATTTCGAATGCCATTAAATTTACATCGAAAAATGGTTTAATTGCGATTTCGGCAGAAGAAAATGAATTGATTATTACTGACAGTGGAGTAGGAATGACCGAAGAAATGGTCGATTCTATTCTCGATCTTAATTATTCAACCCGAAGAGGAACCGATAATGAAAAAGGAGTGGGAATAGGGTTGCAATTGGCGCTAAGCCTTGCCGAAAAAATAAACTGCCGACTTGTAATTAATAGCGAAGTATCGAAAGGAACATCGGTTTCTATCCTTTTTGATTCAGAAGAGAATTAAGTAACGTTACTTTTTTTTCAAATCTTCCGTGATGACTTATAGAAATATCCTGAAGTGTTTCAGCGGTTTTTAAATACGGAATGCCATTTTTATCTTTTACAATTTCTGGATTTTCAACTTCAATCACATTGTTTATATCTTTAAAATCATTTACAGCAATGGTATGAATGCATTCATTGGTAATTACAGTTTGGGTATAATAAGCTTTCTCACCGCAGCTAACTTTTCCCTCAACTTGATCGAATTTTAAAGAATCAAAGGAACAGCAAAGTTTTTTCGGACTGAATTCGCGTATTTTGGTCTGGCGGTTGTAAATTTTATACGCCGCTTCTTTCATGCTCCATAAAAGCCAAACCATTATTTCTGGTTCGTGATACTCCTTTATAAACTGTTGTTCTTCAGTGGTAAAAAGCTTTTCTATAAACCCTTTGCGCTGCCAGTTGCTTTCTATACGTGACTGCGCAAGGTCTATAATGTCGTTACCAATCATTTTTCGGCTAGTTTGGTTTCGATGATTTCTACAGCCGTTTTTACGTCAAGCATTCGTTCCATATCTGCATTATCAATTACGATATCAAAATTTTCTTCGATGTCCAGCACAATATCTACCAGATTTGCAGAATTGATATTCAGATCATTAATAAAATCAGTTTCTTCGGTTAGGTTTTCAAATGCTTCTGTATTTGTCGTAAAAGGCTTTATAATTCCTTTTAATTTCTCTATAAGTGCTGTTTTGTCCATTTTAGTTTTCAAATTTTTTAAATAATATACAAGCATTTACATCGCCAAAACCAAAACTGGCTTTAGCAATTATTTTAGGGTTGGTTTTAATCGTTTTCATCAGCACTTTGGAAGGATCAATAAGGGCTTCTATTTCGGGATGAAGATCGGAACAATTCGTATTTCCAAACAAAAAACCTTCGTGAATCTGCAATACCGCAGCAACACTTTCTATGCTACCCGAAGCACTTAAACAATGCCCGGTAAGACTTTTCAAAGAGTTAATGTACGGAAAATCAGCACCGCTTCGTTTTAGTGCTTTTGTCCAGTTTTCGATTTCAAGACTATCTTTTGTAGTGGCAGTCAAATGCCCGTTTATGGCATCAATTTCGTTTGGATTTATTCCAGCATTTTCAACGGCAGTGGTAATACATCTTTGTACGGCCGTGCTGTTGGGAGCCGTCATTGTACCTCCATCTCGCTGTCCGCCAGAGTTTACGCTTCCGCCTAATACTTCGGCATAAATCACAGCGTTGCGTTCTAAAGCAGTTTCTAGATCTTCAATGACAAAAGCTCCGGCGCCGCTTCCGGGAACAAAACCGGCTGCAGAAACACTCATAGGTCTTGAACCTTCTTCAGGTGTATCATTAAATTTGGAAGAACATACCCGAAGCGCATCAAATCCTCCCCAAATATACGGACCGCTGTCTGAAGTACTTCCTGCAAGAATTCGTTTTGCTTGTCCAGATCGGATTCGGTCATACGCCATTAAAATGGCTTCTGCGCCTGTCGCACAGGCAGAAGAATTGGTGGTAACTTGATTACCCAATCCAATTTTACCGCCAAGATAAGCGCTGACACCGCTGTTCATGGTTTGTGCCACGACAGTACTTCCTAATCGACGGGTTTGGAGATCGTCAATTTTATAAATGCTTTCGCGGAATTTATCAATTCCAGAAGTTCCAGATCCGAAGATGGCGCCGCTGTCCCAATCCGGATGTTCGTTTAATGGCAATCCTGCATTGTTCCAAGCTTCCATACCGGCAATAACGCCATATAAGATTCCTGTACTGTTAAATCCACGAAGTTCAAGTTCTGTAAAATACTGCGCTTTCAATTCATCCGATATTTGTGGCTGTCCCGCAATCTGGCATGAAAACTGCAATTCTTCCAGCTGAGAATCATGTCGGATACCCGAAATACCGTTTTGAAGCGCATTTGTAAACGCCGAAATTCCCACACCATTTGGTGCAGCTACTCCAAGACCCGTTATTACAATTCGCTTTTTCATAATTTCTTCGTTATCATTCCCGCCAAAATGCCTTTGCAGACTTCTTGTCCGGCTTCATTTTTCATTACGGCACTGCATTTTAATTTCCCAAATCGGAAGAACATCTTTTCAGAAGTTACCGTTACTTTTTCATTGGGATAAACAGGTTTTAAAAACTCCATATCGGCAGAAGTAAAGGCAATTACGGTATTTTCTGCAAGTTCATTTCCCAATAAAAATATTCCCAAACAGACCATTCCAATCTGTGCCATGGTTTCAGTTAAAATTACACCCGGAGTTACGGGATTATCTTTGAAATGGCCTTTGTAAAAATCAAGGTTTTCGTTGTAGGTATAGGTTCCGGTTACACCGTTTTCATCGGCATGGAGCAGTTCGTCTACAAATAGAAAAGGTTCGCTGTACGGAAGTTGTTTTACAATATCAGTTAAATTCATACTTTTTTAATTACCATTGCAATAAAACTCTTTGAGCCGAAAATCCGGGACCAAAACTCAGCATTAAACCTTTTTCTCCTTTTTTTGGATTTCGGTTCATAATATTTTCCAAAACATACAAAACGGTAGCGCTTGACATATTGCCGTATTGTTTTAGAATTTCTTTCGTATCGTCTATATTCTTTTCCAATCCGGCAAAAAGAGATTCAACAGTGGTTACAATTTTTTTTCCTCCAGGATGAAAAATCATATGATCGATATCTTTAATATCCAGATTATTCTGTTTTAAAAATGGATGAATGATATCGCCAAAATGAGAAGCAATCGTATCAGGTACTTCGATATCCAAAACCATCTGCAGTCCGCTGTTGGTTAGTTTAAAACCCATCATGTGTTCGGCATCATAAAAATGATACATCTGTTCGTCGAGAATTTCAGGGCCGTAATCTTCTTCTTTTGAAGATAATAAACAGCAGGCTGAGCCATCTCCAAAAATCGCGGCGCTGACAATATTCGGCATTGAAAAATCATCCAGCTGAAAAGTAGCAGTTGGCGATTCCACGGCAATTACTGCGGCCCGTTTACCGGGATTTGATTTTAGGAAATTCTTCGCATAAATAATTCCTGATATTCCGGCGGCACAGCCCATTTCGGTTACGGGGAGACGGACAATATCTTGCCTTAATTTCATTTTATTAATTAAATAAGCGTCTAGTGAAGGAATCATAATTCCGGTGCAGCTTACTGTAATGATATAATCTAAACTCTGCGGATCCCAGCCTTTTTTTTCTAAGGCTTTTTCAAGAACTTGATGTCCTAGAACGATCATTTCACGGCTGTAAATATCATTTTTTTCTTCGAATGAAGTGGCGGTAAAAACTTCCGAAGGCTCCATTATGGAATAGCGTTTATCGACGGAAGCGCCCTCGAATATTTTTTTTACTTTTCGTATAAAACGTTCTTCCTGACCTTCGAGCCATATATCGACAAACGGAAGTATTTCTTCGGTAGTACGTGAATATTGCGGAAGCTGTTTGACAGCGGTGATTATCTTGACACTCATATTTTTGTAATTATCCACTGGTAGCGAAAAGCCCATTTCCAGTTTATGGAGTAGTTTTTTAGATTTAGTTTTTTGGAGAATTGCTCCAGTTCATTTTTTTTGAATCCTTTTAAAATAGAAATCAAACCATCGTTGCGCGACATTCTATTTAGATTGAAAACAACACTGATCAATTCAAATAATCGGTAAGCGAGTTTGCTTCTGTGCAGATCATTTATTACGATTCCTATTGAAGCATTTCGGTTTAGAATGTCCATTACTGCTGCAATTTGATTGGTTGTAAAATGATGTAATGTCAGCGTGCACAAAACAATATCATAGTGCAGCTGATGGAAATCTTCGCTAAAAATATCCATACATACGTATTCTATATTCGGATAATTTTTTGAAAGTTTCTTGGCATAATCAATTGTAAAAGCATTGGCATCAATACCTATTAATTTAAATTGAAGATTGCGTTTCTTTCCATATTTAGCGAGCATTCGCAGCATATCACCATTTCCACAGCCTATGTCGGCAATGGTAATAGTTTTCGAAGTGTCAATTTTTTTTAAAAGTTGTTTTATACCGTGCAGTGTGAGTTTATTTCCCCCCAGCAGCTGATTAATGGAGGCAATTTGATCGAGTGCGCCGATAAGTTCTTCGCTTTGAAGCGAAAAATCGTCCATTATTTCAGTTTCTTCTGTTCTATATTTGGTATTTACGCTCATTATTCAATTGTTATGGGACGACCATGCGTTTGTTTTATAATTACCGATAATATCGCCGGAATCGTTGCTGCAAGGGTAGTCAATACATGGGTAATTTTTTTATGCGTCAATGCTTTGGCTAGTATTCTTCCAAAGAAAAGTCTTCTGCTGAAATGCTTTTTCCATTCTTCAATATACTTTTGTTCGAATGCATTTCGGGATTTTATTCTGCCGTTATGAAAATCAAGTACAAGTTCAGAGGCTATTTTGGCACTATGAATGGCCATTGCCATACCGTTGCCGCACATTGGATGAATTAAACCTGCTGTATCTCCAATCATTACAATATGGTTTTCCACAGGTTCTTTTTTATCGAATGAAATCTGGCTGATGGTTAATGGTTTTTCGAATAGGGAAGTGCTGTTTTCAAAAACAAATTGTAGTTTTTTATTTTTATAAAGTACTGATTTCTGATACTCTTCGATGTTTTTGTATTTTTTAAAAGTTTCAAAATCGGCTAGGTAACAAATGTTTATAATGTCATTTTCTACTTTTGAAACACCGCAGTAACCGCCTTGAAAATTATACAAACCCACGAGACTTTCATCAAAATCTCCAGAGTAATGTGCTTTTACAGCGAGCCAAGGTGATTTTTTTGAAATGAAATCTCTTGAAAGGACTTGATCGATATTTGATCTTTTGCCATAAGCCCCGAGAACTATTTTAGTGGAAAAGATTTGTTCAGATGTGTTAACGGTAAAAACATCACTTTTAAAAGAAATATTTGTAACGGTTTCAGTAACAATCGCACAGCCGTTTTCGACTGCTTTTTGAAATAAGAAATTATCTAGCACGTAGCGGCTGATTCCGAAACCGCCTAACGGAAGTTTAGTTTTTGCTGTTTTGCCGTTTTGCGCCGTAAATTCAAAGTTGGAGATTGAAGTAGGATGAAGTTCTGAAATATTTAAACCAAGCCAAGATAAATACGGAAGAATTTCGTTTGAAATATATTCTCCACAGACTTTATGCCTGGGATATGTATTTTTTTCGATAAGAGTGACTTTCAATCCCTTTTGGGATAAATGTACGGCACCTGCCAGACCGGCAAGTCCTCCTCCTATAATTAATACATCCGAATTTGTTCTCATACTACCAATTTAGTCATAAAATCTTAAATGATCTTAATGAAAGCAGTTAAATGTTTAACAAATTATTTAACTAAATGAGATTGTGGTATGAATTATTTGGCTGGGATAATTAAATGAATAAACTTTTTTATTTGGAGAATAAGAATATTTAATTGAGCATTTCTGTAGTTTCCATTCGCAAACCGTATTCACTTCCTAAATAAAGCGGATTTCCGTGTTTTTCAGACCAAAAACCATCCAGAATATCTTTGTTGATACAGCGATAAACCGCAACACCTTTATACGTTTTATGATCGTCGCCTTTATAGCTGAAATTGATTACCAAAATATTATCCTTAAAGAAACCCGAACCTTTTTGTTTTTGTGAACCATTAATGAGCCAGTCGGCTTTAATACGATTGTTTTCATCCAGAGTTATTTTTAAAACTCCTTTGTAGCTTATTTGATTGCTTTCTTCCTGATTGCTTCCAGAAATAGAATAAGTGCCAATTAAATCTTGTACAGTCATGTATTTTTAATGCAGATTTTAAGATGACACAAATATAAATTGAATGTTTTAATGATTGAAGTAATTCTTCTGTAGAATTATTTATTAAATCAGTTATTCTGCTTCTTTATTACTTACCATTGCATTGGTTATGAGTTCATCATCTATATAAAGTCTGAATTTGTTTTCAGGCTGCAGTACTATTTTTATAGGAGCAGAAATTTTCATTCGAAGCCAGAAACACAATCCCATTCTTTTTCCGTTCTTTTCTTTCAGTAGTTTGGGATCAAAAGGAAAACTTTGAGAAAAGATGCCGTTTCTGGCAGTGGAGTAACAGCGAAAAACAATTTTATCTGTATTTTTTGGAATGTATATTTCGGATTTTCCTTTTCGATCTAATTCCAGATTGACTGAAATTCCTGAAATACTGCTGTGTAAAGCAACTTCTTGAATGGTAGTTTTTCCATCGGATATATTTACAACTTCCAAATTGTTGATACTAAATAGTTCCTGACATAATGCAGCATTCTGTATGTATTGCAATGTGGTTCGACCCATAACAAATAGTACAGTCAATGCTAATGTAGTTAATAATGCTTTTTTTGGAAAATAGGTTTTCGAAAGTATTGATATAAAGAATAATCCGATAAGGAGGAAAATAAAAATTGTTAGTGCAGGATTGATAAATTCTGATGCATCAGGGCCATTACTGCCTCCATTTGGCGTGGCATGTTTTACAGATACATACAAAAAAGACACCATGAAAGCAATTAAAGCAGTGGCAGTCAATGCAACAGACCAATTTGTAAAACGAAGTAAAAACCATTGTATGCCTCCTACTATAAATAAACAAAGGAAAAGTAAAATGCTTAATTCTTTTATATCCTGACTCATTTTATAAATTTTTAACGGATTCAAATCTACAGTGATTATTTTTTCTGTGCATCACTATTTATAATGAGATTGCGCTTCATTTTTTGTGATATACTATTTTTTTCGAGAGCAATATTCTGTAAAACAATTAATTGTGTAAGATTTAATAAAAATCATAGAACCCTTAAAGATTAGATTAGTTTAAATTTGAAATAACTTACAAATCTTAAAAACAATAATTATGAAAACGATATTAAAAATAAAACTATTGGTGCTTACACTTGTGATAGGTTTGTTTCTATCTTGTAAAACCAATTCAGCTTCAGGAGAAGGAGTCTCTTCTGACTCAGATGCCATTAAAGCTGGTGACAGTACATCATTAAATTCGGGTTCAAAAGGAACTACAAGAAATAATGAAGGAAATCAAGAAAGCGATCCGGCTACCGGAGATTTAAAACCGGGAGAATCAAAAATTGATTCGACGGCTGCGCCTAAAAATTAGATTGAATAGTTGCAAAACTTAAAACGGGTTAAAATATACTTCTATATTTTAACCCGTTTTAGTTTTTTATATAAAATGATTAATTTAAATATTTAATTAAATTAGCGAACAGTTTTACGAAATGAAGTCTTGTCATTTTTGATGAAAAAAAGATAACTATTTTTAAGAAACAGTAAAACGTAATATTTTTATTGACTACTATCAACAGCCTAAAACCACAAAAAAACATGAACTCTGAAAAACCAAAAAATGAAATAAACCGTCGCAAATTTTTACAGCATACTGTGAAATTCGCTGCGGCTGGAATGTATTTGGGTGCATTTGGAATGCCTGAATTATTCGCAAATGAAATAATAAATACAGGTAAAGGCGCTGCCGGAATTCCAGATGTGAAATTGAATAATGGTGTAAAAATGCCAATGCTTGGATTTGGAACTTACGGACTTAGCGGAGAAGTTTGCCAGCAATCTGTCAAAGAAGCTATATCTGCGGGATACCGTCTTTTGGATACTGCAAAAGTGTATGGAAATGAAGAAGCAGTAGGGAGGGGAATAAAAGAAAGTGGTATCCCTAGAAAAGAACTTTTTGTTACTTCGAAACTCTGGGTTGATGATGCAGGTTATGAAACTGCGAAAAAAGGTTTTGAAGAAACTTTGAGAAAATTACAACTGGATTATCTTGATTTGTATTTAATACACCGTCCAAGAGGTGATGTAAAAGGTTCTTGGAAAGCAATGGAAGAACTTTACCAAGCAGGAAAAATCAAGGCTATTGGTATAAGCAATTTTGATCCTGTTCAGCTGGCAGATCTTTTGTCTTATGCAAAAGTAAAACCAGTTATAAATCAAATTGAAACACATGCGTATTTTCAGCAAAACAATGATTTTAAAGTATTAAAACAGCATAATATTCATATGGAAGCATGGGCGCCTTTTGCCGAAGGCCGTAATGGTCTTTTTACAGATGAAGTATTAACCCAGATTGCTAAAAAGTACAATAAAACCACAGCGCAGGTAAGTTTAAGATGGCATTTTCAGCGTGGTATTGTTGCGATTCCAAGATCTTCACAAAAAGCTCATATTGTAGAAAACCTAGATATATTTGATTTCAAACTTGCTGATGCAGATATGAAAGCAATTGAACAGCTTGATTTGAATAAAACCCAGTTTCCAGAATGGAGCTAAGTATAGAAGGAATGGTTTGGTAAAAATTGGATTTTAATAAAAATAAAAAAGGAAACAGTTATTCTGTTTCCTTTTTTATTTTTATGTATAGAAATCTATTTTCCGCTTGAAGCAGTAATTTTTCCTAACTGAAGTCTGTAGTCAGGTCTTTTTTGATTGTATACGTCTACAAAAGTTTCTTTGTTGTCGCTTTGAGCATACACGTTAAAAAATACGCTGTTACCATACCAGTTTTCTAAATCTGCATTGTCACTTCTGTTTTCTGTAAAGATGTTACCGCTGCATTGGTTAAAAAACATTTCTTCAAATTTGATTTTCTTTAAGTTATCAGCATTGATTTCAGTTTTGCTGTCTAAAAGAACTGCAGGATTAAAACCTGAAACTACGCTTCTTTTTAATTCTAAAGAAGCATTTTCAGCAACATATACAGCTTCTTTTACTAAACCAGCTTGGATATCAGCTTTAATATTTTCGCTGTCATTCAACATTGTTATGTTTGAAGCAGAAACGAATGTACCTTTTTTAGTAAAGTCAGTTTCACTTTTCTTTTCATATGATTTTACTTCTAAACATCTAGAACCATCTTTATTACTTGATAAATAAGAAGATCTTACGGCTAAAGAGTTAAAAAGACGGCATTGGATTCCTTGAGTAAATTTAAAATCATCGTTTATTGATTTGTATGAAACTAGTTGAGAAGCATTTACATCTCCGCCATAAAAAGCAAATGAATCACCTCCTGAGTAGCTTACCATAATGTTTTCTAAAACAGTTTTGTTTCCAACACCTGCAATAGTCAGTCCATTAAAAGTATCTGCACCTTTTACTTTTTTTCCAGCAAATTCAATTCTAACAAATTTTAAAATTCCTGAGTTTCCTGCTTGATTGTTTCCTCCGTATACAGTTAGGGCAGGATCAAGATCCATAGTATAGGCACCAGCGCTGCCAAATTTATTGATTGGTGCATCTCCAAGAATTACTACACCTCCCCAGTCACCAGCTTTTTTCATGCTGCGGTTTGAGGTAAATACAATAGGATCTGTTTCTTGGCCTTCAGCCATAATTTTAGCACCTTTTGTAATTACTAAAGTTCCTTTTGTTTCAGCATCTCCAATAATCACGGTACCAGGTTCAATAGTAAGAACAGCATTATTAGTCACATACACATTACCTTGAAGAATGTATACGTTTCTTTTTAATAGTTTAGTGTTCTCGGCAATATTCCCAGCTAAAATTTGATTTGCATCTCTGATTTCAGACTTGTGAGGCTTGAATTCAGTCCAGTTGTCCAGCCAGTTGCTGTACCCAATTATTCCTTTTTCCTGTTGTGCATTTACACCCGCTGCTGCCAGCAACAGGCAAATCATTAGAGTAATTTTTTTCATAGTCTTGGGGGCTTTAGGTATTATACATTCTTATTTTCAGCAAATAAAATGCCAGAGTCTAGTACTACTAGGACTATTCACAAAATTATGCAAATTGAGCAGAGTCTTGAACACTTTACTCAAATTTAACAATTTTATCTGAGAACTTTAACAAAAATCTATTTAAATTATATAATTAAGTTAAATTAAAAAGAAAAAGACTGATTTTTACTACAGAAATTTTTTAGTTTGACGTAAACTTTCCTTATTTTTCAATATAGAAATTAGTTTATCCAATGAATATGCAGTTTAATTTAGTTTAGAATTGGGCGCTAATTTGTTTTTATAAACAATCTTCCTCTAAAAGTTATGGTGCTTTTGTATTTGTAGTAAAAATACAACATCCATTATAGTAACCGCTTCAAATGTATTATCCTATTAAATCTCATAAGGTTAATTTTAGTATTTAATTATAACTAAATATCTAAACCACAAATTATGAGAAAATTAAACAAGATTACCGTATTGCTAACATGCATTTTAGGATTTTCTTCTTGCGCTGAAAGTTCTGTAACCGAAAAATCATCAGTTGATGCGAGTACAAATGGAAGTACTAAAAAAGTCGCCGGATCTCCCTGGGTAAAACAATTTGAAGACACCTTTGATGTAGGATCTAATTTGTCACAATGGACAAAAGAACAACGAGCCGATTATAACTCGTGGTATTGTGACTATTCTAGTTCAGTGCCCAGTACACAATGGAGAGATGGAAAACAATGCTTGGAAATCAAGACTACAAAGTTAAATGCCTATAAATACCAATCTGGTTTTATAACTTCTAATTACCAATACAAGCCCGAAAATAACACAGAGTACATGCTGTCGGCGAATATTAAGTTAATAGCGATGGACGGCGGTACTTATAAATCTTTTAAAGATACGTATGGGGCGTGGCCGGCGTTTTGGTCTGTACAGGGAAATGGCTGGCCAACAAAAGGAGAAATCGATATTATGGAGGGGTATTCATTTGCGCCCAATGCAAGTCGTTTTACTTCGAATATTTTTTACGGAACTACTGTAGGTACAAACTCATTAGGAAATTCAGCCGAAAGAAATTATCCGTCTAGTTTTAATGTAGATGCAAATAACGGATGGCATTTATATGAATCTTTCTGGAAAATGAAAGACAACGTAGTGACCGTAACTATTAAGGTTGATAACAATACTGTTGCCACCTATACGAATAGCAGTGTATCCAATCTAAATTTCAATAATTTTGGGACACATTCTATTATTTTTAATTTGAATGTAGGTTCAAAAGATTCTAATTTTATCGATCCTAATAAAATAAATTTATTTACAACGGTAATGATGTGGGTAGATGATGTTACGGTTTATAAAAGACCAATTTAAATTAGTTGTTTATCCAATAAAAAAAGCCTGCGAAATATGTTTCGCAGGCTTTTCTTTTTATTAGAGTTTTAGAAGGCTACATTTAATCTAAACCTTCTAAAAATCCTGTGTGTGAACTTTTAACTGCAAAATTAGCATCGTACAATAAAGGCCAGTCATTGCCTGGATGATTCAGTTCTGTGTTGTATGGAATCCAAGATTCATTATCTCTCATTCCCCAAATGGTTAAAGCATATTTATTGGCGGCAGGAAGCGCATTGTAAATTTTCACCATCTCTTTATATTTTGCTTTTTGGGCTAGTCTTCTTTCATTTGTAAAAGTCGAGATATCATTAAATTGGTTTACTTGTATATCCAATTCTGAAACGTGGATTTTTAAACCTTTTGCCACAGCTTTGTTCAAATCAGCTTCAATTTGAGCTTTTGTTGGGCTTAAATAGGTATTATGCATTTGAAAACCAACACCATCTATTACTTTAGCAGCTTTTAAATCATCTAATAAACTAAAAACTTTATCTTGTTTAGCAGTATTAGCTGAAGTAGCATAATCATTGTAAAATAATAACAATGAAGTATCACCAGCAGCTGTTGCGGCAGCTCGTGCCCATTGAAAACAGTCTTTTACGTAATTAGGTCCCATTCGCTGCAAGAAAATAGTATTTCTCATTGTACCGCCATTATCATCTACAGCTTCATTTACAACATCCCAAGATTTTACTTTTCCAGCATAATGTGTCACTACATCGGTAATGTATTTTTTGACTTCTGCAGCAAATTCAGCATCTGTACCAGAGAAATCTTTTAACCATTGTGGTACTGAATTGTGCCACACCAAAGCATGACCATGAACATTAATGTTATTAGCATTTCCGTAGGCTACAATTTTATCGGCTACAGTCCAGTTGTAAATACCGCTTGCCGTAGAAATCTGATCCATTTTCATTTCGTATTCGGCAGAAATACTGCTGAATTCATTTTTCAAAATTATATCATATGGACTTCCATTGGTCAATTGTGAAGCTTTTATAGCCATTCCCACAAAGAATGGATTAGCCAATTTATTTACTTTTACCTTTAAAAAGGTCGGATCTTCAGGTATACCGCTCGAACCTGTGGTAACAACACTAATTACATTTGAGTAATTTGAAATCTCTGTTCCTGATTTGGCTCTAACGCGATAAAAATATTGCGTTCCGCCAGTTAATCCTACTACAACATCATTTAAATCTGTAACTTCTTTTGCATTGTAGTTTGGCACAAAAGTGGTAAAATCTTCTGTAGTCGAAACATCCAAAAGATAACTTTTAGAATAGGAAACATAATTCCATTTTGCTCTAAAACCATTATCATTTACATCTTTTGGGGCATTTGCAACTGGTGTTTCCAGAGCTTCCACGGTTTCATTATCGTCTTTCGAGCATGCATTTAAAAAAAAGACGATGCTGGCCAGCATTAATAAAAATTTACTTTTCATACTGTTTTTATTATGAAACATTCTTTTGGAGAGAATGTCATTATTTATAGTTATTTATTCGGGTTAATAAAAGAGGCCGTTTTGACCACAGCCTCTTTTTAAGTTAAAATGCGAGATTAATTATTGATAACGAATTTTAATATTATCAAATTTAATGGCACTTGGGTTAGGCGAATCTCCCTGAGCGACTCCAACTTTAATTTCATTAATTTTAGAAGGATTTAAATTGGCAGCTGTATTAGAACCAAAACCGTAATTATCTTTAAAATCAGCTATTGATATGGTTTTTGTGATCCAGTTTACATCGGTAATTTTGAAATTATAACCATAGTTTACGCCGTCAATTGTATTTAACTGAATGGCAAAATTAGCCCCAACCACATTGGCACTCACATCAATATCAATATAAGCTTTTGCTGCATCTGTATTAGAAGTACTTAAGAAACTAGCGCCGCCGCCGCCACTGCTTCCGTTGTAACCATTTGCAGTTGAACCGCCCCATACTAATGTGGTGTAATTTCCTGTTGGGCCACCCGGAGTACTGGTATTGAAGCTTTCAACATCTCCATAAGATGTCCATTCTGTTCTAGCACCATTTCCGTCAAAATCAGATACAAGAATTATGGTAGCAAAATCTATTGTCTTTTTTGCTGAACCGCCAGGAGTGGTAACAACTAATTCTGATCCTGAAACAGCATTAGCAGGTAAACCGATGATAATTGAAGTTGCGGATTTTACCGTGTAACTAACCGCTTTTCCTGCTAGGGTTATCGATGAAATATTATAAAACCACGTTCCTTCAATTTCTAATGGAAATCCTGGAGTTGCTACCGCAGGGGTTGTTTTGGTGATAGTGGGAACAGGCTGTAAAATCTCAATATTTTTGGTTACCGAGCCAGTTCCAGTTGTAAAAGTAATAGGCTGAACACCAAATCTGCTTCCCAGTTTTTCATCAAATGGAATAGTGAAAATAAACGATTTATCTGAATTATAGTTAGGATTAAAACTGATATTAATGGTATTATCGAGTGTAATCTTTTTTAATCCTTCCAAACCTTTGCCTTCAACTCTGACTTTATTCATTGGAAAGGCTTGGTTTAGTAAGTCTCCGGGTTCGGCCACCATAGCATCTATGCTGGCAGTAACTGCGTCGTCATTCTGGCAGGCTGTAAAAGAAGTGAGCGCCAGAAGAATTAAAATTCCGTGTTTTATTTTATTAATCATGATAAGGTTAGTTAAAGTTAAAAGGAACCGGAGGTTCTAATAAAGATGGATTGGTATCAATAGCAGATTGCGGCAAAGGCAGTTCGAAATAATTACTTCCTGGAGTTATTTTTCTTGAAATTAGTTCTGTTCTGGCATCATCAGAATAAAATCCAACTTCCTGCTGTGAAATAATAGCAGTTGCTTCTGTCAAGCCTCGGCGTTTTAAATCGAAGAAATATTGTCCTTCAAGGGCAAATTCAATTCTTCTTTCATTAAATAAATCATCTCTTGTCAGTACCGTTTTGGCTGGCAAACCCGCTCTTGCTCTCACTTCGTTAAATGAACTTAAAGCTGAGGCCGAAGTAGTGGAAGTTCCTCCTGCCAATATTGCTTCTGAATTCATTAATAAAATATCCGAATATCTTAGAATGATCGTGTTTTGTGATGTTCTCATAAAAAAGACATCATTTCGTTCGGCAGCAGAACCTACAATATATTTTCTAAAGTTAGCCGCTGTCGAAGAGTATATTTTTTTATAGGTAAAACCGCCCTGATTTTTTAATAATTCAGGATAAAAGTCACCATCGGTCATGATGGTGCTCTTTTTTCTGGTGTCATTTGGTTCAAATCCGTTTTGAAGGGAAATAGATGGAAGATAAACTCCCCATCCGTCGCCGCCGCCAGTTATTCCTGTACCTCCCGGAACTATATAAGCTTGATTTGTATTTTGTGTTCCCCATTCTGTCGCAATGGCTTTCCACTGCAGGGCAAACATACTTTCTGCGCTATTGTTGTTTTCTGGGCTGCTGAATAAGTTGCCGTATTCTTGAATTAAAGTGTACTGATTGCCCATGATTTTTTGGGTTAGCGCAGCACATTGAGCATATTCATTTAAAGTTAAATGAACTTTGGCAAGAATTCCCATTGCGGCATATTTGGTAACGTATCCCTTTTTGGCTGGTCTTTCAGGTAAATTTTCTACAGCATATTCCAAATCTTGTTTGATGAATTTGTACACATCCGATACTAGGTTTCTTTTTGGCTGTGCGGCTGATCCTGCTTTATTAATGATGGGTACAGCTCCAAAAGTTCTCACGAGATAGAAATAAGCGTTGGCCCTCATAAATCTTGAAATAGCAATAGCATTTTTATAAGAGGCTTCAGGCAGTTCACTTTTTCTGTCTTCGACTAAACTCATTAAATTATTCGATTGGTCGATAACCGAAAATAAGGCTACGTATCCTTCTGTAAGGATTGGGTTTTGAGATGTTACTTGAGCATCTTTAAATTGCGAATAGGCACCGTCAAAAGTAAAGGTATTTCCAGCATACATGTCGCCTACAGCAATCAGGAATTTGTCGTTAAAGGCAAACCAAGGTTTAAAGTACAAACTTTCGGCAATTCCATCAAAAGCGGTAACGCCTTCAGGCAGATCTCCTGGTGTTAATTGGTTTTCAGAAGGTGCATCTAAAAAGTCATCTGAACAGGAAAATAAAGATAGCAATGGTATCAGCATTCCCATCAAAAAAAGTTTAAAAAGTTTTTTCATAACTAAATTTTTATGTAACGATTATGAATCATTATTAAATGTGTTTTTATAAAGCTTAGAATTCTAAATTTACTCCTATAGAAGTGGTTCTTGGTACAGGATAACGTCCTAGATCGATACCGCTTAATGTTATATTCTGGTCTAGGTTTCCAAGAGCTGGGTCAAATCCGGTATATTTTGTGAACGTATATAAATTTTGAACGTTTACATACAACCTTACTTTAGATATAATAGAATTATCGAAAATCTTATTTGGTAAATCGTAGCTTAAAGAAACATTCTGAATTCTTAAATAAGAACCATCTTCAACAAATCTGTTCGAGATTCTTCCGTTACCATTTGGGTCATTAAGGGTAATTCTCGGCACATCGGTATTTTCATTAACTCCAGGTTCAAAAGCATGCATGGCCTGTGTGCTCACATTACCAAATCGGTCACCAAATCCCGGATAAATACCATCAATATAGTGACGTGTAAAGTTGTAAATCTGATTGCCCTGACTTCCGGTTAAAACCACTGATAAATTGAAGTTTTTATATCTAAAATTATTAGTAACAGCATAAGTAAAATCAGGAATGGCATCTCCAATGGCTGTCTGGTCCTTACTGTCTATTTTTCCATCGCCATTAAGATCTTTAAAACGAATATCTCCAACTCCTGTTCCTGTTTCCTGAACTGGTCCTGCTGCTAATTCAGCTGCATTTTTAAACAAACCGTCTGTTACATATCCATAAAATTGCCCTACTGGTTGTCCTTCGGTAGTTCTGGTAACGTTGTATAAATCGAACTGCACTTTTCCTAACAGCGATTTACCCTGACCTTGAAAATGGGTCAGTTCATTATTGTATTTTGAAAAAATGATCGTTGTATCCCAGTTAAAATTTTCAGTAGCAATATTTCTGGTGTTTAATGTAAGTTCAATCCCTTTGGTTACAATTTCACCTGTATTTAGATAATAATTAAGGGCACTTTGATTTGATTCGTCATTGATTTGTTTGGTTAGGAAATCAGAAGAATTTTTAATGTAATAATCAAAGTCAATTTTTACTCTGTTATTAAGCATTGCCAGTTCGAAACCAGTATTGAAAGATTTAAGAGATTCCCATTTTATATTCGGATTTCCTAAATTGTCTATAGTTGGTGAAACGCCGCCAAACGGAGATGCCAGCAGCGATAAAATAGTTTGATATCTATTTGCCGGAATATTTTGATTTCCTACAAGACCATAACCAGCTCTGAATTTTAAGTAATTGATACTGTTTGATAGTGGCTCAAAAAACTTTTCGTTACTTACTGTCCATCCTCCAGAAAATGAAGGGAAATAACCCCATTTGTTATTAGGTCCAAAGTTTGATGAAGCATCGGCTCTTAAAGAAGCAGAAAAAGAATAACGATCTGAGAAACTGTAATTCAGCCTCGAAATATAAGATGTCATAGACCAGCGTCCAGAACCATTTCCATTTAAAGCAGTAGCAATATCACCAATATTTAAATTTGTGAAATCTTTGTTTAGGAATTCACCCGTTCTGTAACCGCTTAAATATTCATAGTAACTTTCTTGTGCCTCCTGACCCAATAAAAATGTGAAATTATGTTTTTCGTTGATTGTTTTGTTGTAGGTCAAGTAGTTTTTAATGTTCCAGTAATAGCTCTGATCTTGTTGTTTGAATGATTTATTTAAAAGCTCTGATACATTTCCCAGCGTATATTTCGGTGCAAAAGCTTTGTTTTTTGAAAAATTTAAATCATAACCCAGTTCAGATCTAAAAACTAATCCTTTCATCAGGGTAAAATCAGCAAATAGATTTCCGTTGATTTTGAATCTTTCTGTGGTTGAATTATTGTATTCTGATAAAGCGATTGGGTTTGTTGCCTCATTTGCAGATGAACCTAAACCAGATGTTGGACCTGCATAAGATCCGTCAGGGCTTCTAACAGGTAATTCTGGAGATTGTCTTAAGGCGTTCATTACTAATCCGCCTCTATCATCGTTTCTTACGACTTGCTGCGATGATTTGCTTATAGATAAGCTGTTGCCGATTTTAAGCCATGATTTTACATTAGAATCGACATTTAAACGCATCGATAATCTGTTGAAATCAGAATTTAAAACGATTCCTTCCTGATCAAAATAATTTAAAGAGGTATAAAAACGTGTTCCTTCTTTTTCTCCAGAAAATGAAAGCTGATGATTATACATTGTAGCTGATCTAAAAAGTTCGTCCTGCCAATTGGTACCATTTCCTAATAAATTAGGTTTTTGGTATTGATAAGGCACAGGTTCTCCGTTTAATTTGTAAATTTTAGCTTGATAAGCTGCATACTGCGGCAGGTTTAAAACATCAACAGTGTTGGTTATTTCCTGAGTTCCTAAATAGGTTTCGTACGCAAATTTTGATTTTCCTTTTTTCCCTTTTTTGGTCGTAATCAAAACCACACCATTTGCACCATTAGAACCGTAAATAGCAGTTGCCGATGCATCTTTTAAAATGTCGATAGTTTCAATATCTGAAATATTTAAGCTGGATAAAGCTGAATTTTTAGTTTGTCCATTTCCTCCGCCTAAAGCGCTGAATGAAAATGAATCGTTGTTTCGATCTGCAAAAACCGGAGTGCCATCAATTACATATAAAGGTTCATTTCCGTTGATAGAAGTAATTCCTCTAATCTGCACCGAAATTCCTCCTCCTGGTGTTCCTGAATTTTGAGTGACATTTACACCGGCAGCTTTCCCCACAAGCGCCTGATCGATAGAAGTAAAGGGTTTGTCCTGAATTTCAGAAGCTTTTATAGACGAAACGGCACCGTTGATGTCTTTTCGTTTTGAAGTTCCGTACCCAATAACTACCACTTCATTTAATTTTTCCAGATCGCTTACTAAGTTTACCTGCATAACTGATTTTGTATCTGCCGGCAGTGTTACGTTTTTATATCCTACATAACTAAAAAGCAATAATGCTTTTGGTTCTACATTGTTTAATACAAAACTCCCGTCAAAATCGGTTACGGTTCCGTTTTTTGTTCCTTGTACTATTACACTAACACCGGGAAGACTATTTCCTCCAGATGTTACTTTACCTTTAACAGTTTGAGCGTAGAAAAAATTTCCCCACATACATACTATTAAACACAATAGTTTTTTTAATGTTCTTCTCTGCATAAAATTGGTTGTTTAGTTTACTTGAAATAATTAGTTAATCGTTAAGTTTTAGAGAAATATTCAAAAATCGAAGTGTTTTTTGAGCTGCTAATTTTGAGTTTTGGCATCAGTACTTTTTTCTTAAATATTTCTTAACGAAAGTATATTGTAGAGGTGTTGTATTGTAGAACAAATGATGCATATTGTGCAACAGATGATGCAAAAAGAACACTCAAACCCCTATAAACGGTAAAATAAATCCCCTAACGCATCAAAAGTA
The DNA here is from genome assembly GCF_017352115.1 of Flavobacterium endoglycinae. Classification (NCBI taxonomy): domain Bacteria; kingdom Pseudomonadati; phylum Bacteroidota; class Flavobacteriia; order Flavobacteriales; family Flavobacteriaceae; genus Flavobacterium; species Flavobacterium endoglycinae. The sequence goes on from NZ_CP071448.1 coordinate 5,074,275, forward strand.
CTGCTGAAGTATTGCTAATTTTTTTGCTTAAAAAATATTGTTTGTTTAAAATATTACACTATAATTTTTTATATGCATATTTTTATTGGAAAAATTAAAACCTTCATTTTGAAAAAAATCACTGACAAAAAAAAGAGCTTCGATTTAAATTGAAGCTCTTTTTAATGAATATTTTGAGGGTAATACTGACGTTATTCTTTTGTTCTTTTTTCTTGAGTGGGTAAATGTCCGTATTTAATTTTATAACATTTGGCAAAATAGGAGGGAGAGGTGAAACCAACTTTGTAACTGATTTCATTAATGTTATTATTGCCTTGCTCAATAAGTTGTTTTGCTTTTTCCAATCGCACATTTCTGATAAATTCGTTAACAGAAACTCCGGTCAGGGTTTTTATTTTTCGATACAGCTGGCTTCTGCTTAGATAGATTTTAGAAGAAAGGAGTTCTACAGTCAGTTCAGGTTCGCTGATATTTTCATTAATGAAATGCAGAATTTTTTGAATAAAATCATTATCCAATGTTGTTGTTTTTTCTTTACCCTGTTTGGTAATACCGCTGTAGAATTTCTTAAACATAAGTTGTCTGCTTGTAATAAGCTGTGCAAGACTTGATTTTAGAATATCCAGTTCAAATGGTTTACTCAAATACATATCTGCACCAGAATCGATGCCCTCTAAGCGGTCTTTTACCATTGCTTTGGCAGACAGCATTAAGAGCGGAATATGACTTGTTTTTAAATCTCCTTTTATGCTTTTGCACATCTGCAGCCCATCCATAACCGGCATAATAACATCAGTAATTATCAAATCGGGTAGTTTTTGTACAGCAAGCTCATAACCCTTTTTACCATTTTCGGCTGTAATAACTTTGTAGGATTTGCTGAGTTCCTGCTTTAAATAATTTCTTAATTCAGGATTGTCCTCTACAATCAGCACGGTGTATGATTTTGCAGTATCTTCTGCAGGGCTGTCGGTTGTTTCTTCTGCAAAGTCTTCTTCCTGAGTTTGATTATCCGGAATGTCAGATAAAAATTGATTTTTATTTTTTTCTATATTGAAGACTTCGTCAATAATTTCGTTCTTCTTATAAAAAGAATTGCCTAACGGAAAGAGTACTTTAAATTTTGTGCCTTCTCCTAGTTCACTTTCCACTTCAATTTTCCCTTTGTGAAGTTCAATAAATTCTTTTACAACTTCCAAACCAATTCCCGTGCTGCCGTAATAGGCTTTATTTACATTGTTGACCTGATAGAATCTGTCAAAAATTTTATTGAGATCCTTTTTGCGGATTCCAGATCCGGTATCTGCGATTGTTATTGAAAATGAAGGTACTTTTTCTCCGTGAATGACCAAATCATGATCACTGTCTGTGGTTTCAATAGAGATAGTTATCGTGCCATTATCCGGTGTAAATTTGAAGGCATTTGAAATAATATTAAAAAGTATTTTCTCGAGCATTTTAGGATCGAGCCAGTCTTCTAGATATTCTAATGAAGACTCAAAGTTTACGGCAATTTTTCGGGCCGCCGCTTCTTCATAAAAATAACCTATAACGGCTTCTGTAAAGGCGATGACTTCAATTTTCTTGGCTTGAAGCGAAATTTTATTGAATTCTAATTTATTAAAATCCATAAGCTCATTGATAAGTCTTGAAAGTCTGTCAGAGCTTTTGTGTACAATTTTTAGTTTGTTGTATATTTCAGGAGATATTTTTTTACTTTTTAAAATATCTTCTAAAGGATTTATAATCAATGTTAAAGGTGTTCTGAATTCATGTGAGATGTTGGTGAAAAACTGTAGTTTTTTATTGTTTAATTTCTCAAGCTGGATTGTTTTTTCTTTTTCGAAAAGAACTGCTTGTTTGGCTTTAAAACGATTTTGATAGATTTTGTTTAGGTATACAATCAAGAAAATTAAAATAGAAGAATAGATTAAATAAGCCCAAATGGTTTTCCACCACGGAGGGAGTATTTTTATTTTTAATTCTAACTGTTCGCTGCCCCAAGTGCCATCTGCATTGGCTGCTTTGACTTTGAAAGTATAATCACCCGGCGCCAGATTGGTATAGGTTGCGGTTCTATTATTGCCAGCATAGTTCCAGTCTTTTTCAAAACCTTCGAGATAATAGGCGTATTGATTTTTTTTGGAATAGTTATAGTTAATTCCCACATATTCAATCGTAAAAACAGATTGTGTGTAGTTAAGTGTAATTTCTTTCGTCTGCGAAATTACTTTGGTTAGAGGCGAAGCATCTTCATTTGGTTTTACAGAACGATTGAATAATTTAAAGTCACTAAAATACAGACGAGGAGCTTTTTCTGTTTTTTTGATCTCGCTGGGATTAAAATAATTTACTCCTTCGTAACCGCCAAAATAAAGTTCTCCATTTCCATCTTTAAAAACCGCATTATTATTAAAATCATTATCAATAAGACCGTCATCTTTATTAAAATTGGTGCTTTTTTTACTTTTAAAATCTAGTTTTGTTAAACCTAATCCGCCGCTGATCCATAAAGAACCGCTATTGTCTGAAATAATGGCGCGAACCGACTTTTCTTTAAAACCTGGGAAATCGTCATAATTGGAAAATTTCTGGTTCTTTTTATTGTAACTGAACAATCCCTGACCGTCAGTTCCTATCCATACAGTTTTATCGTTAGATTCGTAAATAGATAAAATACTCTGGATGCTATTGTGCTTAGAGATGCTGCTGAACATCGCATCGCGCATTTTTGTAACTTTAAAACTCGTTTCTTCTTTTAAATTTACCTGATACAATCCTAAAATTGTTCCCACCCATAATACATTATCGGAGTCTACAAAAACTTTGCGAATAAAAGAATTATTCAAATCATGATCTGTAAATGGTTTAGTATCACAATGAATAAATGTGCCTGTTTTATTGTCAAAATAATGAAGTCCTTTGATGAAAGTTCCAATCCAGATTCGGCCTTTTGAATCTTCTGAGAAACTGAAAATTCGGTTTGATTTTAAACCTGTTGTGTTGGCTGTATTGTAATTGATGAATCGAGAAGTTCCATTTTTCAAAAAGTAAATGCCGCGATCCCAGCTTCCAATCCAAATATTTTGCTTGCTGTCTATAAATATGGTCTGAATATCAACAGCATCCAAACCAGAATAATAATTTTGATTTGTTTTGTTTACATGGATGTAGCTTTTATTGGCAAGGCTGTAAATATCAAGTCCGCCGCCTTCATTGCTGATTAATAAATTTCCTTTTTTATCTTTTATAATTGAGGTTACGTAGCTGGTTTGCAGCGAGTTTTCATTGTTGACAAGAGATTCGAGCGAATTGAATTTGTTATTAGGTTTATCAAAAACGCCTAAACCTTTATTGAAATATCCCAGCCAAAGCCGTTTTTCTTTGTCTTCATATAACGACCATACAGAATTGGATTTTAAACTGAAACTATTGTATTTGCTGTGCAGGTATTTTTTAAGAATCTGTCCTTTGTAATTTACTACCAGTAATCCATCGTTTTCAGTACCGCACACTATATAACCAAGACTGCTTTGCAGTATAGATAAGATTTTATTTTTAGTAACGGTATATCTTTCGAACTGATAATTATCGGTTTCAGGTTTAATTTTTATCAGACCGTTTTCTGTAGTTCCAAGCCATATATATCCAAATTTATCGATCACCAGATTTTCTATATCATCGAGCAGAGGTTCTCTTTTAAATTTGTCTTTATAAACTTGTTTGACTTTTCCGTTTAAATCAATTTCCAAAAGACCATAACTGGTTCCTAAATAAATAATTCCCTGTTTATTTTTTACCGAAGATTTAATTAGAAAATTAGGTTTGTCAAGAACTTTTGATTGTACCAAAGAAACTTTTAAGGTCTTAGTGTTCAATTTAAATATTCCGAAACCATAAGCGCCTAAATACAAATCGCCGTTATGGTCTTCGATAATCGTTTTTACCGTAATTGGCTCGTTGTATCCTTTTGTAATGACGTCTTCAATATTGATTTTGGTAAAATTATCCAAATCTCTATTGTACAAACATAAACCCTCGTCAGTACCAATCCAGAGATTGTTTTTGGAATCGATAAAAGTGGTATAAATAAAATTACTGTTTACAGATCCTGGTTTTTTATCGTACTTATATCCGAAATAATTTACGCCATCATAACGATACAAACCAGCACCGTTTGTACCTATCCAGATAAAGCCTTTATGATCCTGAATGATCGTGGAAATAGCTCTTTTTGAAGTTGTTTCTTGTATGCTTCTAAATTGATAGCTGTCAAATTTGCCTTGTGAAAACAGACAGTTTGTAAAGCTAAAGAGGCATAAAAAAATAGAGTAAATATTTTTCATTTGGATGGAACAGTGTTATTTAACCGTTTATTTTGAAAATAAAATTTAGGAAGAGTTTCTTTTGCTGGCTTATATAAAACAATATTAATAAAACTAAATAGAACACTTAATTTTTTTTATTCAAATTTGACATATTGCCAAAATCCTGAGTCCGATTAATACCGTTTTAAGGAATTATCGTACTCAGGATGATAACATAGAGTATTTTGCTGGAATAGCTTTTTTTAACACATAGAAATATAGCTTTTGATGCTTAAAAAGAAGGTGTTTTACCTATTTTAATACAGAGAGCTAGGTGGAGAATTCTATGTTCTATGTGTTCAGTTTTTTCTCTTGAAATGTTTTATTTTAGTTCAAATTTGCCCGTAAGTCCATCATTAGAATTCCAGCCTGCCATAACATTAAATACACCCGGTTCTACTAAAAATTTACCGTTATTATCGTAAAAACCAAGTTCGTTATCAGTTAAAATAAATTGCACTGTTTTGGTTTCTCCCTTTTTTAATTCGATAAGTTCAAAACCTTTTAGTTCTTTTACAGGTCTTGCAATACTGGCAGCGGGATCATTTATATATAGCTGAACAATCTCTTTTCCGTCAAAATTTCCTGTATTGGTCACATCAACAGAAACTTCAATTTTTTCTCCTTTTTGAAACGAAGGTTTTGCTATTTTTAAATTTTTATAAGCAAAAGAAGTATAGCTTAATCCATAACCAAAAGGATATAATGGTGTTTTCTCAACATCAGAATAATGAGACCAGAACACATTTTGATCTTTATCTGTTGGTCTTCCCGTATTGTATAAATTGTAATAAATAGGGCATTGGCCTACATTTCTTGGAAAAGACATTGGAAGTTTTCCACTTGGGTTATAATCTCCATATAAAACCTGTGCTACAGCATTTCCGGATTGTGTTCCTAACTGCCATGCCTCAACAATGGCCGGAATGTGTACTGCTGCCCAAGGTAACGCAAGCGGGCGTCCATTGTTTAAAACCAAAACAATATTCGGATTGACTTTATACACTTCTTCTAATAACTGCTGCTGATTGCCTGGTAAATCCAATTGGGTTCTGCTGCGTGCTTCTCCACTTTGAAATCCAATTTCACCCAGAACCATTATTACTACTTCAGCTTCTTTTGCCGCTTTCTTTGCCGCTTCAAATCCAGAAAAATCTGTTGTATTAATTTTTACTTCGTCTACAAATGCCTGTTTGTTTAAAGCAACTTCAGTTCCTTTTTCGTAAACCAATGAATTGTCTTTGTATTGCTGCATTCCTTCGAGAACAGATACTGCGGTATTATCATCAGCAGCAATTCTCCAGCTTCCCAACGGGCTGTTTTTATCATTTGCCAAAGCACCTATTAAAGCAATTTTAACCCCTGATTTTTTTAAAGGCAGTATGTTTTTATCATTTTTCAATAAAACAATTGATTTTTTGGCCATGTCTAAAACATCGTCATTATTGGCTTTGCTGCCTATATCGGTTTTTTCACGGGCTTCATCGCAGTATTTATAAGGATTTTCAAATAAACCTAGTTCAAATTTAACTCTAAGAATTCTGCGAACTGCATCATCAATTATACTTTCTTTTACCTGTCCTTTTTTTACCAGCTGAACTAATTCGGTGATATATACATTCGATTCCATATCCATGTCAGAACCAGCAATTGCTGCTTTTTTAGCCGCATCGGCATTATCGGCAGCGTAACCGTGTGTCACCATTTCGCCTATGGAAGCCCAATCAGAAACTACGAATCCTTTAAATCCCCATGCGCCTTTTAAAATATCTCTTTGTAAAAAACTGTTTCCTGTAGCAGGAATACCATTTAAGGTATTAAATGAATTCATAAAAGTGCGGACACCTGCGTCAGACACTGCTTTAAAAGGTGGTAAAACCGTATTGTACAATTTAGAAGTACTCATGTCTACACTGTTGTATTCGCGGCCTGCTTCTACAAATCCATAGGCTGCAAAATGTTTGGCACAGGCAATAATTGAAGTGTTGTCAAAATTTTTCCCTTGAAAACCATTCACTCTCGCCACAGCAATTTTACTTCCTAAATATGGATCTTCACCGGCACCTTCCATAACTCTTCCCCATCGGGCATCATTTGATATATCAACATTAGGGGCAAACGTCCAGTTAAGCCCAGAAGCAGATGCCTCAAGAGCAGCCACACGTGCTGAATTTTTAATGGCTTCTAAATCCCAGCTGGCGGCTTCGGCCAACGGAATAGGGCTTATGGTTTTATAGCCGTGTATAACATCAAAACCAAAAAGAAGCGGAATCCCAAGACGGCTTTCTTCAACGGCAATTTTCTGTGCAGCTCTGACCTGCTTAACACCGCGGATTGTAAGCATAGAACCTACCCATCCTTTTTTTATATTATTGTACTTTTCTTCATTCGAACCAGATTCTGGTTTTGGTCCTGTTACATCCCAAGAACCATTGTATTGATTCATTTGTCCTACCTTTTCTTCTAATGTCATTTCTTTCATTAAAAGTGAAATTCGATCTTCAATTGATTTACTCGTATCCTTATATTTTTTAGATTGTGCGTAGCTGTTTATGCAAATTAGCACGATAAATAAGATGTGGTGGTTTTTCATTTGTTTTTTCATTTTTGATAGTTTCCAGCGTAAAGTTTTTGGAGGTTTGTTACATAGTTTTTGAATACCTCATTTTGATTTGCTTTTGTAAAATTGAGAAGTATTCACGGTTTGTAAATGTAGTTTTGCCCACACAATATCAATAGCACATTTGATGCATTATCTAACAGAAATGTTGCATAGACTGGCTTTTTGCATTGATAGCTGAAGAAATGTGTTAATTATAAATTTGATTCTAAACTTTAACACAGATGCACTGGTAATAGAATTAATAATTTTTTAAATTTGATTTACTTAAAAAATCCAAACACAAATCTTTTATAATGGAAAAAGCTATACAACTAAAAGTGAGAAAAGATTTGAACCCTCGCCAGCAGCTCACGGTAATCAAGCTGAAAGGCAGTCTTATCTCAAAGGGCTATACCGAAATTATTCACATTCTAGATCAGGATGAGGAGTTTCATATTAATACTTTTGAAACAGCTCCAGAACATAGAAATGAAGTGCAGCAGTATATTGCCGCTTTTATCAATGCTGAAAATCTATCGGACACAATTTCCATTCAGTAGTTTTATTTTTTTCTTTCTGGCAGGCTGCTGAATTTAATCTCTTATCGTTTTTTATAAAAGAAGTAAGCCTTAATAATTGCTTATGAATTATAACTTTAAGTTATATTCTATAATTTTAGAAAGCAAAGACAAAGATATTTGTACGTAAATTGCTCATATAATTAATGATTAAGGATAAAGATCTGTACTGTAATACAGCATCAGATCATACATAATATTTATATGAGATGAGAGAAACACAGCCGGAAGCGGAAATTTTGATTTACGATGCAGCCCAAGTTTTACTTAGATATTTAAAAAAATGGTTTCCTAATTGCAGTTTTATTAATTTTTCTGCCGAGGAAGATTATCAAATCGATCTCGAACAATTTGATTTTATTGTATATGTTGTAGAGGGAGAAATACATATTAATGAGTTTTTCAAACTTTTAAACTCTAAAATAAAAATAGTATTTATGTCATCGCTTACCGTAAATCCAGAAGAAATTACGGATTTTAAAAGTTGGTTTGATATCAAATTCATAAATATTAATAGTACAAAAAGAGAGATCAAGGAGCAGTTTAAATTTCATTTAGATCAGCATCAAAAAAGAAAAACTGCATCTCTGCATTTGTACCATGAAATATAAATGGTTTTAAGCTGTCATTAGTTCTTCTGCTAAAAACAATTTATGAGTTTCTAAATGGACTTACGTTTTTCTTGACTCGCTCAATTCCAAACACTGTGTAGAATATTCTACAATCTATATCCATCAATATATCGTATTATTAATTAAAAGACTTTTTATAATTACTCTAAAGAGTGATTGAAAAAATTGTCTATAGTTTTGATTGATATGTCCATTGACCAAGGTTTCTTACTTTCTAATTTTATCCAAATCAAATCCTTTTATTCTAAAACCTATAACAATGTTATGTCATCGATGTAACTGTTATACCGCTTTGATTTGTAAAGAAGCAAAGAATTCATTTTCGGAGGATTTATAAATGGCAATTATAATTAATATACTGAATATGAAATACACCTTTTCGAAAACTAGAAATTCTTTGCAAATAAAAATTTATCTTTCCTTTCTGTTCTTATGCGTCACTTCTATTCTCTATCCACAAAGTGCAGGAGACTTAGACGCTCCGCAAGCTCTGCTGAAAAGACTTATTGGCAATAGGTCTGCTGAGTTCCAATTAAGTGTTGTAGAAAAAAAAGACAAAATTCTGCCAGATTGGTTTGAAATCGAGACTGATAACAATCACGTAAAAATAAAAGCCTCAAACAATACAGCACTCTGTTATGCGGCTTATACTTTTCTTAAAGATATTGGTGCGGTATTAATCAGCTGGGAAGGAAACCGAATAGAACTCCCTAAAACTTGGCCAAAATATTCTAAAAAAGCAAACACACCGTTTGAGTATAGAGAATATCTCAATGCCTGTACTTTTGGCTACACAACTCCATGGTGGGATTGGAAACGCTGGGAACAAGAAATCGACTGGATGGCATTGCACGGAATTAATCTGCCAACAGCCATGGAAGGTCAGGAAGCAGTATGGCAGGCGTTATGGAAAGAATATGGATTGAGTAATGTAGAATTAGAATCTCATTTTGCAGGACCTGCTTATCTGCCTTGGCAGCGTATGGGAAATATTAATAGTCTTGAAGGACCTCTTCCGCAGGAATGGTTCGTTAAAAAAGAAGAACTTCAAAAGAAAATCTTAGAAAGAATGAAAGCATTGGATATGCATCCTGTTGTGCCTGCTTTCAGCGGTTATGTGCCAAAAGCTTTCGCAGAAAAACATCCAGAAGCAAAAATTACCGAATTAAAATCATGGTCGGGTGGTGGTTTTGCAAGTACTTTTTTGTTAGATTCCAAAGATCCTTTATTTAAAAAAATTGGAAAGCGATTTATTGAAATTTACACTCAAAAGTATGGGAAATCGAATTTCTATCTGGCCGATTCTTTTAACGAGATTGAACCTCCGGTTTCTGAACATAATAAATATGAAGAACTATCAAATTACGGAAGTGCCATTTATGAAACCATAAATGAAGCAGCTCCCGGAGCAGTTTGGGTTATGCAGGGATGGCTTTTTGGTGATAATAAGGAATTCTGGACGAAAGAAGCAACAAGCGCTTTTTTAAGTAAAGTTCCGAATGACAGACTCATGATTCAGGATTATGCCAATGACAGATATAAAGTATGGGAAAATCAGGAAGCTTTTTATGGCAAACAGTGGACATATGGATATGTACATAATTACGGAGGATCGAATCCTGTGTATGGAGATTTAAAATTTTATAAAGACGAATTGACCAGTTTGCTTAAAAATCCGCACAAAGGAAACGTAGTAGGTTATGGAGCAATGCCGGAAGGTTTAAATAATAATTCTATCGTTTACGAATACATATATGATCTTCCATGGACAAAAGGGGAACAGCCTCTAAATGACTGGATGGTTACCTATTTGAATGCGAGATACGGAGAGACTTCAAAATCTGCTCTTCAAGCTTGGCAATTATTACTGGAATCGGTTTATAACGTTAAATATTGGGAAACACGCTGGTGGAATGATTGGGCTGGAGCCTATTTGTTTTTCAAACGTCCAATGCTTAAAATTACAGAGTTTAAAGGTAATCCCGGCGACAAAGAAAAACTCAAAGAAGCTTTGGCTGTTTTGACCAAAGAAGCAAAGAAGTACAATAAAAAGAATCTTATTCAATACGATCTAATAGATGTTTCAAGACATTATTATTCACTTTCCATTGATGAAGATTTGATTGCCTGTGTAAAAGCCTATGAGCAGAAAGATATTGCCAAAGGTGACGAATTATTTAAAAAGATAGAAAAGCAAGCTCTGCATATAGATGCCATCATGTCTGGACAACCTTTAAATAGTTTAGACCAATGGGTAAAATCAGCATCTGATTATGGAAGTTCACCAGAAGTTTCTTCATTGTATGTTAAAAACGCCAAAACATTAATTACCCTTTGGGGCGGAGAAGGACACTTAAATGATTATGCTTCACGATCATGGAAAGGAATGTATAAAGGATTTTATTGGCCAAGATGGAAAATGTTTTTAGAGGCTTTAAAAAAGGCATCTATTAATAATACTTCTTTTGATGAAAATAGAGAAAGAGAATCAATTAAAAATTGGGAAATAAATTGGACAGAAAGCAATAAATAGATTCTAAGATTGCAATTACTACGTATATACGCATAATTTAACTTCATATTTATAACATAACCTAAAAACCACACGATCTCAATGAAAGAAAAAATTACGAAATCGATTTATTAGTCAGTTTTTCATTATATAATTGTATAAAAAAAACGTCGCTAAGTCTTGATTTTACTGGCCTTATAGAAATTATCCATGTTTATGAATAACTTGTCCATTTGTTAACATTTCATTAGAACTAATTTCGGCATACTATTTTAACTAATTAACCAATATCACAATGGAAAAACTTAAACTTTTATTATTAGCCTTTTGCTTTGGCTTCTCAATGAATACATGGGCACAAAAAACAGAAGTGTCTGGTGTAGTTTTAGATGACAAAGGTATTCCGCTGCCTGCTGCCAATGTACTGGAGAAAGGAACTACGAATACAGTAACTACAGATTTTGATGGAAAATTTAAAATTTTGGCATCAAACAAAAATGCCACACTTATATTTTCCTTTATGGGATTTGAAGATCAGCCTCTTAAATTAGACGGAACCAAAACAAATTATTCAATTAAATTGCAGTCAACTACAACCAGCTTAGAACAGGTAGTCGTAGTAGGTTACGGAAAAGGATCTCGTAAAAATTTAACGACTTCGGTAACTTCTGTAAAAGCAGAAGATCTAAATCGAGGAGCCATCAGTGATGTTGGACAGCTTTTACAAGGTAAAGTTTCTGGTTTGAATATTTCATCAAGCGGCGATCCTACAAAAACGGCTTCTGTGGTTTTGCGTGGAGCATCGACATTAAATAGTTCTCAGGGACCTTTTTATGTAATTGATGGTATTCCTGGAGTGGATATCTCAGTAATTTCTCCAGATGACATTGCTACGATCGACGTTTTAAAAGATGCTGCCGCAACCGCAATTTACGGTAACCGAGCTGCCAATGGAGTGATCATGGTAACTACTAAAAAAGGAAGCAAGGGCAGAACCCAGATTGCGTATAATGGATATGTTGGCTGGGAAGAAGTTTCCAATAATCTCGATATGATGAATGCAGATCAGCTTAGAGATTTTACCACTAAAAACAATTTGAATTTTACTCCGGAAAATGATAAAGGTGCTAAAACTAACTGGCAAAAAGAAATTTTAAGACCAGGACGTGCGGCATCCAGCAGCCATAACTTGTCTATGAGCGGTGGAGGCGATCACGGAAATTATACTGCCAGTATTACTTCTCTTAATAAAGAAGGAGTAATGCAGAAAAGTGATTTTTCTCGTATTATTGCTCGTTTATCTGTTGAACAATATGCTTTTGATGACAAGGTTAAATTTGGTTTAAATGTTACTAACTCTACTACCAAATATCAAAATGTGCCACAGCGTAATACCGTTCTTTTGCAAGCCTCAAGTTATCTTCCTGTTTCTCCGGTAAGAAATGCTGATGGAAGTTTTTTTGAAAATTTTACAAGTCCGGGATATTTCAACCCAGTAGCTTTAATTGCACATGGTACAGACGAAACAAAAACGGACAACCTAGTAGGTAACATTACTGCAGAAGTAAAACTTCCGTTTGGAATTACGTATAATTTGAATGTAGCGCACCAGCGATTAACAGCATCTCATGGAGAATTTTATGACAGTTATTATTCACAATACAACAGTGCCAACTTTTACAACAATCCAGATCCGCCTTTGACAAAAACATTGGTTAATTTTGGTGTAAATGGTTCTGCATTAAGAAACTCTTACGAAACTAGAAACAATATTATTGAAAGCTTCTTTACTTGGGATAAATCATTTGGCGAGCATAAAATAAAAGCCGTTTTAGGGTATTCATGGCAGGAAAATACGTTAGGAGATGGTTTTCAGGCTACAACCACAAACTTTCCTGTAGACAATGTTGGGTATAATAACTTAGCTTTAAGTAACTATACTTCGGTAAATGGTTATGTAGTAAATTTTGGTGATAGTAAAGCATACCAGCAGACACGTTTGATTTCTTACTTTGGACGTTTAAATTACAACTATAAAGACAAATACCTTTTACAAGGATCACTTAGAAGAGACGGTGGTTCTATGTTTGGAGCTAATAACCGCTGGGGATATTTCCCTTCCGTAGGTGGTGCTTGGAGATTGGATAAAGAAAATTTCATGAAAGACCAAAACTTTTTCAGTGATTTGAAACTGCGTGGAAGCTGGGGGGTAACTGGTAACTCGTCTGGATTTAATGCATACACAGCGCAATTTATTTCAGGAAGTTTAGGTACTTTTTATTACAACGGACAGCAGATTGGAGCTTACGGACCAAACCAAGCAGCAAACCCTGATTTGAAATGGGAAAAAACTGCTACAGCCAATATTGGTCTTGACTTCTCAATCTTAAAAGGAAAAGTAACAGGTTCTATTGACGTTTACGACAAGAAAACAACAGATATGATCTTCAACTACAATGTTAATCCAGTATTGGTGCCAGTAGGAACAATTGTAGCCAACGGAGGAACAATGTCGAATAAAGGTATTGAGGTAAGCTTAAGCACAACTCCAGTAAAAACAGCAGATTTCAGCTGGACGACTAACATAAATCTGGCACACAATAAAAATGAGATTGTAAAATTAACCAGTCCGTTTTTTGTGGGAGGAGATTCTATCCGCCGTGTACAGCCAGATGGAGGCGGACAAACAGGAAGTACCTTACAGATTTTTAAAGAAGGAAAACCTCTTGGGCAGTTCTTTACTCTAAAATACGCAGGAAAAAATGCTAATGGCGTTTCTCAGTATTATGATAAAAATGGTGATTTAACCACTACACCACAAATTGGAGTAGATTATCATTATGCAGGAAGTGCACAGCCAAAATTATTAGTAGGATGGGCCAATAATTTTCAATACAAAAAATTCGATTTAAGTATTTTCTTCAGAGGAGTTTTTGGTAATAAAATTTTCAATGCCACCCGTGCCGATTTATTCAGACCAAGTACTGCTATGACCAATAATATTTTAGTTGATGCAGGCAATGAGTCGCCAAATGATCTAAACGCATACAAATATTCAGATCGTTTTATAGAAGACGGCAGTTACGTACGATTGGACAATATGACCTTAGGATATAATTTTGGAAAAGTGGGAAGATACATCAGCAGCGTGCGTATCTATCAAACCATTAATAACGTATTTGTTATTACGAAATACAGAGGAATTGATCCAGAGGTAGAACAAGGAGGAACAGCTCCAGGTGTAGATTCAAATAACTTCTATCCAAAAACCAGAACTTATATGTTTGGTTTAAATGTGATCTTCTAAAAATTAAATGCTAAAAATTATGAAAAAGATATTAAAATATTTAGGTCTTCCAGTATTGATGGCTGGTTTAGTATGGTCTTGTGATGATCTTGATGTGCCTATTACAACACAATTAACTCCTGAAGTATTTCCACAGAATTCAACACAATATATTCAAACTACAGGACCCGTTTATGCAGCTTTCAGAGGTGAGTTTTCATTTGCTTGGTGGTGGTCGCAGTCTTTAACAACAGATGAAGCTATTCTTCCGGCAAGAGGAGGAAACTGGTTTGACAACAGAAACTATATTGCCATGCATTACCATGACTGGAATGCAGACAACGGTATCATAGGAAGCCTTTGGGATTGGTCATCTAAAGTGATTGGTACAAGTAATCAGGCAATCTCAATTTTAAGACAAACAATGCCTGAAGGTGCAGAGAAAAAAACTTTGATTTCGGAGTTAAAAACAATGCGTGCTATTTCCTATTTCATGCTGATGGACAGCTATGGAGATGTACCATTGGATACTTTATACGGAGATTTTAGCTCTCACACCAAAACGCCTAGAAAAGACGTGTTCAACTTTATTGAAAAAGAATTAAAAAGTGCAGTTCCAAATTTAAACCCTGCATCTGGGGTGGCAACTTACGGAAGACCAAATAAACAAACTGCTAATGCAATGTTAGCAAAACTGTATTTGAATGCAAATGTGTACACAGGAACACAGCGTTATAGTGATTGTATTGCTGCTTGTGATGAAGTCATTAATTCTGGTTTGTATGCAGTCGAACCGAGAGCGACTTATCTTCAAATGTTTTATCCAACAAATGGACCAGCAATGAAAGAATTCATTTTTGCAGTTCCTTACGATCCAGCAGCTGTTACTGTGGGGTATAACGGTCAAATGTACCACGCACGTTATGATGTGCCGCGTTCTGAAAGAGCAAAGTTTGGACTTTCTTTTACCCCAAGCGCACCTAGAAGTACACTGCCAGAATTTTATGCCAATTTTGATGATCCAAATGATATCCGTAATAAACAATGGCTTACAGGACTTCAGTATCTAAACGATGGAGTTACACCAGTAATGGTTACAACCACTAAAAAAGGATACGACCAGTTTTATACAGGATCTGATGGAGGAGCATCCTATACCTATCAGGTAAATCTAACGCCAAATATTGTACCTCGTCAAAGTGAAGCTTTATTTGATCTTGGAAATGATGAAATCGCTTGGAATATGGGATATAGAAATATTAAATTTTATCCAGATGCCACTTCAACAAATCGTAACCAAAAGAATGATGTTCCTTTCTTACGTTATTCAGATGTACTGTTAATGAAAGCAGAATCAATTCTTCGCGGCGGAACAGTAACTTTAGGACAAAGTGCAGACGCATTGGTAAACATGGTTCGTTCTAACCGTACCACATCTGCAGCCTTAACAGGTGTAACATTGGAAGATCTGTACAAAGAAAGAAGCCGAGAATTTGCATGGGAAGCGTGGCATAGAAACGACATGATCCGTTTTGGAAAATATGAAGGATCATGGGGCTACAAAACCAATACAGATCTTTACCGTCGTGTATTCCCAATTCCAACAAACGCTATGGTTTTAAATCCGGCTCTTACTCAAAATGACGGATATTAAAATAAGAATTTAGTTAAGTACGCATTGTAACCCAATTTAATTTCGAAAGGAGAAGAGCGTAAAAAATCTTCTCCTTTTTTACTAAAAAGAAAACTGGTGTTTGGTTACTCATGATAACCAGTTTAGTTTCATTTTCATTTTTGAGTGTATACTTAGCTTAATCGAATGCAATTTGTGAGATTCAATGAAAGATTAAGCTTTGTAACATTCTTTTTAAGTTTTAAAATATTCAAGTTGTTCAGTATCAATTGAATGTTGAGGTTTCCGATTTAACCGTTATAAAAATCAGTATCAGCCCAATTTTGTCCCATCAATATCAACAGCATAATGGAACTAAATAAAATCTATAAAATAGGATATATTGCCATAAGTTTGACCCTAGTTTTTTTATTGTCATGCAACGCTCAGAAAACCATTTCTTTACAAAAGAAACAAGTATCAGATAAGGTTTATCCGTTGTTGGACACCGAAAATTCAAGATGGTTTTACTTTTCATCAGCAAGCCGTCCGTTTGGTATGGTTAATTTAAGTCCCGATACAGAGATTAAAGGCGATTGGGGAGGAGGTTATAAATATACTACAGATACCGTTAAGGGTTTTAGCCACGTTCACGAATGGCAGCTGTCTGGAGTATCGGTAATGCCTGTTACAATTTCTGACACGAATAAATCCTCCGTTTTTAAAGATTTTTATTCCAAATTCAGCCATAAGACCGAAATTATAACGCCGGGTTATCATTCTTTAAAATTAGATAGATATCAGATCACAGCAGAATTAACCAGCACACCAAGAGTTGGATTTCATCAATATACTTTTCCTAAAAATGCGCAAAAAGCCATTCTTTTTAATCTCAATACCATTTTAGGACCTTGCGAAAATAGAAATGGCACATTAGAAAAAAATAATGATTACGAACTTTCCGGTTCATTAGTTTTGAGCACTAACTTCAGACGTCCAAAACCTTTGACCGTATTTTTTAAAGTTAAAACAAATCAGCCAATTGCTTCTTTA
Source organism: Flavobacterium endoglycinae (assembly GCF_017352115.1). Lineage (NCBI taxonomy): Bacteria > Pseudomonadati > Bacteroidota > Flavobacteriia > Flavobacteriales > Flavobacteriaceae > Flavobacterium > Flavobacterium endoglycinae. The sequence goes on from NZ_CP071448.1 coordinate 5,090,917, forward strand.
GAAAGAGATCCTGCAACGGGGAATTATTTAATCCATTTTGGTAAAGCGAAAGAACAAATACTGATGAAAGTCGGTATTTCTTATACCTCAATAGAAAACGCCGCGATTAATATGGAAACAGAATTGCCTCATTGGAATTTTAGCCAAACGGTAGCCGATTCAAGAAAAGAGTGGAGCGCTTTATTAGGAAGAATAAAAATAGAAGGAGGCACAGAAACTGATCAGAGAAGATTTTACACTGATCTATGGCATGCCTTGCAAGGAAGAAAAATGATCAGCGACGCAAATGGAGCCTATCCTGATAATACAGGAAATCAATTCAGAGTCGGACATTTACCATTGAATACTAATGGAAAACCCAAATTCAACCATTACAATTCGGATGCTTTTTGGGGCGCACAATGGACAATCAACACGCTTTGGGGATTGGTTTATCCTGAAATTATGGAAGAATTTGTGTATTCGCTCATGCAGTATTACAAAGATGGCGGTATCATTCCGCGTGGTCCTGCTGGCGGAAATGATACGTATGTAATGACAGGAGCTTCGACAACGCCGTTTATTATAAGTGCCATTCAAAAAGGAATTGTAAAAGAAAATCTGGAAGAGATTTATACAGCGCTTAAAAAAAATCACATGCCAGGCGGTATTATGGAAAAAGCGGGATATGAACACAATACCAACATTGGTGGTGGACTAAAATATTGTTTACAGAATGGATATGTGCCGTACCCGCTTCCCGATGGCAACTTTGGAAGCCATGAAGACGGAGCAAGCCAGACTTTAGAATATGCCTATCAAGATTGGACTTTGGCACAGTTGGCTAAAAAACTGAAGCATGAAGACGATTATCAATATTTCATGAAAAGGTCTCAGAACTATAAAAATATATTTGACACCTCGATTGGCTGGATGCGCCCTAAAAATGCAGAAGGGAAATGGCGCGAAAATTACGATCCGTATCAGTATGAAAACGGATTTATTGAATCCAACGGAGCACAGTCAACTTGGTTTGTGCCGCATGATATGGAAGGTTTAGCCAATTTAATGGGAGGAAAAGAAAAAGCAGCAGAAAAATTGAATCTCCAGTTTGAAACCGCTCAAAAGTTAAATTTCACTTCAGGTACCTCACATGATGCAGAATTGCATCCAGAATTTAGTAGAATTCCTGTAAATTTCGGAAATCAGCCCTCTATGCAGACGTCTAATATCTTTACCCTTTTAGGAAGACCCGATTTGACGCAGTTTTGGACTAGAAGTGTAGTCAAAAACACTTTCAGCGGATTATCTCCCGCAACAGGTTACAATGGCGACGAAGATCAGGGGTTGATGGGAAGCCTGAATGTTTTGCTTAAATTAGGTTTATTTCAAATGAATGGAGGAACTGATAAAGAAGCGGTTTACCAAATAGGAAGTCCAATTTTCAATAAAGTTACAATAGATTTAAATCCGAGATATTATTCAGGAAAAACCTTTGTGATTAAAGCTGAAAATAACAGCACAGAAAAAGTATATATAAAAGACATCAAATACAATAACAAAGCGGTAAAAGATTTTACGCTTACGCATGAAGAAATTACAAAGGGCGGCGAGCTAATCTTAGGAATGTCAGATCAGCCAAAGTCTTAATAAAGAAATAACAAAGAATGAAAAATACAAAGTTTCTCCTTTTTTTCACGGCAAGTTTTTTTCTTGCCTTCAATTGCAATGCACAGCAGAGTGTACACCAATATGTAGATCCAATGATTGGGTCAGAAGGCGTGGGCAGGGTTTTTATTGGGCCATCTTGTCCGTACGGAATGGTAAAACCAAGTCCCGACTGTACTTCGAGTCCAAACAGCGGTTGGCTTCCAATGCCTAAAGAAGTTACAGGATTTAGTCAGGTGCATGTGAGCGGAACGGGTGGCGGGCCAAAATACGGAAACATCCTGATTATGCCTTTTTCGGGTCCTTTAGACAAAATGGATCAGATTTCTTTCAGAGCTGAAGAAAATGTAAAACTGGGGTATTACGAAACTGTTTTTAAGGAAAATAACATAAAAACGGAAATTACCACTGGAGAGAAAGTTTCATTTTATAGAATTACCTATCCAAAAAATAGTTCTAAAGAATTAAAAATTGACCCAGGATTTTTTCTGGGGGAAGAAAAAATTCCAGATGCCAGAGAAGCGCAGCAGTTTGTAGGCTCGCAGATCGAGATAGTTTCAGATACAGAAGTAAGAGGTTACAGCAGAATTAGAGGCGGATGGAACAACGGAAGAGCGTATACGGTATATTTCTGCGCTGTTTTCGATCAGCCGATATCAAAATATGTAACTTTCAAAGACGGTAAATTCTACAATAATCAGAAAGCGCAGTTTGATTCAGGAAAAAAAACAGCAGCGTTTCTTTCTTTTGGAAATGTTGGAAAAGAAGAACTGAATGTTAAAATAGGAATCTCTTTTTTAAGCGAATTAAAAGCCAAAAACAATATAGAAGCTGAAATCCCGCACTGGAATTTTAATGAGGTTTTAAAGACTTTAGAAAACAAATGGGAGAATTTATTAAGCCGTATACAGCTTTCAAAAGACACTTCAGACCAATATAAAAAAATGTTTTATACCGGTTTGTATCACACCATGATTATGCCTGTAGACAGAACGGGAGAGAATCCATTATGGACCAATGACGAACCATATTATGACGATTTTTATACCATTTGGGATACCTTTCGAACCTCAAGTCCGTTAATCACTTTAATTGACAGTAAACGAAAAGTGGATATCATAAATGCCATGCTGAATATTTATAAACGCGAAGGGTATTTGCCCGAAGGCAGAAGCGGTAACGATAACGGAAGAACTCAAGGAGGATCAAATGCTGAGGTGGTTATTGCCGATGCTTTTGTAAAGAATTTAAAAGGAATTAATTACGAGCTCGCGCTGCAGGCAATGCTTAAAGACGCTACAGTTCCGCCTGGAGGAAATGAAGAAAAAGAAGGAAGAGGCGGACTTATCGATTACCTAAAACTTGGATATGTTCCTTATGGCACAGACCGTGCAGGAAATCGAACAATTGACTATTCGTACAATGATTATAATATTGCCACAGTAGCCAAAGGTTTAGGCAAAACCGAACTTTATAATCAATACATGAAACAGGCAGAAAGCTGGCAGAATTTATGGCGTCCTGATTATGAAAATAATGGTGCAAAAGGATTTATCATGCCAAAAGACAAAGACGGAAACTGGCTGGACGATGTAGTTTTTGGAGAATCTAAAATCCAGAAACCGACCTTTAAATATACGCCTGTTATTATCGAATCGCCTTGGTATGTTTGCCACTGGTGCGTATTTTTCTACGAAGGAACTTCTTGGGAATATTCATTCAGTATTCCGCATGACGTTCCAGAATTAATCAAGAAATCAGGAGGAGAAAAAGCATTTGAAAGCCGTTTGGATATTTTCTTCGATCAGAATTTGTATAATGTGGCCAATGAACCTTCATTTTTAACACCTTGCCTGTACCACTGGATCGGGAAACCTTATTTGAGCAGCGACAGAATTAGAACCATTATAAAAAGTAATTTTAATACTTCAAGAGAAGGTTTGCCTGGAAATGACGATTCTGGAGCGATGTCTTCATGGCTTGCTTTTCATATGATGGGATTGTATCCAAATGCAGGACAACCGTATTACCTGATCAATACGCCTTTGATTAAAGAAACAGCAATCCGGCTGGAAAATGGAAAAAAGTTTACCATTTCAGCTAAAAAAATGACGGATAAAAACAGATACATAAAAAGCGCGCTGTTAAATGGAAAACCATACAGCAAAGCTTGGATTACGCATGATGATATTAATAACGGTGGCGAATTGGTTTTAGAAATGGATTCAAAACCTTCAGCTTGGGGAACGACAATTTTACCTCCAACGAAATAAAAAAGGATAAACAGGATGAAAAATATATTTTTAATGCTTCTTTTCTGCATCGTTTATCAGAAAGGAATTGCACAGCAGTACATTCCGACAATAAAAAATAACAGCCAATTGCATTATGTCTGTAAGCTTCACGGACAAACCAGAAGTCTTCAGCTCACTGCCGAAACAGCGGCTGATAAACTGGCTTTTAAATTGGAAACCAGAGGTGTGAAAAGTAAAATCGTCATGCTTCCAGAAGCCGTACAGAATGGAACCGAATTAAGTTTTAATCAAGGAGAATATGCGCCTGTTTTAAACTTAAAACCTACAGAAACTTTTTTTATGATTTCAAGATCAGCTTATAAGAACTTGATAAAAAACAGTTCTTTTGTTTATAATAATACGACGTATGTTTTGGATGAAAAAAATGCAGAAAGTGTTCAAATTGACGGAAAAACAATAGACGCTCTGCATGTGAAAGCGCAGATCGACGAAACCGAAATGTGGATTGTAAAAAATCCAGATTTTCCACTAATCTGTAAAATCACCAATAATCCGTTGGGAATTAACCCAACGTTGGTAAAAGTTGTGGATTAATAAAGATGAAATAGAACAAAATTTAATTTTAACACATAGAAACATAGATTTTTTTTTTGCTTTTGTTTAAGATTACTGAAAAAGCAAGCTTTAACACATAGCTATGTGTTTTCAAATAAGTGAAACGCCTTTTTTTATTTTATAAAAGCTATGTTTCTATGTGTTAAAATTAATTTCACCGAAAGGGTTAAAGTTTCTGAGTTATAATAATAAACATGGCATATAAAAATTTCTTTTGGGTATTGATTTTTGCAGTTCTGATTTCCTGTAAAACAGAACAGCATTTGCATGACCAAAAAACAAAGATTGCTTTTATAGCCGATGCGCATTTGCAGGATATTTTTGCCAAATTTGAAGATAACGATTATCAAGGCATTCAAAACCCTGAAACTGGCCAATATGCTAATATCAGAACTATGAATGCCCAGCTGCATTCTACGCGAATTTTTAATGAAAATTACTTTGCTTTTTTAGAAGCTTTAAATGATATTGCGAAAAGAGGCATAAAACAGGTGGTGCTTCCTGGTGACTTCAGCGATGACGGACAGCCCGTACATGTTCGCGGATTGCGAAAAATTCTCGATCAATATTCCCAGAAATACGGTATCTCATTCTATGTAACCACAGGAAATCACGATGTTGTACGACCTTTTGCACAAGATGCTGTTAAGACAGATTTTTTAGGAAAAGACGGAAAAGAACAGATCATCAGCAGTTCTGAAAATATTTTGAATAAAAGTAAAAGCGAACTAGTTCCCATCATAACCGCCGATATCAAAAATTGGGGTTACAAAGAAACGATTCATGAAATGCGAGATTTTGGTTTTTTCCCAAAAAAGACCGATTTGTACTGGGAAACGCCATTTTCAAAATACACTTACTCAGAATATAATTTTGAAGAAGCTCAAAAAGAATCTCCTTTAGAAAATAGAACTTATGTAGTTAAAAACACCAATTTGTTTCTGCCCGATGCCAGTTATTTGGTAGAACCGGTTAAAGGAATCTGGCTTTTAGCAATCGATGCCAATGCCTATGTTCCAAATGAGAAATTATCTGGAAAAACAGATGATCCGCATGATTTTTCGGGAGCCAATACAGGCTACAATAACGTTTTGATCTATAAAAGCCATTTGCTAAAGTGGGTAAAAAAAGTTGCTGCAGAAGCCAAAGCCAAAGGAAAAATACTAATCGCTTTCAGCCATTACCCAATGGTAGAATTTAATGACAATGCTTCTCCCGAATTAAAGCAGCTTTTTGGTGCCGATAAAATGCAATTGCAGCGTGTTCCCGATGAAGAAGTGGCGCAACAGTTTGCAGATGCCGGGATTCAGGTTCATTTTGGCGGACACATGCACATCAACAATACCGGCGTTCGAACAACGGCAGAAGGAAATACGCTTTTCAATATTCAAACCCCATCGCTTGCCGCTTATATGCCTGCTTATAAAATATTGACCATTCATTCTGGTTCAGAACTGGAAGTGGAAACCATTGTGATAGGGAAAGTCAATAAATACAATAGTTTATTCCCTTTTTACGAAGAAGAATATGCTCATTTAAAAGAAATCAAAAGCAATGTAATCTGGGACAAAGAAATTTTAAAGGCAACTGATTATAAAGATTTTACCACTTGGCATTTGAAAGAATTGGTAAGATTACGCTTTTTGCCAGAAGATTTTCCAATCGAATTTCTAAAGTCAATTGTAAATCTTTCAGGAAGGGATTTGTTAGAAAAGAATAAAAACAGCTATAACCTTGATAAAGAGCTGAAAGAAAATTCATTGACTCGCTCTGATTTTGAATCATGGAACGGATTCGACATGATTTTCGATTTTTACCGTTTAAAAAATGCTGGAGAACTGGCTGTTCCAGAGATTGGAACCAAGAGATTAAAGCAATATGAGCTGATCTGCAAAGAATTTAAAAAATCAGATAATCCGCAACTGGTTTTATGGTCAGAGATATTCTATAAAACCATGAATGGCGAGCCTTCCAATCATTTTAAAATTGATTTAAAAAGTAACAGAATTGATAATTTATCTGTTAAATAATTTTGATATTTATTAGATCAAAAAAGACTAAATTGCATTTATAATTTATTTTCATGAGACTCAAATTCCTAATATTATTCTTGTTTTCTGTTGCCTTTTATCATTCTTATTCACAGAATATAAAATTTGCGCATTATAACGACAATAATGGGCTGTCGCATAATTCGGTGCGTCATATTGTACAGGATAAAAAAGGTTTTATGTGGTTTGGAACCTTCTCTGGACTAAACCGATTTGACGGTTATCAGTTTAAAAACTACATGAGTTCTGTTGCTGGAAAAAATAAATTGTATAATGATGATATTACCGCTTTAGAACTGGATGAAGCTTCCAATAATTTATGGATAGGCACGAGAAAAGGGTTGACGCTCTTTAAAATGGACACTCATGTGTTTACCACTTTTTTTCATAAAAAGAACGATCCAAACAGCCTTCCTGATGACGAAGTGAGATCGGTTTATGCAGATAAATTCAATCGAGTTTGGGTCGGTACCAAGAACAAAGGAGTGTATCTATTTTCTTTGCAAGATAAACGATTTGAGAAAATCCAGCTTAAAGGTTTTGATTACGTCAAAGACATTTTTGAAGACAAAAAAGGCAACGTTTGGATTGGAAGTTATGAAAAATCAGGTGTTGCCAAAATTACAATGGATGCAAAAGGAGCGATAGTTAGAATTATCACGTATACGCTTTCTGTACCCAATTCAAATATCAAAAACCCTTATCTCAATTTTATTTATGAAGATGCCAAATCGGATATTTTCATCGGAACTAGGGAAGGATTGTATAAATTGGATCAAGCCAAAAATCAGTTTATCAATCTGTACATCGACAACAAACAGGTGAGAGGTGCTTTAGGACCTTATTTTTTATCTGTTGCAAGAGCTCCTGACGGTAAATATTGGGTAGGAACTTTGGGCGGATTATTAGTTTGCAATGAGCTGGAAGATATTCAGAAAGGAAATTACAAATGGTATTATTCCATTTTATCTGATGATAGTTCGCTAGTTGATAATTTAATAGCATCGCTTTATTTTGATAAATCTGGCGTATTATGGATTGGAACCGAAGACGGTTTAGACAAGTACGATCCTTATGAAAACCAGTTTACTTTAAACAAAGACATTTCGCGTTCTATTGGCAATCAAGCGCCTAGAATTAGAGGTTTTGCTAAAACATACGATGAAAAAGTAATTGTAGCGACTTACCATAACGGACTTTTTATTTCGAATACAAAAGGTTCGGTTCCTTTGCACAATACAGGAAAAGATATTGCCAGCATTTATTCAGATGACGGAAAGATTTTTTACTGCGGTCTTTGGGATGGAAATATTTTGGTTTACAATTACCTAACAAATTCTTCTCGAGAAATACAGACAGGGTTTGAAAAATCGCCTGTTTTTGCTTTTTCCAAAATTGATAATGAGTCCATGATTGTAGGTTCGTTTGGAGAAGGAGCTGTAATTTTGAATACTAAAACACTGCAATTTCAGACTTCAAGCAAGCTTTTGCCAGACTTTCAAATCAATGCCATTGACAGAGATGCCAAAAATAATATCTGGTTTGCAACCGAAACTGGAGTCGTAAAATACAACATCAATTCTGGCAAGATAGAAACCTATTCTTCCCTTTTTATCAAAGAAAAAGGCGTTCCTCATGATGAAAATGTGAGTGATGTTTTAGTGGATGTAAAAGGTAAAATTTGGGCTTCAACACGCTCAGGACTTTGCTTATACAATCCGAAAAAGAATGAATTTGAACCCGTTAAAAAGCTGAAGGAACTTTCAGGAAAATGGATAACTGATATTCTATCCGATGCAAAGGGAAATCTGTGGCTCAATATCAATAACAACAACATTGCTTTTGTTAAAGCCGATTTAAATGATGTCAGCATTTATCACGTAAACAGCGGTAACAGATTGGATGTTTTTAGCTCAAGCGGTTTCTTTTATTTTAATAATTCGAATATTTTTCTGGGAGGCAAAAACGGAGTTATTTCTTTTTCGCCACCGGCAATGAAACGAAACAAATGGTCGCCTATGCCTGTTATTTCTGAATTTAAGATTCAGAATGAAGAAGTTTTTCCAGAAATGGAAATTAATGGCGAAATCCCGCTTTCAAAAGACCTGAACTATGGCAAAGAAATAGAGCTTACGCATAAAAATCGCAATTTTTCGATTCAGTTTTCGACTCCTTCATTCGCAAATGAAAAATTGAACAGATTTCAATATATGCTGGAAGGTTTTGATAAACATTGGATTACAGCTAACAGCACTTCGAGAATTGTGCAGTACACGAACTTGTATCCAGGAAATTATACTTTTAAAATACGATCAAGCAATAGTGACGGCTATTGGAGTAAAACGGTTTCGTATAAAATAAAAATCCTACCTCCATTCTGGCTTACGCCGACTTCATTTTTGATGTTTTTTGCGATTCTGTTTGGGGTTTTCTATTTTATCAGAAGAGAAATTAAAAACCGAATCCGCTTGAAACAAGAACTGCTTACCGAAAAAGTAAACAGAGAACACGATATAAAACTCAATAATGAAAAGCTGCGTTTCTTTACCAATATTTCGCATGAATTAAGAACGCCTTTGACTTTAATTTTAGGACCTGCAAAACAGCTTTTGGAGGAAAACAGCAACGCAACCGATTATGAGAAAAGCCGATACAATCTCATTTATCAGAATGCGAGCCGACTGTTGAATCTGGTAAATCAGGTTTTAGATTTTAGAAAAGCGCAATCGGGTGAATTAAAGCTCAAAGTGACGCAGACTGATATACTTTCTTATTCTCGAAATATTTTCGACTCGTTTAAGGAAATGGCTTTTAATAAAAAAATTAAGCTCAATTTCATCACCGAAGATCAAGAAATCAACGGATGGCTGGACAATGATAAGTATGATAAAATTCTCTACAATCTTTTATCAAATGCTTTAAAATTCACTAACAAAAACGGAAACGTAGATATGTCTGTGAGACTTAAAGAAACTGCTGCTGATATTTTGGTGATAGAAGTAACCGATAATGGAATTGGGATTCCGTTAAAAAGTCAGGAGAAGATTTTTAAGCGTTTCTATCAGGCTTCAAACAGTAAAGCAAATAACACAGGATCTGGAATTGGATTGTCACTCGTAAAATCGCTGGTATCAATTCACAAAGGAGTTATTTCTGTCGAAAGTACGCCAGGAAAAGGAAGCACATTTAGAGTTGAAATTCCGATAGACCGCGATTCGTATGAAAGTAAAGAAGTGTTTGAATATGCCATTAAAAATGACAATCTGAGTATGCTTATTCCCGAAAAAGCAGCTAAGAAAATCATTCAAAATACAGATTTAAAAGAGAAAATCTTAGTGATTGAAGACAATAGCGAACTCAGAAAATATCTGGTAGATTATTTGTCTGATTATTACAAAGTTTACGAAGCAGAAAACGGACAGGAAGGTTTAAAAATCTGCCGTCAGATTAAGCCAATCTTATGTGTGACAGATGTGATGATGCCTGTTATGGACGGATTGGAATTCTGCCGTGAACTTAAAAATGATGAATTCATTAGCCATATTCCGGTTATAATGCTGACGGCTCTTTCTGAAAATATGGATAAAGTGAAAGGTTACGATACTGGAGCAGATGGATATTTGGTGAAACCTTTTGAACCATTATTGCTCAAAACAGTAATTGAGAATATGATTAAATCGAGGTTAGAGCTCAAACAAAAATTCTCTGGAGAGGTAGAAAGCAAAGTAAGCATGCTGACGCACTCGCCAATTGATGAAGAATTTATGGAAAAAGTAACTAATCTAATCAACGATAATTTGAGTGAAGTAGATCTGTCTACCGATTTCTTATGCGATAAATTGGGAGTAAGTTCCTCAAAACTCTACCGAAAAATTAAAGAGCTTACAGATTTAGCACCAAATGAATTCATTAGAACAATCCGTTTGAAAAAATCGGCAGAACTGCTTAAGACCAAAAAATACAATGTTTCTGAAGTGACCAATCTTGTTGGTTTCAATGATCCGTTATATTTCAGCCGATGCTTTAAAAAACAGTTTGGTTTCCCGCCTAGCAAACTAATATAATTATGTTTTTTCTGCCACGAATTGCTTCGCCAGTTCGCTATCGCTCGAGTCACGAATTTTTTTTGCTCATTAGATCGGATTTTTTTCTTCTAAATTGCACGAATTTCTACAAATAAATTAGTTTTGATTATTTTATCATTCCTATGAAAGAGAATTAAAGCACGAAGTAAATCTCTGCAAGTTACTCCACAAAAATTTTAATTCAATATTTAAAAACATAGCCCAAGGTTTCAACCTTGGGTACACAATGTGTTTCCATTTTTTTTAGCCACGAATGCACGAATTCCTATTAATTTATACTTTGTAAAAATTGGTGCAATTCGAAGTAAATATTCTCTACGAGTAAATGAAAATTCGTGAATTCGTGGCTAAAAAAATAATGTTTTTAAGGCAGAAACCCTATAAAAACCAAAATTATCCATGTTTTTGATGTATTAATCCATTTTGAACGGAGTATGTAATTCTATTTTTGTCTTATAACATTATAACTATTTACCATTATGAAAAAGCATATAGACACAGATAATCCGTTGAAAAATTTAGATGAGTGGGAAGATGATTTGCTAATGCGATATCCTGATCCTTCTGAGGGAAATGCAAAAGAAAAACAGAAAGAAGAATTCCGGAATTATGTCGATTCAGAAAGAGTAGAAACAGTTAAGGAATTTTATAGAATAAACCATACGTATCAGACTTATGATTTTGTATGCAGTAAAGAACGGGAATTTCTACAGTTCAACAGAAAAGAAATGTCAATTTGGGAAGCGGTTGATTTTTTGAACACACTTGTAGACGACAGCGATCCAGATATTGACTTAGATCAGACACAGCATCTTTTGCAGACTTCAGAAGCCATTCGTGCGGACGGCCATCCAGATTGGTTTGTCTTAACAGGTTTTATTCATGATTTAGGTAAAGTTTTATGCCTTTTTGGAGAACCGCAATGGGCAGTTGTTGGCGATACATTTCCAGTTGGATGCGCGTATTCGGATAAAATTGTGTACCCAGAATTCTTTAAAGAAAACCCAGACTACACAGATCCAAGGTTCAACACCAAATTCGGAATCTACACCGAAAATTGCGGATTGGATAACGTAAAAATGAGCTGGGGACACGATGAATATCTCTATCAGATTATGAAAGACTATCTGCCAGAACCAGCCTTATACATGATTCGTTATCATTCTTTTTATTCGCAGCATAAAGAAAATGCGTATGCACACTTAATGAATGAAAAAGATATTGAAATGTTTGATTGGGTTAGAAAGTTCAATCCGTATGATTTGTACACAAAAGCTCCCGTTAAGCCAGATGTGAAAGCTTTGCTTCCTTACTACAAAGAATTAGTTGCTAAATATTTGCCAGAAAAGTTGAAGTTTTAAAAGTTTGTTTAAACACATAGGAACATAGATTTTTCTTTTGAGTATAAAAAAGTTTCATGAGAGAAACTAGTTTCCCACACATAGCTATGTTTTTGTAATAAATGAAATGTCTTTTAATACAAAGAAAAACTATGTTTCTATGTGTTAAAAAAATATTGCCAGCTATCTAAAACCAAAATAATGCAGAAAACCAAAACCAAAATATTTTTTGTAAGTCTGTTACTGCTTTTCACAGCAGGGATTTCAGCTCAAGAAAAAGACCGTAACGATTGGGAAAATCCCGAAGTGTTTCAAATAAATAGAGAACCTGCAAGAGCAGCTTTTCTTCCTTATGCAGACGAAACTTCGGCAATCATCGATAAGTATGAAAACTCCCCTTGGTATTTTTCTTTAAATGGCAAATGGAAATTTTCATGGTCGCCAACACCAGACGAACGCCCAAAGGATTTTTACAAAACAGATTTTAGCACCTTACATTGGAAAGAACTTCAGGTGCCTTCTAATTGGGAACTTAATGGATATGGAGTGCCAATTTATACAAACATTACCTATCCTTTCGAAAAAAATCCACCTTTTATCAATCATTGGGACAATCCTGTTGGGTCTTATAAAAAAGATTTTGTGCTGCCTGAAAACTGGAAAGGCCGACATGTTTTTCTTCATTTTGAAGCAGGAACCGCGGCCATGTACATTTGGGTGAATGGTGAAAAAGTCGGTTACACGGAAAACACCAAAAGTCCAGCGGAATTTGATATTTCGAAATATTTAAAACCAGGAAAAAATGATTTGGCTGTAGAAGTGTATCGATGGAGCGATGGTTCTTACTTAGAAGATCAGGACATGTGGAGGCTTTCTGGAATTGACAGAAATGTGTATTTATACAGTACAGATAAGGTTAGGATTTCAGACTTTTTTGCGAGACCTGATTTAGATGCGAAATATAAAAACGGAAGTTTGAATGTAGAGGTAAGTTTAAAAAATCTGACTTCAACTTCGGTTAACAATCAAAAATTAATTGCCAAATTAGTTGATGCTTCTGGAAAAAATGTATTTATAAAAGAACTAAATGTCAATTTAGAAGCTTCGAAAATTCAGACTTTAAATTTCTCTCAAAATATATCAAACCCAAAATTATGGAGCAGTGAGGCACCTAATTTATACACGTTGGTTCTGACTTTAAAAAATGCAAAAGGAGATAGTATAGAAACCGTTGGCACACAAATCGGATTTAGAAAAGTCGAATTAAAAGGTGGGCAATTATTGGTAAACGGTGTTCGATTAATGGTTCACGGAGTTAATATTCACGAACATAATCCTGTAACAGGACATTATCAGGATGAAGCTACGATGGTGAAAGACATCAAAATGATGAAACAGCTTAATATCAATTCCGTTCGCTGCAGTCATTATCCGAACAATGTTTTATGGGTGAAACTATGCAATAAATACGGTTTGTTTTTGGTGGATGAAGCCAATATCGAAAGCCATGGAATGGGAGTGGAAGGACAGCCTCTAAAGTGGATGAATCCAAAAACGAATCCTGGTTATCTTCCAGAATGGAGAGAAGCGCATTTGGACCGAATTTACAGTCTTGTCGAAAGAGATAAAAATATGCCATCGGTAATTATTTGGTCTTTAGGCAATGAAAGTGCGAACGGACCTGTTTTTCATGATGCCTATAAATGGATCAAAAAAAGAGATGTTAGCAGACTGGTTCAGTTTGAGCAGGCAAAAGAAAATGAAAATACCGATATCGTTTGTCCAATGTACCCAACGATAGATTACATGAAAGAATATGCGGCACGAAAAGAAGTAACCCGTCCATTCATTATGTGTGAGTATTCGCATGCGATGGGAAACAGCAGCGGAAACTTTCAGGAATATTGGGACATCATTTGCGGAAGCAAAAATATGCAAGGCGGATTTATCTGGGATTGGGTAGACCAGGGATTTCAAGGAATCGATGAGGCCGGGCGTAAATACTGGACTTACGGCGGCGATATGGGAAGCCAGAATTATCTAAACGACGAAAATTTCTGCCATAACGGATTGGTTTATCCGGATAGAACTCCGCATCAAGGAGCCTTTGAAGTGAAAAAAGTCTATCAGAATATTTTGTTCAAAGCAATTGATATCAAAAACGGAGTAATTGAAATTAATAACGATTTTGGATTTACAAATCTAAACAAGTACAATTTTAGGTATGAAGTTTTAGAAAACGGAAAAGTAATTAAGGATGGAACTTTTAATGTCGCTTTAGATCCGAAATCTAAAAAACAGTTTAAAATTGATTTGCCAAAATTAGAATCAAAAGAAGGAACAGAATATTTGCTGAATGTTTTTGCTAATACCAAAACAGGTTCAGAATTATTGCCTCAGAACTTTGAAATAGCAAAAGAGCAATTTGTGATTGAAGACGGAAAGTATTTTGCCAAATCTGAAAAGAGAAACTCGGCAAAAATTCAAGATGAAAAAGACCAATTTGTTTTGACTTCAGATAATGTTACGGTTAACATCAGTAAGAAAACCGGACTGATTTCGTATTACAGTTTAAAAGGCGAGCAATACTTTACAGAATATCCTGAACCTAATTTCTGGAGAGCGCCAACCGATAATGATATTGGAAACAAAATGCAGATTAGAACGAATGTCTGGAGAACGGCTGGGAAAAATACATCATTAGTAAGTATTGAGCAGACAGAAGAAAACGGACAGCAATATATTGTGGCGAAATTAAAATTGAACGATGTTGCTTCAGACTATACGATCAAATATGCATTATCAAATGACGGCGCTTTAGAGATTCAGGCTTTTTATAAAAAAGGAAATAATCCAGTGCCAGAACTGCCACGTTTCGGAATGATTTTCACTTTAAAAAATACATTAGAAAATTTAGATTATTACGGAAGAGGGCCTTTAGAAAATTATCCCGACAGGAAAACTTCATCCTTCAAAGGAATTTATAACAGTAAAGTTGCAGACCAATATGTGCCTTATACACGCCCGCAGGAAAATGGATATAAGACTGATATACGCTGGTTTAAATTGTCAAGCAATAAAGGAAATGGCTTGGAAGTAAAAGGTCTGCAGCCTTTGTGTATGAGTACTTTGAATAATTATCCGAGTGATTTTGATGGCGGAATTTCTAAAAAGAATCTTCATTCCAGCGATATCACGCCAAGAGATGAAGTAGTGGTTTGTGTAGACTTAACACAGCGAGGCTTAGGAGGCGACAACAGCTGGGGATTACCGCCGCACGAACAATATCGATTAACCGAAAGCGAATACAGCTACGGATTTATCATTAAGCCACTTTAATTAAAATAACCTGTTGCTTAGTTTAGTCACAGTTACAGTTTTCAGTCACAGATAGCACTGAATACTGTGACTGCGACTGAAAACTAACTGAAAATGAATATTATAAAAAATGAATAACCCTAAAAACGGAAGATTAATTTCTTTAGATGCGCTGCGCGGATTTGTGATGTTTTGGATTATGAGCGGTGAACACATTATTCATGCTCTGGCCAAAGCAGCTCCAATTCCTGTTTTTATCTGGATGTCATCGCAATTGCATCATGCGGAATGGAATGGCATTACATTCTATGATATGATTTTTCCTGTGTTTTTGTTTGTTGCAGGCGTTTCCATGCCGTTTTCTTTCGAGAAGAAAATGAGTCTGGCAGGAGTGCTAACGCCACAAGAATTGCCTGTAAGCGAAAAACGAAAAATATACCTTTCTATGCTAAGGAGAACTGGTATTTTACTGGTTCTAGGTTTTGTCGTAAATGGATTATTACGTTTTGACGGTTTTGATAATACCCGTTTTGCGAGTGTTTTAGGCAGAATCGGACTTGCTTGGTTTTTTGCTGGAATCATTTATTTGAATTTTGATCTCAAAAAACAGTTAATTTGGTTTTTAGCCATTTTGATGGGTTATTATGCAGCCATGAAATGGATTCCCGTTCCAGGATTTGGAGCAGGAGTTTTAACAAAGGAAGGATCATTAGAAAGTTATATTGACCGATTATTTTTACCGGGAAGGCTGCACAGCACTGTTTATGATCCTGAAGGAATATTTTCGACTCTTCCGGCAATTTCAACCGCTTTGCTTGGAGTTTTTACAGGAACATTTTTAAAAGCAAAAAATCAGTTTTCTATAAAAGCAAAACTGATTTTGATGACATTGACGGCTATTTTGTTAATAATTGCAGGTCTCATTTGGGATATTGATTTCCCTATTAACAAACATTTATGGACAAGTTCTTTTGTCTGTTTTGTGGGCGGATTCAGTATTTTATTTTTTGTTTTTTTCTATGTGATAATCGATTTGTCTGGTTTACACAAATGGGCATTTCCATTGATTTTAATTGGTTCAAATTCAATTCTAATTTATATCGCAGCTGAAGGCTCTGTAGATTTTAAACACACCGCAGATTACTTTTTTGGCGGACTTATTCACTATCTGCCGATGGTCTGGCAGCCAGTTTTTGTTGCTTTATCAGTCACGTTTGTACAGCTTCTTTTGCTTTATTTTCTCTATAAAAGAAAATGGTTTCTCAAGATTTGATACCAATCAAAATTTAAAATACATTTTACTAACTAACCACCAATAACCACCTATTATGAATGTATTACAAACCGCAGATTACATTGTATTCTTTATTTACTTTATCATAGTCACAGCCTATGGAATGTACATTTACAGAAGCAAAAAAACAGCTGCAACGAGTTCTAAAGAATATTTTTTAGCCGAAGGTTCGCTTACTTGGTGGGCAATCGGTGCATCGTTGATTGCGTCCAATATTTCAGCGGAACATTTTATCGGAATGAGCGGTTCTGGTTTTGCCATCGGATTGGCAATTGCTTCTTACGAATGGATGTCTGCAGCCACGCTGATTCTTGTAGCGATGTTTATTCTGCCTATTTACTTGAAAAATAAAATATTCACCATGCCGCAGTTTCTTGCCAAACGATACAGCGGTACCGTGAGTGCCATTATGGCGATTATCTGGCTTTTAATTTATGTATTTGTTAATCTTACTTCGATCATCTATTTAGGCGCTTTAGCTATTTCTTCAATTGCACCGATAAGCTTTCAGTTTTGTGTAATCGGATTGAGTTTGTTTGCTGTAATCGTGACTTTGGGCGGTATGAAAGTAATTGGATATACAGACATGTTTCAGGTAATTGTTTTAATTCTAGGAGGTCTCGTAACAACTTATCTCGCCCTGACATTATTATCAGATCAGTTTGGTTTTGGAAAAGACATCTTAAAAGGACTAGCTGTAATTGCTGATGAAGCGCCTGGACATCTGCATATGATTTTAGAAAAATCCAATCCGCATTATAATGAACTGCCAGGAATGTCGGTTTTGGTAGGCGGAATGTTAATCAATAATTTGGCGTATTGGGGATGCAATCAATACATTGTTCAGAGAGCGTTAGGAGCTGATTTGAAAACAGCGAGAAAAGGTATTTTATTTGCCGCTTTTCTAAAATTATTAGTTCCAATTATTGCCGTTTTACCGGGTATTGCCATGTTTGTAATGCACGAAAACGGAATGTTTCAGCAGGAAATGGTGGATGCAGCAGGAGTTTTAAAACCAGATCAAGCCTATCCGACTTTAATGAATTTACTTCCTGCGGGATTAAAAGGAGTCGCTTTAGCCGCTTTGACTGCAGCAATTGTTGCTTCTCTGGCAGGGAAAGCCAATAGTATTTCGACTATTTTTTCTTTAGATATTTATAAAAAATATTTCAATTCTCAGGCATCCGAAAAAAAACTGGTTCGTACCGGAAGATGGTGTGTTGTGGTTTGTATGATTATCGCGGCTTTTGTGGCGCCAGCATTAAAATCATTAGATCAGGCTTATCAATTTATACAAGAATATGTGGGATTCTTTTCACCAGGAGTTTTAGCAATTTTCTTGTTAGGAATGTTCTGGAAAAAAACGACTCCAGCGGCGGGATTGGCAGGAGCATTGCTCACAGTGCCTATTGCAGCGATTTTGAAATTTCTGCCAATGTGGACAGAAGGTGCGTTTCCTGATTATCCTTTCCTAGACAGAATGACTATTGTTTTCTTTATTATTGTATTGATAATGGTAGCAATAAGTCTAGCCAAACCAGTATCTGAACAGGAAGCTGAAATTCATAAAATAGAAGTCGATACATCAATGTATAAAGTGTCCTCAGGATTTATAGTTGGCTCTTTTATCATTAGTGGAATTTTAGTGGCTTTGTATACTGTTTTCTGGTAAGATTTTGGAATTGCTGGATAGAGTTCGAAGACATCTGTTTGCTACAGATTAAACGATTTTTGGTTTCACGCAGATCTGTCAGATTTCAGCAGATTTATTTAGATTTTTTTATAAATATCTGCGTAATCTGCTGAAATCATTTTAAATCAGCGTGAAATAAAACTTCTCAGGAAGAGTAAAAATAAGATCAAATACAAATATGAAAAAGAAATTTATAATCACGATACTTATTTTCTGTATTTCTTTAACCGTTTCGGCGCAGAAAACTTTTGATATTAAAAAGTATGGCGCTGTTGGAGATGGCAAAACCTTAAATACAAAAGAAATACAGAAAGCAATTGATGCAGCAAATAAAAACAAAGGCGGAAGAGTTGTTTTTTCTAAAGGAACATATCTCTCTGGAAGTATTGTTTTAAAAAATAATGTGGAGTTGTTTTTTGAAGAAGGCGCCACTTTATTAGGAAGCACCAATCCAGATGATTATCCAAAATATGAAGGAATAAGAGCTTTTATTATTGCGTTTGAAGCTAAAAATATGGCGGTAACAGGAAAAGGTATTATAGACGGACAAGGAAGAGAACTGGCATTAGCAATCGATTCCCTGCATCACACGGGAGTACGCATTGATCCAAAATACAATTACAAAAGAATGCGCCCAGAAGACGGAAGAGGAAAATTGATTTCGTTTGTAAAGTGCGATTCTATTACCATGAAGCAGATTACATTGAAGAACAGCCCAGGCTGGACGCAGTGTTTTAGAGAATGCAAAAATATTGTTATTGATTTTATAAAAGTGGAAAGCAGAGCGTATTGGAACAATGATGGAATTGATCTTGACGGTTGCGAAAATGCCCGAATTACCAATTGCAATATAAACACTGCCGATGACGGAATCTGTCTGAAATCAGAAGTGCCGGGACTGCACAATAATAATATTTACATCAGTAATTGCACGATACGGTCTAGTGCCAATGCAGTGAAATTTGGAACAGGTTCTTACGGCAGTTTCAAAAATGTAACCATTGAAAATATCAAGGTTTTTGACACATTCAGATCGGCAGTTGCCATTGAATCTGTTGATGGAGCGGAAATTGAAAACATCAAAGTTTCAGATATTACCGCTGTCAATACAGGAAATGCGATATTGATTCGTCTCGGGCATAGAAATGGAGATAAAGCAGGATCTATCAAAAATGTATCGATAAAAAACGTAAAAGTGCAGGTTCCGTTTGGACGCCCAGATATCGATTACGACATGAGAGGACCAGAAGTTGATTATTTCCATAATCCGTTTCCGTCTTCTATTGCTGGAATTCCGGGACATTTAATTGAAAATGTGACATTAGAAGATATTGAAATCATATATCCGGGAAGAGCTTCAAAAGGAATGGCGTACCATCCTTTAAGCCGACTGAAAGATGTCAAAGAAAATATAAACGGCTATCCTGAATTTAATATGTTTGGTGAACTGCCATCATGGGGATTTTATGTGCGCCACGTCGATGGAATTGAAATGAAGAACATAAAACTGATTTTGGATAAAGAGGATTTTCGTCCCGCTTTTGTTTTCGATGATGTCAAAAATCTGACCATGAATGCGATTGATATTCCTTCGGATAAAGTCAGTCAGATTGTTTTTAAAGATGTTATGGGAAGCAATTTGGACAGCGAAGCTGCAAAAAGAAAAATAGAACCAGAACAAAATAAATTTGAATTGCCAGCGCATTAAAAGTTAGCCACAAAGTCGCAAAGAAGTGAAGTTTTTTTGTTTCACGCAGATTTAAAAAGATTTAAGCAGATCCTGCAGATATTTAAAAAAAAAATCTAATTAAATCTGCCTAAATCTGAAAAATCTGCGTGAAAAAAACTTAGAGCCTTTGAGCCTTTGTGGCAAAAAAAATAAAAAATATGAAAAAGAAATCGATCATCACACTGCTAATTTTCTGTATTTCCATCACTATTTCAGCACAAAAGATTTACGACGTTAAAAAATACGGAGCAAAAGGAGATGGAAAAACTAACGATGCAGTAGCTATTCAAAAAGCAATTGACGCGTGCAGCAAAACAGGCGGAAGAGTTTTAATTCCTGCTCCCTTTACCTTTTTAGCAGGACCAATTGACGTCAAATCAAAAGTCGATTTGCATATTGAAGCTGGAGCTAAATTATTGGCAAGTCCAGATGAAAAATTGTACACCAAGAGTGCCTTCAGAACGAATCCGGGCGAGGGGACAATTTGGATTGGCGGAGAAAATGTTGAGGATTTTACCATTAGCGGAAGCGGAAAAATAGACGGGAACGGAATTTCTTTTATGGGAGAAGAACAAGAAGATGCGTATGTTCTAAAACCATTCAACGTTCTAGATCCAAGACCTCATGTTTTGACGATTATTGGAGGAAAAAATATTAGAATTCATGATGTTCATATAGGAAACTCAGCTTATTGGACAGTTCATTTAGTAGGATGTAATGATGTTGTGATCAGCGGCATTACTTTATTAAACAGCTTGAAAGTTCGCAATAGCGATGGAATCGATTTGGATCATTCTAAAAACGTGCGAATCAGCGATTGTTATATTGAAAGTGGTGACGATTGCATCTGCTTGAAAAACAGAAGAGAATTTGAAGAATTTGGAGCTTGTGAAAATATTACCGTTACCAACTGTACTATGACCAGCAGCAGCTGCGCCATTAAAATTGGTTCAGAAAACATGGATGCCATCAGACAAGTCGTTTTCAATAATTGCATCATCAAAAACAGCAATCGTGCTTTAGGAATTCAAAATAGAGATGAAGGAACGGTAAGCGATGTAATCTTTTCTAATATCATTATCGAAAGCAAATTAAATACCGACACGTGGTGGGGAAAAGCAGAGCCGATTTATGTAACCGCTTTTAGAAGAGCAAAAGTAAATCATAAAGATGCCAACTGGCGTTTTCCAAAAGGCGCGACAGAAGGAAAAGTTGGTGAAATTAAAAATATTTATTTCTCTAATATTCAATGTACAGGAGAAAATGGAGTTTTTGTAAGCGGAGAATCGAAAGATAAAATCAAGAATATTGTTTTTGATAATGTAAGTGTTTTTATAGATAAAAGAACTTCTTTTCCCGGCGGATTGTACGACAGACGTCCTGCCAATGTAGAAGGTTTTGTGCAGGGAAGCACCTCTGGTTTCTATTTTGATTCAGCTGAAAGCATTAAGGTTCAGAATTGTACGGTAGAATGGGGAAAAAATAAACCCGATTATTTTAAACATGCAGTTGAAAGTAAAAATGTCGATATATTAAAAGTGATTAATTTAGACGGAGAAGCCGCTTTTCCTGCTAAATTAGAGGCTGTAAAGAAATAATTAGCTTAATTCCGAATGAAAAATACGATCCTTACGAAATTTACCATTTGTGGTTTGATGTTGAGCAGTTTTTATATAAATGCTCAGAAAACGACTTTAGAAGTTGATGCTTCCAAAACGATTACTAAAATTCAGCCAACCATGTTCGGTTTGTTTTTTGAAGATATCAATTTTGCCGCAGACGGTGGATTGTACGCCGAAATGGTAAAAAACAGATCTTTTGAGTTCGAGAAACCTTTAATGGGTTGGGAGCAGCCAAATACCAAAAGGTCTTCAATGAATAAAGAATCGGGTAGTGCTGTGCCTATAAATTTAGCAGCAGACAATACCAATTTTTGTCGGGTAGAAATAAATAATGATAAAGGTTACGCTTTAATAAACGAAGGCTTCAGAGGAATGGGAGTGAAAAAAGATGCCAAATACAATCTTTCATTAAAAGCAGCCAATCCTAATGCAGCGATCAAGAAAATAATTGTTCAATTAATTGACAAAGATCAAAAAGTAATTGGAGAAACGAATATTATTCCAAATTCGGTACAGTGGGCAAATTATACGGCACAAATTATTGGTACGCAGACAGAAGCAAAAGCAAAACTTAAAATAACATTTGAAGGAACAGGAACTATCGATTTGGATATGATTTCGCTGTTTCCTGAAGATACATGGAAAGGCAGAAAAAACGGACTTCGTAAAGATCTTGTACAACTTTTATATGATGTAAAACCGGGATTTTTACGTTTCCCAGGCGGTTGTATTGTCGAAGGAAGAACATTGTCAGACCGTTATCAATGGAAAAAATCGGTTGGAAATGTAGAAGAAAGAAAAACGATGATGAACCGTTGGAATGTCGAATTCAGCCACAAACAAACGCCTGATTATTTTCAAAGTTTCGGATTAGGGTTTTACGAATATTTTCAGCTTTCTGAAGATATTGGAGCGGAACCTTTGCCAATTTTAAGCTGTGGAATGGCTTGCCAGTATAACACAGGAGAATTAGCTCCGATGGATGAATTAGATCCCTACATTCAAGATGCTTTAGATTTGATTGAATTTGCAAACGGAGAGGTTAATACAAAATGGGGAAAACTTCGGTTAGATATGGGACATCCGCAGCCGTTTAATTTAAAATATATCGGAGTTGGAAATGAGCAATGGGGAACAGATTATATTGACCGTTACAAAGTTTTTGAAAAAGCAATCAAAGCAAAATATCCAAAAATCATAATAGTATCTGGAAGCGGACCTTCACCAAAGGGTGAACATTTTGATTATGCAATGGCGGAACTTAAAAAGCTGAATGCAGAATTGATAGACGAACATTATTACGAAAGCCCGAAATGGTTTAGAAAAAACGCAGGCCGTTATGATAATTATGATCGAAAAGGGCCAAAAATATTTGCAGGAGAATATGCGGCACAAAGTGTTTCTGGAGCAAATCCAAACAATAGAAACAATTGGGAATGTGCCTTTTCTGAAGCCGCTTTTATGACGGGTTTGGAAAGAAATGCAGAAGTAGTTCAGTTATCGTCTTACGCACCATTAATGGCTCATGAAGATGCTTGGCAGTGGACACCCGATATGATTTGGTTTAATAATCTTCAATCTTATGGTTCGGCAAACTATTATGTGCAGCAATTGTTTTCTACTAATAAAGGAACAGATTTGTTAAGCATCACTCAGGACGGAAAAGCTTTAATTGGGCAGCATGATTTATACGCATCGGCAGTAAAAGACACGAATAGTAAAGAAATTATTGTGAAATTGGTAAACACTGCAGCTTCAAACCAAGACGTTAATATCAATTTGAAAGGAGCAAAATTAGGCTCAAAAGGTAGTATGATTAGATTGGTAAGCGAAAATTTACAGGATGAAAATACTTTTGCAGATCCAAAAAAAATCATGCCAAAACAGAGTGAATATAAAATTGCTAAAGGAAGCCAGCAGTTCGATCTTCCACCGTATTCGGTCACAGTTTTAAAATTTAAAATTAAGTAACGATCTATTTTTCAGTACTAGAAACTAAACTCGTTTCATTATGGTTTTTTAAAACGTGAAATTCCCTTTTTTAATAGTATTTTAGCAGAGTATAATGGTATATTCTGCTTGCTGAAATCTATAACAGCTTCATGTTTTCTAGGATATATTTGCCTGACATTTGTAAAGAGCTTCGTAAATGCAAATTTTTAATTTGTAACGTAGGTACTTCAAAACCAATATGCATACCTATTTTATCGAAATAAAAATTATAAAACCAACATGCAAGAAGACAGTGCTTTAGAAAATAATGGTGTACTGGCACTCTACGAGCTTATTACGAGTTATATTGAAATTTCAGATTCCGAATTGGAATACTGTCTCAGCATGCTCGATTATGAATCGTATAAAAAGAAAGAAATACTTTTAAAAGAAGATGAAATCTGCTCTAAAATTTATTTTGTAACCAAAGGACTGCTGCGGATCTATTTTGTAGATGACAAAGACGAGGAAAAAACATTTCATTTCTGTTTAGAAAATACTTTTGGAACAGATTATGAAAGCTTTCTTAAAGGAATCCCTGCTAGTTTTTCAATACAGGCTATGGAAGATACAGAAGTGCTCGTTATCTCATTTGAGATGCTTCAAAATATTTATAAGGTATTACAGCAGGGCGAAAAACTAGGAAGACTCATAACCGAAGATTATTTTTTTATTGTTAATGATAAAATAAAAGCTCTTTATGTCAATAGTCCAATGGTTAGGTATAAAGAAATGAATAATAGATTTCCTCGTATTCTCCAGCGCGTTCCCCAGCACTGTATTGCATCTTATCTTAATATAACACCTGTTCATTTGAGTCGTTTAAAATATATGAATGATTCGGTGTAAAAAATCCAAGTGATTCTTCAATGTATTTTGGTATTCCTAAATCGAAATGCTTAACATTTGTTATTGCTTATTGTTAGTTTAGACTTTTTATTTGTGTCTTTTTAATAATCGTGTTGTATTTACATTTGTTGTCCCTCTGTAGTATTTTAGACTTACAGCTTGGCTGATCCTTTTACGCTACGGTTTGACATTTTGTTATGCAGCATTCCAATTATGTATCAATAATGGAAGTAAAAATAAATGACAACATCAAGAGTATGAGAGAACTCAAGAATTATACTCAGGAATACATGGCACAAAGGCTTGACATTACACAGGCGGCATACAGTAAAATTGAAAAAGGAAACACCAGCATCAGCTTTGATAAACTTGAAAAAATCGCCACTGTTTTTGAAGTAGACCTAGAAGCTATTATTCGCTTTAACAGTGATTTGGGACCTGCTGGATCAAGTTACAAAATCAGTCATTCCTCTGAAACGTATTCAGGTCTAAGACTTTACAAAGATAAAATTGCACTGCTTGAAAAATTATTGCATCATACTGATTTAGAAATCAAACGGTATGAAGACAAGTTTGGATCACTCTAAGTCACTTCAAAAAGTATTTATTAAAAACATTAAATAAATTATGTAATTACTTCTGCATCAAATATTAAATGGGAAGTTATTATGTATTTGGAATATTTTAGTACAAATAGTTATAAAAAATAACTATTTGTATAATTTTATGCTATGTAAAAATTAGTCATTCACGGGATGGGAATTGTGCAATAATTAAATTTTACGATGTAATAGCAGCGAGTATACAAACCAATAGATTCGCATAAAAATTGCCTTCCTTATGGAGAGAACTTTACAGCTTCTAAAAGATATAGTTGACCAAACCCCTCTTCCGATAGGGGTTTATATCGGTACCGAATTAAGAATTGAACTTGCCAACCAATCGATGATTGAAACTTGGGGCAAAGGAGATCAAGTATTGGGTAAAACCTACTTTGAAATTCTGCCTGAAATAGGGAGACAGAATATTTTTGATCAGGCGCTGGAAGTACTTAGAACGGGAATTCCCTTCCATGCAAAAGACCGCAGGGTTGATCTTATCAAAGAAGGAGAATTAAAAAGCTACTATTTTAATTATAGTTTTATTCCGCTATTAGATTCAAAGGGAGAAATTTATGGAGTAATGAATACCGGCATGGATATAACTGATCTTCATTTGGCCAGAGAAAAGGTGCAGAGTTCAGAGGAACAACTTAGAATGGCCATAGATGCTTCGGGAATGGGTACTTATGAAATCGATCTTTTAACAAATCAAATAAAGACTTCGGGAAATTTCAAATCCATCTGGCCTGTAGAAGGTGAAATTTCCAATGAGAAAATTACTTCACGTCTGCATCCTGATGATCTGGCCGTGCGTGAAAGAGCACATCAACAAGCACATCAGTCGGGAATTATTTCGTATCAAGCCAGAATTTTAAATGAAGATAATTCGATGCGATGGGTCAGAATTAATGGCAAGATTATAAAAGATTCACAGGGGAATTCCGTTAAAATTGCGGGCGTAATAGAGGATATTGAAAAGCAGAAAGTATTTGAAGAGAAGATGAAAAAACAAGTTTCACAAAGTATGGAGGAACTTAGACGCTCTAATGAAGATCTGCAGCATTTTGCTAATCTAGTAAGTCATGATCTTAGAGAACCCGTTCGAAAAATAAAAACGTTTATGGGGCTTTTGAAAAGAGAAATCAAATTTGACACCAGCGCCGTTTTTAAAAGATATCTAAGCAGAATTGACCATTCAGCAGAACGTATGGAAAATATAATAGAAGGAATTTTAAATTATTCTGCTGCTGATAAGAAGAAACATATTGTAGAATGGATTGATTTAGGCGAAATTCTGGAAGATATAAAAATAGATTTTGAACTGGTTATAAATGATAAAAATGCACAGATTGTACATTTCGGACTTCCGAAAATTGAAGGAGCACCTATTCTTATACAGCAGCTTTTTTACAATCTGGTACAGAATGCTCTTAAATTTTCTAAACCCGGTGAGTTTCCCTATATAGAAATAAATTCTAAAATTATACAGAATAATGATAGGGCAGAAGCGCAGATTTCAATTCAGGATAACGGCATTGGTATTGAAAACCAATATGCCGAACGTATATTTAACGCTTTTGAAAGACTGCATTCTAAAGATCAATATGAAGGAAGCGGGCTTGGGTTGTCGCTATGCAGAAAAATTGTAAATCGTCATGGCGGACAAATTACTGCTGTGGGAAAAGCAGGCAAAGGAGCAGAATTTATTCTTACGCTGCCGTTAGAACAAAATAAATCTACTATTTAATAGAAATTTACAAGAATATCATACGTTAAAAATTTTAACAATTAAGATTTTTGTATTTAGATATTTTCTAATATCTTTAACATATGGGAATTATATAAAAACCGCGTATAATTTTACAGTTTATATAGTTTGCATCTTAACGTTAATCTTTTTGACTATATGAGAATATTTTTTGCTGCGCTTCTATTTTCTTTAAGTTCCTTTACTACATTATCTATAGATGATAAAAAAATATTTCTCAATGAGATCGAACTCACCCGCCTCAATGATCATGTAAATGAAATAAAAACATTTGCAGCATCTAATCATAAATTCAACAGTAAAATTGCCTTTCTGGTAGATATGAAAATCAAATCAGGAAGAAATCGTTTTTTTGTATATGATCTTGAGCATGACCAGATTCTTGACCAAGGACTTGTTGCTCATGGATCAGGTTCTGAAACCAATATAAAGGGAGATATTCTTCAGTTCAGCAATACTCCAGAATCTAATTGTACTTCTTTAGGAAAATATGCCATTGAAGGATCATATAAAGGCGTTTTTGGAAAAGCTTTTAGACTTGCAGGACTGGATCAGAGTAACTGCAATGCCATGAAAAGAGCCATCGTACTTCATCATTACAAAGAAGTTCCTTACGAAGAACAGGGCTATTATATAATTAATAGTCATGGGTGTCCAATGGTAAATGAAGTATTTTTTAAAAGACTTGAAAAAATCATAGACAGTTCTAAATCTAAAATTCTTCTTTCCGTATATTATGAATAATATATTTTAAAATATAATTACCCAAAAAGAGTCTTTAAGACTCTTTTTTTTTGGATTAAACTCTCCATATTTCGAAACGTGTTGGATGTAAATTATAACGTTATGTTATGTTTTATAAATAAAAAAAGAATTGAGACTGGGCTAAAGTTCATAATCTTGCAGCATGTTTATTTCTCTTAGCAGAGTGTTTTCTCTAAGCTTTTTAATAGATTATTGAACATTGCAGAACATAAATTGGGGATTATGTCTGTGCTGGATAACCCGTCTTATCTTTTGTAAGACGGGATTTTCCAATTATTATTTTAAATATAAGATTTCATAGTACAAGAGTATTTCCTTTTACTACTTTAATAAATGATAAAAAGTAATCTTTGCCTTTTTTTTAAATCAGCTTAACTTCTTGTGAAAACATACTCATGTCTCTTTATCCATTTATTATCGTCCGAAAAAAGGACTTCCTTACGTATAGAAAAGGATGTTTTGCCTATCGTGTAGATTTGTTTTATCAAGGCATCTTTGTTATCATTACCATCCTTTCCAGATTTCTGGGTTACAATTTGAACGCTTCCATCTGGAAGATCCTTTCTTGATTCAATTTGTTCTTTGCCTATATATTTTTCATCCTCTGAAATAATAATAGTCTGTTCTGTATTGGCACTTTTTTCTTTTGGATAGGTGTAAATAAAAAGAAATTCATTCGATGCATCTCTTCTTTTAACTTCTAGATCTGCTGACATGCTGTAGGGTTTTCCCGAAGAGTAATCTAAATACGTGAGAGTTCCTTTCCATATTCCGCATGCTTTTTCGAAATCTGCCCTAAGTGTTTGTGTTTTCTTTTGGGCATGGGTAAAATAAGTTGTAAAAATAGCTGTGCAAATCAGCGTAATAGCAAGTGATTTCTTCATTGGGATCAGTTATTAAGTTGCTTTATAGAGTTCTATTTTTTGTTTTAGAACGTTCAACACATTTTGCATTTGCTTTGTGAATGCTTATTTCAAATGCAATGATTCAAAACTAGTTATATAAAAGGAAATAAGAATTGACTTAGGATAAGTTTTGTACCAATAATTTTTCGGCGATTAATTGATATTAAAAATCTGTTTTCGGTATTCTCCTGGAGTTAGACTTACGATTTGTTTGAAAATTTTTGAAAAATGAGCCAGATTGGAAAAGCCGGTATCTATGGTAATCTCTAAAAAAGTTTTGTTTGTAGTGGCAATAAGGTACTGGGCGCGTTCAATTTTTTTTTCATGTATATATCGCAAAGGTCTCATTCCGGTATGAATTAAAAATTGTTTAGAGAAATAGTCCTGATTCTGATTAACTCTTGCAGCCAGTTCTAAAATTGTGATATTTTGATGTATATTGAGCTGTATATAGCTCATGGTATCGGCTATTTTTGAAGGTATAATCCGCTGCGGAGAAACTTTAAAACCCGCAGATAGAAATCTGGAAATTAACTGCAGTATAATGCCTTGATTTTCAAATTGAACATGAGGTTTGATTACATTATTTAAAGATCTGTATTCTTTGTAATAAGCTTCTCTTTCATAAATTTTAGGATTATCAGATCGGTTAATTCCTCTTCCGGGATTACTCTTCAACATCTTTTTTATAAGCAGTATATCAATTTGAGATGCTGTACATTTTAAAATGCGGCGATTATTACCAAATAATGAAATTCCG
Organism: Flavobacterium endoglycinae; assembly: GCF_017352115.1. Taxonomy (NCBI): domain Bacteria; kingdom Pseudomonadati; phylum Bacteroidota; class Flavobacteriia; order Flavobacteriales; family Flavobacteriaceae; genus Flavobacterium; species Flavobacterium endoglycinae. Next base: position 5,120,207 of record NZ_CP071448.1, read on the forward strand.
TCTGCAGAATCTTCAAAAAATTGGACAAAATACTGGCTTAGATAATGATCGCAGTTTAAATTACAAGTTGTAAAACTCGGTATTAAATACAGGCAGCCCGGTTCTAATTTCAATTGCTGGCTGCTGTCTGATACAAATCCGGTTCCTTCATCAATATAATACAGCCGATAATACGGACTGATCACATTGTAATAATTCCATTTATCGTCAAGCTTGACATAATCTATATGAAGCAGTGTAAATGAGTAAGAGAAAATATTGTGGGACATGAGAGAAAATGATCGGTTTTAAATAATAAATAATCGGTTTTGAATACATAAAACAAAATATTCTATTTTAATTTTACTACAATTAAAATGATTAAATATAATCAATAATAAAATTTTAAGATCGATTAAAAAATAATATATAGTAATATAGATTTATTTATTAGAAATTTATCAGTATTAGAATATTTTTTTAATCGGATATGAATAAAAACTAAGTGAATTAAAAATATGAACAGAAGAAATGCTTTAAAATTAGGCATGACAGCTTTAGCTGGATTGTATTTATCACCTTTGCTGGGAAGATCTATTCTTTTAAAATCAGAGCCCTATGAGTTAGGGCCTTTTGAGCCGTCTTGGGAATCACTTGAAAAATATAAGGTGCCAGATTGGTTTAGAGATGCTAAGTTTGGAATGTGGGCACATTGGGGACCTCAGTGCCAGCCCGAAGCAGGAGACTGGTATGGAAGAGGAATGTATGAAGAAGGATCGAGACAATATAATTTTCATCTTCAAAAATATGGCCATCCTTCTGAATTTGGTTTTAAAGATGTCATTAATACTTGGAAAGCAGATAAATGGGCTCCTGACGAACTTGTTAATCTTTATAAAGATTCTGGAGCAAAATACTTTATGGCGATGGCTAATCATCATGATAATCTCGATTTATATGACAGCCAGTATCAGCCACAGTGGAACTCCACACGCGTAGGACCACAAATAGATATAATCAAAGGATGGGAAAAAGCCGCCAGAAAAGCTGGTCTGCCCTTTGCAGTGAGTGTTCATGCGGCCCATGCATGGAACTGGTTTGACACTTCAAAAGGCGCTGATAAAAACGGACCATTTGCCGGAATATCCTATGACGGAACTTTGACTAAAGCGGATGGAAGCGGTAAATGGTGGGATGGATTGGATCCTCAGGACTTATATGCTCAGAATCATCCCATAAGCGGTAAGCCTTCTGGTGATTCGTCTGTTCACAGCCAGTGGGATTGGGCAGACGGTGCTTCAATACCTTCCTCTGAATATTGTGAAAAATTCTATAATAGAACTATTGATCTCATTGAGAAATATAATCCAGATATGTTGTATTTTGATGATACTGCTTTGCCTTTATGGCCTATCAGCGATGCGGGACTTCGTATAGCAGCACATCTTTACAACAAAAGCCTTAAAAAAAATAAAACCGTTCAAGCTGTCATTACTGGAAAAATTTTAACCGAGCAGCAGCGTAAGGCTTTAGTCTGGGATATTGAAAAAGGACAAAGCAATCAAATTGAACCTTTGCCATGGCAGACTGATACTTGTATTGGAAACTGGCATTATGACCGCGATGTGTATACTAAAAAACAGTATAAATCCGCTAAGACTGTAATTCATACCCTGATAGATGTAGTAAGCAAAAATGGAAATCTTATGCTCAATATTCCCATTCGAGGAGACGGTAGTATAGATGAACAAGAATTGCAAATCGTAAAAGAAATAGGGCAGTGGATGAAAGCCAACGGAAGAAGTATTTACGGTACCAGACCATGGAAGATTTTTGGAGAAGGACCTCAGCAGGCAAGTACAGGGAAATTAAAAGCGCAGGGATTTAACGAAGGTCAGGGTAAGCCTTACAGCGCTGAAGATTTTCGTTTTGCACAGAAAGATAATCAGCTTTTCGTTACAGTAATGGACTGGCCTGAAAAAGGTGTGGTCTATATTAAAACTCTAGGATCTGAGGCTGGATACTATACCAAAGCCATCAAAAAAATCCGATTAGTGAGCACAGGAGAGAAACTGCAGTTTGCGCAGCATAAAGAATACTTAGAAGTAAAGTTTCCTGCTGATAAACCACAAGGAAGTTTTGCCAATGTGCTGGAAATTTTTTCTTAAATAAAATATACAACCAATGAGATTATGTTATGCCTGTGATTTAATTGATGATCCAGAGAAAATCAAAGAATACATACAATATCATACTCAGGACAATACATGGCCTGAGATAACTAAAAGCATCAAGGACAGCGGAATCAAGAACATGGAAATTTACATTCTTGCTAATCGGCTGTTTATGATTATGGAAGTCGATGAAACCTTCACCATTGAGAGAAAACAGGCAATGGATGCCGCAAATCCAAAAGTGCAGCAATGGGAAGAATTGATGTGGAAGTTTCAACAGGCACCTCCGGGAGCTGCTGAAGGAGAAAAATGGCTGCCAATGAAAATGATCTACAAATTGGAGTAAATCATATTTAAAGTGAATATAAATTTATGAAAACTTAATTATCAAGTCGGCGGGCAGAGGAATGAAAAATACTATCAAGGTTTAGCCCTTTATTTTGTAAATGTATTCTCCCAGAAAGATCAACAGGAGAAAAATCCAGTTGCTTTAAGAAGTTTTTTACATAGTTTTTTGAAGCTCTGTGATCGGCTATAAAAAATATTTGTTCCTTATTTCTCACATCGTTTTTGTCTTGAAGATCAACAGGATGAAATAGTTTCACTACATGTGCTTGAGGAAGAAGTGACGCTGTAATTTTATAAGTCATCGCATTGGTGATTCCTGATAAAAGTGTCTGCGGATCAAATATTAAACCGCTAGTGTGTATAATTATTTTTCCCGATACATCTGGGAGCTGATTCAGTACATTTTCCAGATCATCTTTAGGGATAAATAATAAAATGATATCTGCTGAAGCGGCTTGCTCTAAAGTGCCAGTTGTAGCTGTAGGGCCAAATTTTTCAAGAGCATCTCTTATAAGACTATTCCCTTTCGGATTGTATACGGTAACGGTATAACCTTGCCGGGCAGAACGAAAGGCCAATTCCATAGTAAGACTGCTGATTCCTATAATTCCAATTTTCATAACGGATCAAGTTTTAATGCTGTTATTATATTATCATTTATAAAACTTTTGCACCAACAAAGGCACTCAGTTTTAAGGTCTGGTTTAGGCTTAGTTAAATGTAGTGAAATTAACTGGTTATTAATCAGGTGTTTTTACCTGTTCTTTCAATTAAAATATAAATTAATTTCATGCTGTAAATGGTTTAATTTTACTAGGTTTTAGGACAGTAGTATGACATTTTTTCAAGCTGTTTTATGAAAAAATGTCAGAGCATTTCGTTGGCATATAATTTGTTTATTGAGCTAAAGCACAACAGTGCAAGTTCAAAAATTTATTGTATAACAATTTTAAAAATTACTGTTATGAATCTTATTAAGAGAAGTGGAAACCGCTTACCGGCTTTCCAAAACCTGTTTTTTGATGATGTTTTCAGCCGAGATTTTTTCAATTGGGAAAACAACAATTTTTCAACCACAAGCACCACACTGCCTTCGGTTAATATTAAAGAGACCGCAGACAATTATGAGGTAGAAGTAGCTGCTCCAGGAATGAACAAAGATGATTTCAAAATTACTCTTGACAACGGACAGCTCGTTATTTCTTCATCGAGAGAAAACCAAATCAATGAGCAGAACGGAACCTTTACCAGAAGAGAATTTAGTTATGAATCTTTCCAGCGAAGTTTCCTGCTGCCTAAAAATGTAGTGGACGAAGATAAAATCAGCGCCCGTTACGAAAATGGACTTCTGTTATTATCGATTCCTAAAATGGAGCAGGCCAAACAAAAGACACCTAGAGTAATCGATATTTATTAAAATTCATCATTTTAATTTAAACCGAAAGCTGCCTTATGGCAGCTTTCTCTATAATTCATCCATATGTTGTCACAATTATTCTCCGGGATATCTGTGATGTCCCTAATCGTGTTGTTGCTGATTTTACTTCTTCGAAAATTAAAACAGCCTTATTTTATAGCCTATATAGCAGCCGGAATACTGCTTGGTCCTTCCGTATTTAATGTAATTCATGAACCTGAAGTAATTCTTGAACTTGGTGAAATTGGTATCATTTTATTAATGTTTAGTATTGGGAGTGAAATTGATTTGGGTTATCTTACTCATAATTTCTACAAACCTTTCTCTATAGTTCTTGTACAGATTGTACTTAGTTTTATCTGTATGTATCTTTTAGGAACATATGCAGGATGGAACATCATAACAATAATACTCACCACTTTTATAATAAGTTTAAGCAGTTCTGCTATAGTATTTCAGTACCTAGCCCGTACAGGAGAAATCAAAAGCCGTCTTGGCACGATAACCTGCGGTGTTCTTCTTATGCAGGATATTGTGGTAGTTCCCATGATGATAGGACTTAATTTATTTGCTGGAGGCGGTATTTCGAGTTTTCAGCTTTTTAAAGTCTGTTGTGGCGGTGTTTTGTTAATTCTATTTTTAAAAGCAGCAGTTCATAAAAAGATATTTAAACTTCCAATGAGTAAGGAAATTACAGCCGATCATGAACTGCAGGTTTTTATTGGCTTAGGGCTTTGTTTTGGAATGGCATGGATTAGTGGATGGTTTGGTCTCTCTACCGCTTTAGGAGCTTTTGTTTCGGGTATATTTATCGGACAGTCTAAAGCTACGCATTGGCTTGGAAAAGCACTAATTCCTTTCAGAGTGTTTTTTATGGCATTCTTTTTTCTCGCAGTAGGTCTGCAGCTGCACGTAACTTTCTTTGTGAAGAACCTTCCCATGATTCTCTTGATTTCCTTAGCAGTTTTACTGATTAACAGTCTTTTGAATGCAATTTTATTTCGAGCTGCAGAAAATTCATGGCGGGACAGTATTTATGCTGGCGCTCTTTTATCGCAGATAGGAGAATTCAGTTTTGTACTCATGAGCATGGCTTTCTCCTTAAGACTTGTCGAGGATTTTATTTATCAAATAACACTGGCTGTCATTACTACCACAATGCTTTTGACTTCAATTTGGCTTATGATCATTCAACAGCTCATTTATAGATTTAGATAAATATAGGTATTGTTAAATCAAAAATGGTTTGCATCATACTTTTTAAAGTGTACGATTTCTACTTATTAGGTTTTACTTATTATTTTTTTTATAATTCTTTCGAGGTGTAATCTTTAGAAGAAAAACCTCGTTATTCGTTGTGTTTGTGATGTTTGTGTTTAAAAAGTAGCTAAAATATTGTCATCTAACAGCTGTTAATTATTTAAAACAATTCTAAACTACTGTTAAATAAAACCAAAAAAAATACTTGCTCGTATATAGGGTAAAATCTAATCATTAAAAAAACTACCCTATGAAAATCAAAAAAAATATTAAAAAGGCCCTATGGACTCTGTTCATAATTACTGCGCTCTTTTCTGCCGTTTTACTTTTCCATATCATTACTGCTAAACCTGCTGTTTACGAAAATCCCAATCTGCAGGTGAGCCGTATCGATTTTAAATCCGATATTGATTCTGCTCAAGCAAAAGAAATCTGTTCGAATCTTAGAGCTATAAAAGGACTTACCTCAGATTCTATAATTGTCAAAAGAAATGTGGTGGTATACTTTCACAATAATAAAATTACCAATTCAAAAAAAGTATACGACCAGCTGATGGCAAAAGGGAATTATGACGCCCAGCGCTACATTCTGCCGGCAAATTTAGCCAATAAAGAAGTTTGCCCGATCAATCAAAATAGTTTTGGTTACAAATTATCGCAGAAAATAAACCAATTTTTTAATTAACCCTAAATATATATATTATGAAAATGTATTCTAAAATTACACTTAGTGTATTACTTACGGCTGCTGCAGCCCTGACTTCTTGTAGCAATGATGATGACAATACTCCAGATCCAGTGGTAAAAGCATCAATTTATGAGCGTCTTGGCGGTACTAAAATGGTTTCTGATCCTGACAATCCTGGACAGATGATCGAGCAGGGAAGACTTAGTTACCGAAAAGTAGTAAATTCAACTATTGGCCTTATTGTAGCCGATATACAATCTAATGCTTCTGGAAACCTACAGGCTCATTTTGCACCGCTGCTTGCTGAAACTGGACAAACACAAGCAACTAACATTGCTAAATTATCGGATAATTTGACGGATTTCTTTTCGTTTAATACAGGAGGAACTAATGCAGTTAACACATATTCTGGACTAAGTATGTCTGCGGCGCATGATCCTGCTAAAAACCCTCGTATGGGAACAAAATCTAGCAATGCAGATTACACAAAATTCGAAGGATATGTAGGAGCGGCTGCCAATGCTAATGGCGTTGCTTCAAATACAGAACTTTATGTTGATATCGTTGCTGTATTGGAACAATTGAGAACTCCTATAGTTCAAAAATAATTCCCTTAGAAACGCTGCCGGTTTCTGGCAGCGTTTTCTATATAGTAAGCCTCTATGATTTGGCCGCCAGGCCATTAACTGGAATCGATTTGATAAAAGATATCTTTTATTATTATATACAGTTAAGATACTATATCATTTTTACTAAAGATTAATTCTTCACATACAGGAAGCCATCAATTTAATACCGTTTTTATTAACGGCTGCTTGTTTATGCATTTACAGATTGATTATTTAAACTTTTTATCAGGTATTATATGGAAAAATTCAATAAATCGGCACCCTCATTTTATGCTCTGGGAATCAGCTATAAAAAGGCAGATGCCTCTATCAGGGGGAAATTCAGTTTGGATGCCCGAGCTCATGAGGCTCTTTTGAAACAAGCAGCAGCAGAAGGCATTGAATCCTTATTGGTTATTTCTACCTGCAATAGAACTGAATTATACGGAACAGCCAACCATCCTTATGAATTAATAAGACTGCTGTGTGAAAACAGCTCTGGTTCGGTGGAAGAATTCAGATCGGCTGCTTTTATATACAAAAATGAGCAGGCTGCAACTCATTTATTCCGTGTGGCTGCAGGTTTAGAAAGCCAGATTTTAGGAGATTTTGAAATACTTGGCCAGATAAAAAACTCGTTTAATTTAAGCAGACAACATGGATTGTCAGATACTTTTATGGACCGTTTGGTAAACGCAGTTATAAAAGCAGGCAAAAAAATAAGAACCGAGACTGGAATTTCTTCCGGTGCCGCATCTGTTTCTTTTGCTGCCGTACAATATATAATACGAAATGCCGCTACAGGCAGTAAAAATATATTGTTATTTGGAACCGGCAAAATAGGACGTAATACCTGCGAAAATCTAGTAAAGCATACTCCAAATTCCTGCATTACCCTTATAAACAGAACAAATAGCAGTGCAGAAATGCTTGGGGAAAAACTAAGTGTTACAGTTAAGGACTATGCAGATTTAACACAAGAAATACAACACGCAGATATTTTGGTTGTAGCGACAGGAGCCCGTATTCCCACTATTGACAAAACACAGCTTGGCTTACACAAACCACTGCTGATTCTTGATCTTTCTATCCCAAGAAATGTCAATACCAATGTATTGGAGATTCCTGGAGTATCTTTACTGCATCTCGATGAACTTTCGGTAATGCGTGATGATACCTTACAGAGAAGACAACAACATATCCCAGCTGCAGAAGCTGTTATTGAGGATTTAAAATCAGAATTTTATAATTGGCTAAATGAGCGTAAATATGCACCAGTAATTCAGGCTTTAAAAGCGAAACTAACTGATATAGCCGCAGCTGAAATGGCCTTGCAAAAAAAGAAAGCCATCGATTTTGATACCACAATGGCTGATGTTGTAAGTGCACGAATTGTTCAGAAAATAACCAGTCATTTTGCGCACCATCTAAAAAACGAAAACTGCTCAATTGAGCAAAGTATTGAATTTATGGAGAAAGTATTTCAAATAGGACAATACAATAAGACACCTTCTGTTGCCGAGATAAAATACAATATAAAGCTTTCCTAGCGATATAGTGAGAGATAGTTTTATATGATATTATACGCTTTTTAAACCCGTTTGAAAATTCAAGAGTAGTATGTGAATGGCTCTGCCAATTAATTTCAGAAGGCTGAAAAACAAAATTAAGCCCGCAGGACTTGGTGTTAATCAGACACACTACCTGCGGGCTTGTCCATAAACATAATCTTCCATTTTATGTTTACTATAATTTTTCACAATTATTGTATGGATTTATCTCCCTTAATATATCAGGCAGTTTGTTTAGGTTTTAGAGGCCTAATTTAAACATATTTTATAAACTAGATTGGTTTTTATAAAATTTTATAGTTTTTGATAAAGGATCTGTACATCATTTTAATCTAAATAGGCATCCAAAAAATACCATCATCCTATTAAAATTAGTTATTCCAGCCATTTTGAAATTATTAATTACAAATGAAATTACAACGGCTGTAAACAGATATCAAAAAAGATGTATACACCAATGTACACAAAATAAAGTGTGATGAAGAGATTTATATCACTTTGCGATGGTGTATTTATAAGTGATACTTAACGAAAATATGATTTAGTAAGGCAAATTCTTGAATCAGGTTCATGAATTTTATAATAATTTAATAATAAAACCCAAAATTCCAGCTGTAATAATGATGTAAGGCTCTTTAATGTTTTTATAATACACTAAAAGCAAAACGGTTATTGCAGCAATAACTATGGTAGGAATATCGATAATACTTCTTTTGGCAATAATAATTACAGATCCTACTAATGCTCCAATAACTACAGCAGTTATTCCTTCTACAAATGCTTTTACAGATTTGTTATCGGCAATTTTCTTAAAATAGGGAGCAAGAATAATCGTAAAAAGATAGCAAGGCAAAAAAGTAGCTAGAGAAGCAGTAAGTGCACCTAAAAAACCGTCGACAAGAAATCCAATAAATCCCACTGTTATAACTACAGGTCCCGGGGTTATCATGGCGACAGCAACAGAATCCAGAAACTGCTGTTCTGTTAACCAATTATTTTCCAGTACAACGCCAGAATGAAGAAACGGAACGATAGCGAGTCCGCTGCCAAAAACAAAGGCACCAGCTTTAGCAAAAAAAACAGCTAATTTTAAAAGTTTATTTCCTTCATAATCCCACAAAGCAAATTGTAAAAGAATCAGTGAATTAGTAGTTTTAAAATTCCACCATTTTGGAGGTGCGATTATCATCATATAAAATAGTCCGGCTATTATAAATAATAAAAGCTGTTCTTTTTCGGTTACATAGGTTACAGCTACTGCAAGAATGAAGAAGAGCCATAATAACCATTTTGTTTTAAAGGATTCTAAACGAAAAGATCCTATAGATTTTAGTGTAAGTTTATAAGAACTAAGTGCTATTATGCCAACAACGGCTGCACCAACACCATAAAATACAGCTTGTATCCACGACAAACCTCCATATAATTTGTAAACAATCCCAAGCAATAATACCATGATAAATGATGGTAGTATAAAAGCAAAACCAGCCAATGTGGCGCCTAAAAAACTATAATGCACAAAACCAATATAAATTCCTAACTGCGCTGCAAGCGGACCCGGGGCTAATTGTGCCAGCGCCAAACCTTGTTTGTATTCTTCCTCACTTATCCATTTTCGGTTTTCAACCAAATCTTTATGCATATAGCCCACTAAGGCAACAGGACCGCCAAAACCGGTTGTGCCCAATTTTAGAAAATATAAGGTTAATTCTAAGAGACTGTATTTTGAGTTTTTTTCCATTTGCTTCATAGTATCCCTATCGTTTGGTGCTTTAAAAACTATTTGTTCTTTTGATGGATCTAAAAACAAAACTAAAGGTCAAAATTTATATAAAATAGAATCTTATTTACCTTTTGTATCAGGATTACTTTTACAGCTGTTCAGCAGAAAGTATTGCTCGAGTTTAATGGCCTGTGTGCTTAAGCGGAATTTGATGCAATGGTTTTTTTTTATAATTTAGCTTTGTATGCAAAAAGACAAATTTTCAAGCGGGAGAATAGCGGTTTCTGATGAATTTCAGGAAGTTTTTTCGCATTTTTATTTCGCAGAAAATAATTCAGACATAACGTTTACCAAGAAACTTCTTCCTTCTTATCAAACTATCATGATTTTTAGTTTTGGTGAAAGTGCCTATATTCATTCGGAAGGCGATGAGAATATAGAAGTAGAAAAGTGTATTGTGCTGGGCCCAATAAAAAAAGCATTTGACTATTCGCAGCCGGCAGGAAATACGATTTTAGTTGCTAATTTTAAGGATGATGCTTTTTACCGTTTTTTTGGATCGGCAGCTTTAGCAGAAAATTTGCCAATTGATCCTAATGATTTAATGAGTGAAAACTGTTTTACAGCTCTCTGGCACAAACTTAATGGAATTGAAAACAAAGAAGAGCAGGTAGAGTGCATCTTAGAATTCTGCAGACCTTATCTTAGAAAACGAAATCCAGTTACCGGCCAACTGATAGAACTTAAAAATACAGCCTACAATCCCATAAAGAAAGTTGCAGATGAAACAAAACAGAGTGAACGCGCTATACAGCTAACTCATAAAAAGCAGCTGGGGTATTCTGCCAAAGAAATAAACCGTTATCTACGCTTTCTAAAAGCCATTGAAATGATGCAGGATATTGCATGCAGAACATCTAAGAATGACTGGTTTGAAATTGTTGGTGAATGCGGTTATTACGACCAAAGTCAGCTTATTAATGATTTTAAATATTATATAAATCTAACTCCTGCACGATACCTTAAACTGCAATGCAGTATATGCAATCCTGTGGGCTGATTTCGTTTTCTTCCAATTTTAAGAAATAGCTTCGGTCTAAATTTGTCCTATAAATTTAAAATATAGAACAATGAGACATTTAATTATTTACGCGCACCCTAACTCAGAAAGCCTGAATGGAAAATTTAAAAATGATCTAGCTGCGTATTTAGTGCAGCAAGACAACGAAGTTATTGTAAGAGATTTATATGAACTGAATTTTAATCCGGTGCTTTCACTTCAGGATATGGCAGGCCAGAGAAAGGGCGAGGTATCAGACGATGTAAGACTGGAACAGGATTTTATAAGCTGGGCAGAACATATCACTTTTATTCATCCTATCTGGTGGACAGGTATGCCAGCTATAATGAAAGGTTATATTGACCGCGTATTCAGCTATGGATTTGCTTACCGCTATGATCAGGGAATCCAAAAAGGACTTTTAGCAGGAAAGCAGGCCGTAATAATCAATACTCACGGAAAATCCCATCAGGAGTACCATGAAATTGGTATGGACAAAGCGTTGAGACTTACTTCTGACAAAGGCATCTACAGCTATTGCGGTTTTGAAATCAATCAGCATTTCTTTTTTGACAAAGCAGATCGTATTACTCCAGAAACTGCCGAGATTTGGGTCGACGAGATTTTATCTCTCTATAAATGTACAACTGTTGGATCATGAGTCTTGCTACTACACCACAGGAAATACTGCGCAGGTATCACAATGAAGCCAGCGCAGTAAAAGCTGAACACGGACTTATTCTAATTCCCGATGTTAGCGGTTTTACCAATTTCGTTTCAAGTATTTGCATCGAAGCAGGCAGGTATATTATGAGAGAACTTCTCACCACTATTATCGAGAGTAATATTCTCGGACTTAAAGTTTCGGAGGTGGAAGGTGATGCCGTTCTTTTTTATAAGTTCTGCTGTCCTCCAAATGCAGATTTAATTATTAATCAGTATGAGGTAATGCTTCGTAATTTTAGAGAAAAGGTACATACCATCGAATCTCTTATTGGCAGAAACATGAATTTGTCCCTCAAACTGATTGCTCATTATGGACTTTTTTCAGAATATACTGTGGGAGGTTTCAGTAAGCTTTACGGAAATACAGTAGTGCAGTCTCACTGCCTGCTAAAAAATACAATCCAGAGCAATACGTATTTATTGCTTACTGAAGATCTGTTGAATTTTGCAGGCGCGCAGAAAAACCGCAAATCGGACTCCAATTACATATACATAGATTATAAAAAAGAAATCCTGCCTAAAATTCAGGTAAATTAATTATAGAATGATATGTCTATTTTTCTAATCGTCTTTTGGTTTTTCCTCTACTGGGAATTGTATAACATCAGCCTGAAATTTAATACTTTACACTAAATTGTGCTTTGTAACTTTATAACACAGTTAAAATAATCATATAAAAATAAAGTTATGGCAGAAATTAAAATTGAAAAGAAAAAGCCCGTATGGCCTTGGATTATAGCATTGCTGTTAATTGGGGCAGTGGTATACTACGTTTTTTTAAGAGACACTGAACCGCGAAGCGAAACCACTATTGAAGTTGAAAATGCTGTGCCAGTAGATTCTACAACTGCTGAATAAGCAGAATACAAAGGTAATGTTCTGCATTTGCAGAGACTGATACAATATAATTAAATTAAAAAGACATGGAAAAGAAAGACAGAAATTTATACAGGCTCGATGAGCTTTCCGATTATAAAGTAGCTTCTAATTACTCGGATGTTAGAGGATGGAAAATAGTAGATGCAGACAACCGCACTATAGGAAAAGTTGATAATTTATGGGTTAACAAGGATATGCAGCGTGTGGTGTATCTGGATGTGAATGTCGACAAAGAGCTTATTGAAGACAGCAAACACGAGATTCATGATACGATTGCCAACGAAAATACAAGGGAATTTATGTACCGTGATGGCGACAGCCATCTAATCATTCCGATTGGTTCAGTGACAATTAATAAAGATACAAAGATTGTACAGGCTAATTCTATCGACTATGATACTTTTAGAAGAACAGGAAGATATAATACCCAGCATCATTTTGACCGCAATTATGAAAGATCGGTTTTAAAAAGCTATTATCCTGATGATGAAACTGGTTCAACTTATGACAGTGAGGACAATGCTTTTTACAGCAGAAAAGAATTTGATAATCGTTAATCCCTCTTTTAAAGTTTTAAAAGCTGGATTTATAAATACGAAGATCAGATGTTTGAAGACGTCTGATCTTTTTTGTTTTGAAACAATAGTCGATGATTTGATACGATGTATTTTTAATAATAAAGGCCGTCTTACAGACAGCCTTTAAAAACTAATTAAAATAAAAAAAATAAAAAAACGATAAGAATATTTAAAACCTTTAAATTGAAATGGGGTTCAAAATAGATTCTTATTTTGCTTTCATCAATACCTGCACGCTGTTTGATTTCTTTAAGGCATTTGTTGTAAATTCCTTTAAATCCTTTGCAGTAATCGTGCTTAGTATATTTTTAAGAAGTTCAATATCAAGAGGACTTTCATCATTACGAACATAAGAGGTCAATGTATTAAGCCAATACGTATTCTCTTTAATCTGCTCCTGATAATTCTTGATTATGGATTGTTTGATGTCTTCTAACATATTGGCAGGAATATTTTCAGTCTGCACCCTTGCAACTTCTGCATGTACAATTTTAACCAACGCATCTGCCTTGTCTGGATTGCAGTCAAAATTGATTTCTAATGAAAATAGAGGAGAAGGAAACTGAGACAAATTAGTTCCAGCATGTACGCCATAGCTGCCGCCTTCTTCTTCACGAATCGTTTCTAGGTAACGTTTTGTAAGCCATTCAGATACCATATAACTTAGTATTTTATTCTTTTTGTTATAGACAATATCTCTGTTTTCAAAATGAAGGTAAACTGTTGTTTTAGGTGTATCCATCGTTCTAAAAATTGTTTTTTCAACCTTTCCGTCTTTCATAAATATTTTGTGATCTACATAGTTCTCCGTTTTCTCTTCTGATGGAATATTTCCTAAATAAGTGTTGATTGCAGCAATGTCATTTTCTGAAATGTTTCCGACGAATAGAAACGTGAAATCACTTGCGTTTGAGAAACGTTCAGTGTAGATTTTTTTAGCCGTATTCAAATCTAAAGCACTAATAAAGTCCTGTGATAAAAGCCAGTTACGTTTGCTGTAATTCGTGTTTAAAACCGATATAGTGTCGCTTAAAGCTTTTTCATTGCTGTTTGGCGCGTTGTTCAATTTATTTTGATATTGTTCTTTTATTTTATCAAAAGTATTGCTGTCAAATCTAGGGTGCTGGAAATACAAGTAAACCAGCTGTAATAAAGTAGTGAGAGATTCTTTGTTGCTGCTTCCGTTAAAACCTTCGTATAAACCTCCAATGTATGGGCTCACATTGGCCGTTTTGCCTGTCAGTTTCTTTTTTAAATCAGTAAACTTATAATCACCTAATCCCGAATATGAAACGACAGCGGCTGCAATCTGTGCTGATGGAAGATCTTTCCAATCTGAAAGTGAATTTCCTCCCGCGCTGTAAGCCGAAAATAGAATCTGGTCTTTACTCAAAGTTGTGGGATAGATAATCACTTTGGCACCGTTTGCCAACGTATAGCGTTTCGCATTTTCGAATCCTTTAATTTCTTCTGTTTTTAGAATTGCTCTTTCTTTCAATTCTTCTTTTACTAAAGAAGCTGTCAATTCTTCTTCTTTGTAAGGTTCTAATTTTGAATTTGTAATAGTTTTGACAGCATTCCAATACTCATTTGCTTCAGGAAATTTCGTCGCGGCATCTTCAGGTGCAGAAACTGATATTACTAAATTATCTTTTGGCTGTAAAGCTTTAAATACAGCATTTACCTGATCTAAAGTAACAGTATTCAAGAAAGCATTAATCCATTCATGTTCTCCCTCAACACTAAAAACCGGATTGGATTCTAAAAAATAAAGCTGTAATTGTTCTGCCCAATAACTGTTTCTAATTTTATCTTTATTTGCTAGACGATTGTCATAGCTGGTACGCATTTTAGTTTTCAAACGGTCCAATTCCTGCTGTGTAAATCCGTTTTGCATCGCTCTTTCAAATTCTCGGTAAGCTTCGGTAAAAGCTTCGATGAACTTTCCTTTTTTTGGCGTAACATTTAATGAAAATTTACTATCTAATCTCGAAAGATTTTCATTTGAAATTCCGAATGCCAAACCTGCAGTTTCGTTATTGATAATGTATTCGTTAAATCGGTTATTCATCATTTGCAAAGCCAGATTTTCCTGCATGCTTTTGTTCATTTCGGCCTGATCTTGAACTAAAGGTTTTGGTTTGTTGTATGAAAGCGAAATTCCAGAACGCTGCAACTCTTTGTCGGTCGCCAGTACATAACGATTTTCTTTTTGGAACGGAATTTTTTCATACGTTCTCTTATTGATTTTTTTGGGTTTTGGTATCGAACCGAAAATCTCTTTAACACGTTTTTCGATTACAGTTACATCGATGTTACCTACAATTACGACAGCTTGATTTTGAGGCTGATACCATTTCTTGTAATACTCTCGTAATACTTGATACTTGAAATTATTGATGACATTTAAATCTCCAATAACATTTCGTTTTGCATATTTTGAACCTTCAAAAACTACTTTGTTGATTTTTTCGCCTGTTCTGTAATCTGCATTTCTTCTGGTACGCCATTCTTCACGTATTACGCCTCTTTCGGCATCAATTTCATTATTGGCAAGCAGGAGAGAGCCAGACCAGTCGTGCAGTACATACATACAAGAATCCAATAAAGTTTTGTTTTGCGAGGGAACATTGCTGATGTTGTAAACAGTTTCGTCGTAAGCCGTATAAGCATTAATATCTTTTCCGAAAGAAACACCTTGTTTTTCCAGCATGTTGATGATTCCTTTTCCTTTAAAATGCTCTGTTCCATTAAAAGCCATATGTTCCAAAAAATGCGCTAAGCCGTCCTGATCATCATTTTCTAAAATGGCTCCAACGTTTTGCACGAAATAGAAATCGGCTCTGTCTTTTGGCCATTCGTTGTGCATGATAAAATACTGCATTCCATTTGGAAGCGTTCCGTGTGCGACTTCTTTGGGCAGCGGAAAAGTAGTTTTAAACTGCGCAGAAACTTGAGATAAACCCAGAAGCAGGAAATGCGCTAGAATTAATTTTGTTTTCATTTTTGATAGTTATTGTTCTTTTTTTGATTGAAATTGATATAAGAAGTCCCTGCTGTTTATTGAAAGCTTCAAATAACAGTTTTATGGAACGCGGATAAAACGGATTCGCTATCGCGAAAACGCGGATTAAAACGGATTTTCTTTTTTTCTTTTTATCTGTGTTTATCCGCGTTTTCGCAAAGCGAATCAGTAAAATCCGCGTCTAAGTTATTAAGCATTTTTAGAAATTATTACATCCAGTCAGGGCGTGAAGCACCTTTTAAATAGAAGTCAAAATACTGCTGCATTTTGAGCGTCCAGTCTTTTCTATTGGCAGCATCATCTAAAGTATGTCCTTCTTTTTTGTAATTCACTAATAAAGCAGGTTTGCCTAAACGTCGAAGTGCAAAAAACAAAGATTGTCCTTCTTGATAAGGCACTGCGCGGTCATTATCATTATGAAAAATAAGGATTGGCGTTTGGATGTTTTTAGCCGAAAATATAGGCGAATTTTTGATGTATCCGTCCAGATTATCGTGCATAGAACTTCCCATACGATATTGATCGGCTTCGTATTTAAACATTGTCGAAATACCATTGGATCGCATTACAGGATAATTGGCAGTAAAATTACTTACCCCAGAACCCACAATTGCACAGCTGAAAAGATCTGTTTTTGTAGTTAAGAAAGAAGTTTCGTAACCGCCAAAACTATGTCCTTGAATTCCAATTTTGCCTTTCTCGGTAATGCCTTTTGAAATTAAATATTCAACGCCGCTGATGACATCATTGTACACGCTGTTTCCAACGTCACCATACGTATAATGTACATCTGGCTGAAAAACAATATAACCCTGGCTTACAAAAGTTGGAATATTAATATTGGAAGTGCTGACTTCAGGCTGATGGTACTGATTAAAATCTTCGGTATGCTTTTCGTAAAAATGAACAATTACCGGATATGTTTTTTTGCTATCATAGTTGTCTGGAAGATATAGATTTCCCTGATTTTCTTTGCCACTAAAACTTTTCCACGTTAGCAATTTTGCTGTTCCCCAAGCATACTCTTTCTGCTGTGGATTGATGTTGGTAATTCTTTGCTGTGATTTAAAATTTTCAGTTCCCCACCATAAATCTGGAAAAATAGTATAGCTTTCTTTAGAAAACAAAACACTCGAATTATCTCCAGAAACTTCTTCAATGCGTATGTTATATTCTGAAGGAGCGAATACTTTTGTAATAGAATTGGCATCGACTAGTTTATAAACACCTTTCGATTTATGTTCTATATCGAAACCATTTAATGGAATGGTTTTTATGTTGTCTAAATTTCCAAAATAACCTTGTTCTCCATATCGAAATTCCGTTTTGTTTTTTCTTCCATACTGCTGTGTGAGCGAATACGCCTTTTTTTGATTGGTAAGGTCAATCGCCCACAAATCAAACTGATCGTATAAAACGACTGTGTTTCCGTTATGTAACCAGCCCGCGATTCCGTAAGCGGTATTTACCGATTTCATATCTACATTATCATCTGAAATTGGAAAAGGAATTTGTAAACTGATATTCTTGAATTGCATAGAACTGCTGTCAAAAACGGTCCACACTTTTGCCTTTTCATCATAAAAAACAGCAAAACTTCCTTGCGGATTCCAAGTTGGGCTGCCAAAAACGCCTGTCAATACTTTTGTAGATTTTCCTGTTTCGGCATCGATCCAGTAAACATCATTACGTTCGTTAAAAGTCCAATCTACTTCTACAGCATACGGTTTTTTATCTAAACCAAAAACGCCTTTAAAGTTGCCAGATTCTGGCATTAAAACCAGATCAAATTCACCAGTTGAAGCAATTTTGATTACTTTTTTATTCTGGATATCATAAAGAAATTTCTGCTCGCTTGGAAGTGTTTTTGAACTTCTCAGCAATTCCTGTCTGCGTTCCATAGTTCCCTGATTTGATCTCCAGATTTCAACACCCGATTTTGGAATCTGAGTATTTTCTGGACGCTTATTCGAATTTACTAATAAAGTGATATAGCGAGTATTTTCATTTAATCCATAAGCTGTTTTTGAAATTGAATAACCCGACGCGCTTAATTTGATATCATCATAATTGAATACGGCTTTTGTTGCATTAGTATTGAGATTAAAATAATAAACCATATTAAAATCGGAGCTGTTATTTCCTTTTAAAGTAAAAGTACCGCCGTTTTCTTTATCGTTTAATTGAAAATCTCCAAAATCAGAAGCTTTCCCACTATAGATAGTTTCTTGTTTACCGCCTGGATTTCCGTGTTTTAGAAACACTTTGTCTTTTTCGATCTGTGCGTATACAATGGATTTGTTTTTTAAAAAACGAGATGATTTGATGTTGTTTACAGCAATACTGTCATTACTTTCTAAATTATAACAAACCAAACGCTGGAGAAAAAAGGAACTTTTTTCAGCCTCTGGACGTGTGTAGTATAGAAAATCAGTTCCTGCAAGAGCATTGGTATAATGTTTTGTTTTCCAAAGTCTTTTTGCTCCCGTTTTTAAATTTTGGAGAATGGTACTGTCTTTCTTAGTGTACTGAATCCAGTCTTTTTTTCCAATGAATTTCAGATCACTGATATTCTCAAAAACCAGACGTTTTCCTTTTGGAGCTTCCTGAACAATAATCTGCTTTTTGTTTTCTTTTTCTTCATCTTGAAATACAGTGCTGTACGACATCCATTTACCAGTGTAGGATAAAGACTTGCTATTAATTCTCTCCCACGACTGATAAGCCGATTCGTCAACTGTTTTTTTCTGGGCTGATAAACTATGTACACCCAAAGCGAGTGTACATAGTAAGACTATTTTTTTCATATAATTAGATTTTCAGAAAGCGAATTATTCGTTCTTTAAAGCGTTGATAACGCCTGTAAGTTCATCAACCAATTGTCCGGGATTTCCAGAATAACCTTCAGAAGTAAAACGAATTTTTCCGTTTTTGATTACTACTTTTCTCGGTATACCGCTAGATTTGAAAATTGCTGCATACTTTGAGAAAGATTCATTGTTTGTAGAACCGCCTTTTTTTACTAAATCAAAATAAGTATCTAGTTTTAGTCCTTTTTCTTTTAGATAAGCGACGGCTGCTTTTTTGTAACCTTCATGATTTTCCTGAGTGCTGATGAAGTACACTTCAACTTGTTGGTCTTCTTTGAAGTTGGTCACTAATTGCTGCATCGCTGGAAAAGCCTTTTTACAAGGTCCGCACCAAGTTGCCCAAAAATCGATTACGATAATTTTACCGTTGTTTAAATCCAATTGCTTTGTTTTTCCATCGGTTCCCTGAACTTTAATGGCAGGAGCGGCGATATCGATTAAAGCGATTTTTTCTTCAGACTTGTTTTCCTTTTTCAGCTGCTCTAAATAGGCAGGAAAATCACTTTCTTTTTTGCCTTCTTTTAAATACGCTTCTTTCAATTTAGCCGTCATTCCTTCTGATAAAGTATTTCTTCTTGCTGCATTTTTCAATACCTCGATAATAGGTTTGTTTAATGCTTCTAAAGCTCTTACGTGTATGTCGTTAATGCTTGCTTTTTCGTAACGTTTTTCTAATGGAAGCGCATCAAAAGTTTCCAGAACTTCTTTGTACTTTTTCAGCATATCGAACATACGAATCTGAATTACTAATTCATTGTTCAATTGATTTTTAGCATTTTCTGTTGCCTGATTGGGCGACCAGTAAATTCCCTGCATATAAGACAGATCATTTACTTTTGCCTTCATTTCTTTTATCATTGGCACAGCCATTGTCTCGATCACGGCCGGATCTACCGATTTTAGGTATAAAGCTTTAGAAATATACTGGTGGTAACCGTCATTGATTGAGGCAAAATTCATTGTTGGAATCAGAGCCAGAATACTTTTGTAATCTTTAGTTTCGAAATAATAGCCAAATTTTATTTTTACAATATTATCATACAAATAATTTTGTGATGCAGGCACTTCTTTACTGTATGGAAAATCAGTTAAAAATTGATTTGCAGCTTTAAACTTCTCAGCTGCATCAGCAATTTTGTTGATTTTTTGATAGGCTTTAAACCTTGAATGAGCACCATTTGGAAATTGCTTTTCAATAACTGTTTCTAATGAATCTGCTTTTTTCTGATCTTTTAAATCAAACAGATAAATATTGCGGAGTTTTACAAAAACTTCTTCGGGCATTCCTTTTGTGTTTTTTGAAAATTGCGTTAAAATTTTAGGCGCAATCTCCTCAAATTTTTCAGGTTTTTGTTTTTTTAGGATTTTGATGTAGGTATCAAAAAATTCAGGAAATCGGTCTGGATGGTCTTGCACTTCTTTTTTTAACCAATATTCGGTTGCATCTCCATCAATAGAAAAATCTTTAAAATACCCGCTAAATTCTCCGTTAAAGTTTTTGTTTCTAAAAGTTGCCCAAGCCAAATCGGCTCCGGGCATTTTTACTTTTGGTTCTTTAAAAGCGACCAGCATATAACCTTTATCCTGATTAGTGTCTGTAACTAATCCATTTTCGGTATTACCATAGAATTTGAAAGCCATAAAAGCACAGTTTTTCGGAACCGTAAAATCAGCATTCCAAGTACTGCCATTTTTTTTCATTTTAATATCTTCAATTTCCCATCTGTAATCATTGAAAACATACGCATAACCGTTGATTTCTTGTATGTTTTCTAATGGACCACCTTTTGGATCATACGTCATATGTATAGTCGTTCCAGGAATAGGAATGTCTGCCATTCCTTGTAATCTGGATGTAACTTCTTGAGCCGAAACTTTTATGGTAAGGGCGCAAAATGCCAATACCAAAAGTTTGATATTTAATTTTTTTAACATTGTAATGAATTTATTTGCCCAGTTCCGGGTTTAAATCGATGTAATTTTGATTGATTGGGAATACATATCCATCGCTGTTAGGAGCAAGGGTAAAGGTATTTCCTTTAAAAATTCGTGTGTATGTTTTCTGAAAAGCCGGATCAAGATTTAATCTTCGCTGATCGAACCAGCGGAAACCTCTTCCTATAAATTCTTTTTGTCTTTCTGTTAAAACAAGATTTAGAGCTTCAGTACTTGTTGTGGCACTTACTTGATACGCGGCATTGGCTCTGAATCTTTTTGCTCTAAGAATATTAAGATAATCCACGGCTTTTTGACTTTGCCCTGTTCTGGCATAACACTCAGCAGCGATTAAATACATTTCGGGAACCGAAACGCCAACGTTAATTCCGTTTGTATTGCTGTAGGTAGCAATTCCAAAACCTCTTCCGGTGTAAGTTGGAGAAATAGCAACGTTACCAGCAATTGTGTAGTAATCATATCGCAAATCATTGGTTCCAAAACTACTTAGCAAATCATTAGAAAGAGGTGCTCTGTTATACGTTAACAGCAAAGTTTTAGAAAATATAACCTCCGGATTCTGAATTAAAACGGGATAACTGTAACCAGTTGCAAATGTTTTTAAATCAATCAATCCATTTTGCATTTGCAGAGCTTTCTCCGCATTTTCAAGACTCAATTGATATTGACCCATATAAAGATACGTTCTTGCTAATAATGCATAAACTGCTTTTTTGGATGGAAGCACATTAAAAGGAGGGGTATCCTGAATATCATTTGCCAAAGCACTTTTTAAATCAGAAATAATCTGATCGTAAATCTGGCCCACTGTACTTCTTTCTAATGACGAAAACAGTTCTGGTTTCAACAATAATGGAACCGCTTTTTCTGAATTAGCAGAAGCTGGATCAAATTGAGGACCGTAAGTATTTACTAACTGAAGGTACGCAAATGCTCTATGAACAAATGCTTCGGCATAGATTTCTTTTTTCTCGGCATCTGTTCCTTTTTCACTGCTCATAACACCATCCAGAAGAACGTTGCTGTAATAAATGGCTTTGTATAACCCGATATAGTCTGAGTCGCCCTGAGACGGATCGTAGATTCTATCCTGCCATGTATAGCTGTTTGCCCAAATGGTACTTACACTATTTTGATAAGTCGTAGGAAATTCTACATCGGCATTGGCCAATAAATAAATACCTCCAGAACCGCTAATGTCATTATAGGCATTAGCAATAGCTCTGTAATCTGAAGTATATTTTAAAATTCTGTTGTTTCCAACTTGCTCTACTTCAACATAATCTCTACAAGAGTTTAGCAAAAGTGCAGGCAGAATATATAGTGTGAATTTAAGAAATTTCATAAATCTGTTTTTTAAAATTAAAAACCGCAGTTAAATTGTAAAGAGTAGGTACGCTGTGGAGGAAGGGTGTTGTAGTTGTTGTTTGACAAATACTGAGGGTCGATTCCTAAATCGTTTTTAACCCATAACAATCCTAAATTCCTTGCTGCAAAATTAAAACTCAATGATTTTATAAAAGTTTTTTCCAACCATTGGCTTGGCACATTATAACCTAATGAAACCTGCTGTAATCTAATGTTATCTGCTGGAAGTACATTAATGTCTGCCATTTGGTAACGGTTTAAACTATTAAAGCTGATGTTTGCCAGACCAGGAACATTAGTATTGGCTTCGTCTCCGGCTTGTCTCCAACGATCTGCAACAAGGGCATCTTTTGCAACAGCACCGTATTGCACTCCTGTGTAAGAAGGGTAATTCTGTAAAACCGTATTTCTGAATACATGTCCTCCATAATAGGTGATCTGCACTCCCAATCTGAAGTTTTTAAACGAGAAATCATTCATAAAACCTCCAGAATAAGGAGCAAATGTGGTTCCCATATATTTTAAATCGTCTTTATCTACTGCTGCAATTCCTTGACTTGAATTTACAATTGTACCGTCTTTTTTGCGTATGGTAGATTGTCCGTTGCTGTCTAATCCCGCCCAGTCGTAGGCATACACATATCCAATCTTTTTACCTTCTGTGGTTACACCAGACAGATATTGGTTGGTAGTGGTCGCTTTAAAACGAGAGTCGGTAACTTCATTGGTATTGTAACCAAGATTTACAGTACTGTTCCATTTAAAATCGCCATTAAAAATAGCTCCTGAAATGCTAAAGTCTACTCCATGTCCTTTTAAAGTTCCGGTGTTATAATTTACAAATGACCAGCCGTAAGTTGGGTTAAATGGCAGATTTACTAAAATATCATTTGTTTTTTTATAATATAAATCAACACTTCCTCGTAAACGATTGTTGAAAAAGCCATAATCTAAACCGTAATTTGTTGTTATGGTTGTTTCCCATCTAATCTCTGGATTTTCGGGAACACTGATAGATCCAATTGGCAATTGCGTATTAAAATCGACAGATCCAATGCTGATTACAGGGCTTTGGCTTCCAAAACCACCAGCAGGAGAGATTGCCGCTTTACCATAAGTAGCTCTAAAAGCTAAAGTACTCAGCCAGCTAACATCTCTTAAGAAAAACTCTTTATTAACATCCCATTTTGCTCCTGCAGACCATAGCGGTACCGCTCTATTTTTTTTGGAAGCTCCTAATAGGTTGGTGTCATCAAAACGAATACTTCCTGAAATATGGTAGCGGTTCATGAAATCATACGAGCCTAATCCATAGTACGATAAATAGCGGTTTCTTGATTTATTAATACTAGTATCTGAGCTTCCAATTATACTCTGCCATCCGTAAACGGTAGTGTAATAAACTGTTGGATTTACAGCTTGTCCCGAGTTAGTGTCCACGTTATAACCATAGTATCTTTGGCTGGAACCTTCTCTGCGTTCTTCTCTTATTTCTGTACCTGCTAAAAAGTGTAAGCTGTTATCTTCATTAAAATTCTTATTGATATTCATCTGAAAACGCATGCTCTGAGTATCGTTGTTGGTGTTAGTGTTATATAGATAAGATCCAAGCGGTATACCATACACTAATTTTCCAGCGGAGTTAACAGATGTCGCCTGATTGATCATATTTCGGGTATAATAACTATCTAATTCACTCAAAGATTTGGTTTTATTTGTGATAGAAGTATACATTCCCGATGCTTCAAAATTTAACCAATTGGTAACTGTTGCGGTTAAACTGGCATTTAATCTTAAATTAGCTCCTTTTGTTATTACATTAGAATAATTCAGTTCATCTAAATAATTGTAAGACCATGGTAAATATCCTTTTGCCTCAAATCCTTGTGAAACTTCTGGCCTAAAAAGAAAATAACGATCAATTCCATTTCCATTTTCATCGGCAATCATATCGTACGGACGCAAAGCTGTAGCCGATACATTTGATAAAGCTTCATTTGCAACAGTATTGGTTTGGTATGTTGTTGGAACATAATTGATTCCTGTATTCAGTTTTAAGAAACTTTTGAGCTGAAAAGAGTTGTTTAACGTGATGTTATACGATTTAGAATCATTTGCCTGCATTGCCGCATTATCTTTGTTATAACCTAAAGACAAATAGTAAGTGCTTTTTTCGGTTCCGCCATTTATAGATAAATCATATTGCGTGGTAAAGGAATTTCTAAGTAAGTATCGGTCTATTTGATTCAAATTATTATTTTGTGATAACTGGTTTAGCAGAAGATCTCTTTGTGCCTCAGAAATTTCACCTCTTTTTTGTCTAAACATAATTTCCTGCGCCGCGCTTGGGTTAAGAGCCTGCCAGTTGGAAATATTATCAGCAGCGAAACCGCCATTTACAAGGTCTTTTTCGTAATCAATATATTGCGCCGAATTCATGACACGCAGTTTTCCCAAATCAATTTTTTCTCCTACAGTTGTTGTGGTGTTAAAATTTATAATTGGTTCGCCTTTTTTACCTTTTTTGGTGGTGATTACAATTACCCCGTTGGCAGCCGCAGATCCCCAGATCGAACTTGCAGCAGCATCTTTTAAAACCGAAATGCTTTCTACATCATCTGGATTAAGATAACTTAAAATAGAAGATCCCGGCACACCTCTTTTAGAAAAAGCAAAATCTTCTCTTGATTGCGGAAAACCATCGATTACGATTAGCGGCTGTCCAGTTCCTCCATAATTATTAGTTCCTCTCACGCTGATAGAACCTGTTCTTGGATCTACATTTACACCGGCAATTTTTCCTTCCAGTCTTGATTGAATATCTACTGTAGGCACTTCTGCCAATTCTTTTGCGCTAATTATGCCAATAGATCCGGTTACTCTTTCTTTTGGAATTTCGGTATATCCGTTAGAAACAGAAATCTCTACGCTGTGAAGTTCCATTACGTCTGGAACAAGCACGGCATCAATTATTCTCTTATTGTTTACAGGAATGGTTACGGTTTTAAAACCCAAAGAACTAAAAACGATAGTATCATTTGGAGCAACTCTCATGCGATAATCACCTTCCTTTCGGGTAATGTCCCAGGTTTGTTTTCCTTTTAAGATAACATTTACGCCAATAAGCGGCGCCCCTTTTTTGTCGGTCACTTTCCCTGTTAATTCATATTCCAGCTGTTCGGGTCTTTTTTTAGCTCTCTTTACAATAACTTGTTTATCGATAATATCATACGTAAGATTATTGTTTTTGAAAGCATTGTTTAAAATTTCCTCTAAAGTTGCCTCTTTGTCCAATGTAATTGTAGTGGCAGAATTAAGTACATCATCATTATAGAAAAAGACATAATTCGCCTGTTTTTCTAAAGTAGAAAATACCTCCGTGAGCGGTGCGTTCTTGAAACGAACATGTATTT
This sequence comes from Flavobacterium endoglycinae, assembly GCF_017352115.1. Lineage (NCBI taxonomy): Bacteria > Pseudomonadati > Bacteroidota > Flavobacteriia > Flavobacteriales > Flavobacteriaceae > Flavobacterium > Flavobacterium endoglycinae. Next base: position 5,145,850 of record NZ_CP071448.1, read on the forward strand.
TATTTTGCCCTGAAGAAGGGTTCGCATATAAACTACACATACTTATCCAGATAAATGCAGTAAGAGATCTCATAAGCAGCAGATATAGGTAATAGTGGTATCGTTCAGAAAATAATTTTTCTGAATTATGTTTTTTATTCATAATTTTGTTTTGGATTAAGATGCAGTCAATTAGGATTGGCCGCTGTTCTACAACTGCCAAAAGATGCGCCAACATCTTTTGGTTTTTTTTTGGTTAGTTTATAAATAAGGTTGATATGTGTATCTCTGGTCTTATATCATAGGCTTTGGTGGTTTTAGAATTGATTTTTTATTTATTTGATTGTAATAGTTCTTTGGTTGGCGTTAACAGTACAGCTGTTATTGGTAATACTGGATAATGTGCTTGCCAGCGAATTAAGGTTTTCATTTAAAGCTAATGATCCCGAATAATTAGCGTCAAGGTTTAAATGGGCACTTTTTATAAATTCTATTTTATAATATTTTGAAAGTTTGTTTAAAATAGTTCCTAAAGATTGGCTTTTGAAGGTAAAATAACCATCTCTCCACGACAATATTGAGGCAACATCTTTTCGTTCAACTTTGAGCTGTTTTGTATCTTTATCAATTGTAGCAATCATTCCAGGCGTTAAGTCTTGCTGAAGTTCCTGATTGCTCATGAATCCTTTTTTATTGTAGGTAATTCGAACTTTTCCTTGCAATAATGCTGTTTGAATAGTTTGGTCTTCTGCATATGAACTCACATTGAAAACCGTTCCCAAAACGCGTACATTACATTCTTTTGTTTTTACAAAAAATGGTTTTGCTTTGTTATGACTTACATCAAACGCTGCTTCACCGTTTAAATATACTTCACGGATTGATCCATCAAATTGGGTTGGATAAATTAAGGATGAACCTGAATTGAGCCATACTGTTGTTCCATCGCTCAACACGATCTGTGTTCTTTTGCCGTACGGAACTCTAACGGTATTAAAAGAAGAACTAGTAGGGCTTGTATTAATGGTTTGTGTTCCAACAGTTAGTTTTGTGCCATTTTTTCCATAACTGATAACAGAACTGTCCTGTACTGCTATAGTTTTCTGGTCTTGCAAAATAAGCGAGACATTATCTAAATTGCTATTTGAATCTATCGATGGCTGTGTTTCAGCAAAACGTTCCAAATCTGATTGTGGACTACTTTTAGAATCGGATGTATTGTAGAACACAAAAAATGTCACCAACAAAAGACAAGCTGCTGAGGAAAGTACTGTGAAAAGTTTTTTGTTTCTATTGCGGCGGACTTCTTTTCTTTGGAGTTCAATTAATCCATGATGAATCTTTTCCTTTGTGGATTTTTTTTCTTCATCTGATAATTGTCTAAAATTAATTTGCATCCTGATTATTTTTTTTGGGGTGTATATTTATATAGAGAACGTTTCTCTAAAAACATAGACAAAAAAAATAACCTTTTTTTAAAGTTTTTTTCGCAATTCTTTTAAACATCTGTAAATCAATGTTCTGCATGATTCGACAGATATATCTAAGATGTAAGCAATTTCTTCGTATGGTTTGTTTTCATTGAATCGGTAAAACAAAGCTTTGCGCTGTTTTTCGGTAAGGTCCTGCATTGCAAAAGCCAATTTTGAATTTAATTCTAAAATTTTTTCCTCTTCGATTAAGGTTTGTTCAAATGAAGTTTCTTCTAAAGCTTTCTGCTGATGGTCTTCATCATATATAAATAACTTTTCTCTGCTTTTGTTCTTACGCAAAATATTTCTCTGGGTAATTTTTAAAAGATAAGATTTTACATTTACAGGATCAGAAAGATTGTTTTTATAGCGGTAGAGATCTAAAAAAACATCATGTACAGCATCTTGAGCTTCTGATGCTTCATTTGTATATTGAAGTGCAAAAGTTAATAAAACATCAGCATAACTATCATACAGATTTTCAAAGGCGGTAATGTCACCTTTTTTAATCTGCTGCCATAAAGAAATATCTGTGGTGGTATTTTCCATTAAAGGAATAGAATTGCTTGTGTTTTTATAGCAAATCTATAACTTTTATCAGTTAATTGGATAATTTTTCAAATATTACGCATGATTTTGAAGATTTTGGTCAAAATAATGGCTATTATTTTGTTAAAATAAAAGAAAGCATCATTAGAAATTAGTTAATACTTACACATGAGCCGTAAAAAGGTACTAATGCATGTAAAAATTAATTTCACTTTTGGGTAGTTACTATTCTATTTACAAGGTTTAGTTTCGAAATATACTTTTTCAAATAAACCGTTTACTTTTTCAAGGACAATTTTTCTTTTTGTAATAAAATACAAGCTCCTCCACCTGGCGCAAGTGTAACATCAATAAAGTCATGGCTGGTCACTTCTTTGGAAATGGTTTCATGACTCACTTTGTTGCTTCTGAAATCGGCGTCTTTTCCATCTTGAATAATCATTGCTTTGTAAGTGCCTTTTCCTAATACTGTTAGAGGAATACGGAGCGAACGGCCATCTTCATTTGTGGCTGCGGCTATCAGCCAGTTTCCATCTACAGCCTGACGTGCCATCACAATATACTGTCCAATTTCCCCGCTGATTGTTTTGCTTTCCTGCCAAGGTTGTTTTTGTGCACGTATAAAAGTTAATAATTCAGGGTATTTATTGTAGTTTTCAGGAATATCAGGAATAATGGTTGCGCCAGAAAAGGTTATAAGTGTGCGTGCCGCTTCTGCTGTAATGGTAGAAGGTACCGGCATTGGATTGTCGACTCTTCCTTTCTGTTCCATATCGAAGGTACCATTGTTCATATCAATAGGTCCCGCTACCATGTTGACAAAGACAGAGGTTACAAATGTTTTGGGCTCAAATACCCTGCGTGCATCGGATTGCGCCTGACAAAACTCTCGCGTAACTGCATTAGGCCAAGTTCTCATTTGTCCATAAGGGTGAACCGGATCATCATGAAAATCAACCATTAAATGGTTTTCCGCACAAAGTTTTGTGATAAGTTGTGTATGTATGTTTTTTTGCTCTGGCGTTCCCTGCATAAAACCATATTTTACACCGGCCGCTCCCCAGTCTCCATATTGTTTCAATGTTTTTTCTAAAGGATAATTTTTTCCTCCAACATCATTTAAATACAGCCAGACACCTACATTTTTTTGTTTTCCATACGCAATGATTTGATGTACCTGCTGTACTTTACCACCTTTTAAAGGATCGGACTCTTTGTTAAATTCTTCCCCATACCAGTTGGCGTCTAATACTAACGATTTCATTTCATTTGCAGATGCCAGATCGATCATGCGTTTCCACGATTCTAGTGACATTTCATATTTAAAGCCATCAGCTTGCGCACCATCAATACGCCAGTCCCATACAGCTACACCGGGTTTTACCCATGAAAAATCTGCTCCTTTAGAGGGTTCGGGATTAAGTAATTCAATTAAATGAGAATCCGTTAATTCTCCTGGACTCCTTCCATACATCACTACTCTCCATGCTTTAGCATTTTTAGAAGGCACGGAAAATAAAGTAGTTCCTTTTTGCGGCTGCAAAAGTAAAGGCTCACCGCTTTCGAGATCAGCTTCATGCACGGCCATATAACTATTTTCTGCTGCTTTGATAACCATAACAGGCTTTCGAATATCAGCTGCTTCATTTAATTTTTCAGGACCTATATTATGTCTTTCCCCATTATAATACCAAGCTGAATAGTTGGCCGCAAAATTGAATTCTGTTAGTTCTTTTTCTGAAGCTAATCCTTCATATCTAAAAGCCATTCCATCATTGTATACTCTTACTTTAATTTGATAGAGTGTAAGATCTATTATAATTTGATTGTAATTATCGGGAACATTTTTTCTTTTACCCCAAATTGGTTTCCAAACACTTTTTACAGACGAACTGCTGACTTTATTCCAATGGATGGTATTTGCAGATTCGAGTCCAAGTTTGCTTTGTTTTATCAGTACCTGATTATCAGCCCTAAAATTATATTCTATGGTATTTGCGCTGGTTTGTTGAATTTGAACTTCAAGCTTTTTATCTGGAGAAGTGACTGTAACCAGATGTTGTTTTGATTGTGCAGATAAAATAGCCGGCAATTGAACGGCTATTACAAATACGATTAATTTCGTTTTAAACTTCATTTTTTAGTTTTTTATGTCGGCAAATACTCAATCTAATTTCCAATAGTAGAATAAATAGGTTCTCTCATTTTCTGGAATTAACAAATCTAACAAATCTATGTAATAAATCATTATGGGATTTACAGATCAGATAGGGACAACGAGGAACAACTGTTTTTTTATTCATAAAAAAATAGAGCACAAGGTTTAAGAAGAAGTAAACCTTGTGCTCTATAGAAGTTTCATTTTATGGTTACATTCAGATATTTCCCAAATTATAAGCGGTACAAAATGAACTATAATTTGTTGGCATACAAAAATAAGTTTCCTGTTAGTTTAGTTTACTGTTTTAACACAGTAGAACAGAAACTTTAATCGGTATGCGTAATTTTTAGGATCATAAAAGCTAGAATAGCACTTTCCTAGTCATTACAAGACCATTTTCTAAAGTGGTCTTAACCAATAGAATCTGGCTTCCTGAGTCAATGGAATTGATTTCGAGCTGCGGAGCTCCGATCTTTTGGCTGCTGAAAAGAATTTTTCCCGAAATATCATAAACAGCAACTTCCTGTAAAGGTGCACTTTCAGATTTTAGACTGATCACTTTATCTTTTGAAGTGACAAAAAGAGGCTGTAAATTATTTTTCACATCATCGTTCATTCCTAATTTGATATCTGGATCATAAAACAGTACAAAACGATCTTGAAAAACCCCTGCGAGAGTAGAGAAGGTATAAGAACCCTTTTTCAGATTGTGCAGTTTTCCTGTTACTTTATCCTTTAGAAATATATCCCGTGTTTCTAAAATACCATCTGCATGGTCAATAGAAATGGTAAGGTTTCCTATTATGGATGATCGGTAGCCAAGCGGAACAATATCTGATGGATCAAAGGGCACGGCACGGCCTTGAATTACCAGCTTTCTATCTTCATTAATACTGTAAAAATCGGCATATACATTACCGTCGATAGTAGGGGCATCATATTGATGGTCCCATCCATTGGTTGCTCCTGTAATATATCCTATGAGCAGCTGTTTAAATAGGCCTTCGGGATTGGTCAGATTAAGCCATACACGGTGTCTTTCCACTTCTAATGCACTTTTAAATTCGGGAGCTGGGTCTTTAAATTTTAAGAATGCGTTTTCCTTTAGTAAGGGCTTAGATAAAAATGGATTTGAGTTTAATGAAATAACATACTGAGCAGCTAAAAGCAGTATGAATGAAAAGAAAAGCTTTTTCATAATTTGATAATTAAAATTTAAAAAATAGGCTGAGTGCCACTATTTGCTTCTCAAATTTTAGATAACAGATGTAGAAAACCGGAGACACTGTAAAGTGCCTCTGCAATAAATAAAAAATTAAAATTTATTAAAGTAGTTTTTTTCTATAGCTGCAATTTAAATATTGAGATTAATTCGAAAGACAGAAGAAAAAACATGATAATGGTTAGCTGCAGTCTAAACAAAACTTAAAAGTTGTAGTGCCCTTTTAAGCAGTATATCGGTGTTTTTTGCTTTTGGTCGATCAAATATTACATTAAGGTATGAAATTTTACACGAAAAAAGAAAATTTAAATGTTAATTTAACACTATTGTTTAATTTTTTATTATTTGTCATAATTGTGTTAAAATTGAGAATTTGAACTTTAAAAAAATTTAATTAGAGTATTGTAATAAAAGGTAGCAGTTTTTACAGAAAAATGATTTCAATTTACAGAAAAGACTGTCTTTTTACTTCCCTTTGAGATCTTTTATAATTTCAAGAATACAGCAGTGCAGTATATCGAGATGATCGGCTGTTTCGGCTGTAAATTTTCTTCCGATAGCTTCTCTTTCAACAGCACGCAGATTTTCGCTGAGACTTTCCAGAAGAAAGAGATGAAGCCATAGTTGGAGCTGTTCTGCGGTTTGCAGCACTGTTTCGAAATCATTTCGTTTTACAGCGCTCTGCAATTCTTTAAGCTCTATGGGTGCCTTTTCGATAAACTGGCTTGTCACTTCTTTTTTCCAGCCTGGTTTAATTCGATCCGTTTCTTCTATTTGGGATAAATCTGCCTTTGGACGCTGTAAATTGCGGCTCTCTTTTTTCACGGCAGTTTTAATAGCTTGAAGCAGTTCATGCTGTTTAAACGGTTTTGGCACATAACCGTCCATTCCGGCTTTGTAGCAGCGGTCTTGTTCGCCAGCAAGCGAATGCGCCGTCATCGCAATAATGGGAATAGGATTATTCATCTCACGGCGGATATATTCTGTGGTTTGGTAACCGTCTTTTACCGGCATCTGAAGATCCATCAGCACCAAATCATATTTCTTGTGCGATAGTAATTCTATTCCTTGTTCGCCATTTTCAGCAGTATCAATTTCAAATCCGAAACTTTCAATAACATTCTGTGCGAGTTTCTGATTCAGTCTATTGTCCTCACAGAGCAGAATACTGAGTCTTCCCAAGTCGTTTACGGGTTTGCTTTCTCGCTGCTCTTCCTCAAACGAGGCTTTTTTATAAGAAGCTGTAAAGAAAAATTCCGAGCCGTATCCCTCGCGGCTTTTAACTTGTATCTGGGAATCATGCAGTTCTACAAGCTGTTTAACAATATTAAGACCAAGTCCAGTGCCTCCAAATTTTCGTGTGGTGCTTTCCTCGGCCTGAGTAAAACGTTCAAAAACCGTATCAAGGTATTCTTGGGGAATACCTATCCCTGTATCTTTTACCGAAAAACGGAGCTGATAAGCGTCGTGTGTTTCTCCAGTTTTTTTGACCGAAATCGTCACTTCGCCTTCACTGGTAAACTTCAGTGCATTTCCTGCCAGATTGACCAGTATTTGGTTGAGTCTTCCTTGATCTCCAGAAACCATTTCAGGAAGTTCTGCATCGAGATATAGGTTGAATTCTACCTCAGGAACGGCTTTGACCTTGAGTAAATCATAAACATGACGAAGTGCTTTTTTGAGATTAAAAGGCTGTATATCAAGTGTAAGTCCTCCTGATTCAATTTTAGAAAGATCGAGTATATCATTAACAATCAACAGCAGGTTTTCTCCAGCCGTCTGCACATCTTGCACAAATATGCGCTGCTGCTGGTCGAGTTTGGTGCCAGCCAGAAGTTCCGTAAATCCGATAACAGCATTCAGCGGTGTTCTGATTTCGTGGCTCATATTGGCTAGAAAATTTTCTTTAGCTGCCACGGCGCGTTCGGCTATTTTTTTTTGACTGGCAAGTTCATTGTTTTTGGTTTCGAGTTCCAGAGTGTTGATTACGTGGCGAGCCACAATCTTAAGCGCACTGCGCTGCCTCGCATTAAGTTTTTTAGGTACATGATCTGCTGCGCAAAGCACGCCAATATGATAGCCATCAGGAGTGGTAAGAGGAACTCCTGCGTAAAAACGTATTTTAAAACCGCCTGTTACATTGGGATCATCTTTGAAACGTTCGCTGAGGAGAGTATCGGGAATTTCAACCAATTTGGAATCCATGATTGTATACCGGCAGAAGGTGATTTCTCTTGGCACTTGAGAGACGCCCAGTCCAGTTTCAGATTTAAACCATTGACGGTTCTCATCGATAAAGGATATATAAGCAATCGGAACTCCGCAAATGTAGGACACAAGGGCTGTAGCATCATCAAAGGCGTTATCGGGAAGCGTATCCAGAATGTTATAACGTTTTAAGGCGTCAAGACGCTGCGCTTCATTACGAGGTATGGGCATTTTGGTAGCTTTCATGACCTATAAAATTAATATGTAAGTTACAAAAGACTGTTTATTAATGTTTTATATATTTTTTGAAGGCTGATTATATAATTTACAGCTTTTCATTTAACTGTTATTTAATGACCTGATGAAACGTTCAAAAAACTATGCAAATGTTTTTGATACATCAACAGCCTTTATGCGTGGCAGACTCGAAAATGGCAATTGGATTACTCCTTTTAATCCTGAATTTCCGTATTATGAATATATGTACCGCGAAGCCAATGCATGGCAGGTTTCGTTTTTTGCGCCTCATGATATGAAAGGACTTGTTGATTTGTATGGAGGAGCAGAAGCTTTTGAAAAAAAATTGGACGAGTTTTTTACCAAACCGTGGAATCCAGATTATATTGCTTGGAATCTTTCAGGTTTTATTGGCCAATACTGTCATGGAAACCAGCCAGATCACGAAGCGCCATTTTCGTATTATTTTGTAGATAAACCTGAAAAATCACAAAAAAGGATTGACGAAATTTTGAAAACCATGTACGGAATAGGGCCTGAAAAATTAGCCATGTCCGGAATGGATGATGCTGGTGAAATGTCTTCTTGGTATGTATTTGGTGCGTTAGGACTATATCCGCTGTCACCAGCTGATCCAGAATACCTTGTTACCGTTCCAATTTTTAAGGAGGTGGTTTGGATCATGCCATCTTGGAAAAAGCTCAGAATTAGAAATAACTCAGAAAGAAGAAATCTGAAAGCTATCAAGATCAATGGAAAGTTAAACAATAGCTATTTTATTTCGCATGACCTTTTTAAAAATGGAGGTGAAGTAGAACTCGATACACACTAGCAGATTTTTGTGTTATGTAAAAGTATGTATTACCAATGTTTTTTAGGATCTTTATAATAGAAAAGCAGTTTTAAATATAGGAGCTGTATCAAAAGAAACTTTTAAGAAATAATTAAATAGTTAGTAATAAATAAAGAATTATAAAAATGAAGAAAAAGTTAGCAGTCCTAATAAGTTTAATATGTATAGGAACAATTGAGGCACAAAAAGATTTTAAAGCTCTTTTTGATGGAAAATCAACAGCTGGCTGGCATTCCTACGGAAAAAATACTGCAGGATCAGGCTGGAAAGCACAAGATGGCATACTTTATTTTGATCCTCAAGCGGCAGTTAATGGGCAGGGCGGAGATTTGGTAACGGATGCTGAATTTCAAAATTTCCATTTAAAATTAGATTGGAAAACAGAAAAAGGCAGTAACAGCGGAATTATTTTTTATATCAACGAAGATGCGCAAAAATATCAAAATACATATAGTACCGGTTTGGAAATGCAGATCCTTGATAATGAAACCCATCCTGATGGTAAAATTAAAAAACACCGCGCAGGAGATTTGTACGATTTAATCCAGAGCAGATCAGAACCAGTGAGAGAAACCGGTAAATGGAATACAGCTGAAATTATCAGCAAGAATGGAAACTTAACTTTTATCCTAAATGGAGTTATTGTAGTAGAAACAGTGCTTTGGGACGCGGCTTTTCAAAAGCGCATTGCAGATAGTAAATTTGCAGGATGGCCTGAATTTGGAACCTTTAAAAAAGGAAGGATAGCGCTACAAGATCACGGAGACAAAGTATACTTTCGCAATATTCTAATCAAAGAACTATAGCTAAAGTTACTGTTACTATGACAAAAAGCAAAAAAATAGAACTTGATTTAGGTAAGCATTCTAAATTTACGATTCTATTTTCCGATGCAGAAATTAGCGAAGATATTTCCCAGTAATTCGTCATTAGAAACCTGACCAGTAATCAAGCCAAATTGGTATAAAGCTTCTTTAATATCCAATGCAATTAAATCACTTGAAAGGTTTGTTTCAAGACCAAATTTTACTTTTTGAATTTCATCAAGCGCTTTAAGTAAAGAATCATAATGTCTTGTATTCGTAACGATTGTTTCGTTATTTCGAAGCGCTCCTGTATTTACAAATGAAAGCAGCTGGTTTTTCAAATCTTCAACACCAATTTTTTGTTTTGCCGAAATTAAAAGCAGTATTGCATTTAAATCAGCAAGCTGACTGGTAATGTTCGAAACTTCTTCTTCGGATAAAATATCCTTTTTGTTGACTACAATAATCAGGGGTTTCAACGGATACTTATTTTTAATCTGTTCAATTTCCGAAACAAATTCTGAGCTTGAAGTTTTGAATTTCAAACCGTCAAAAAGATAAATGACCACTTGTGCCTGATCTATTTTTTCAAATGTTTTTTTAATTCCAATGCTTTCTACAACGTCTTTAGTTTCGCGAATACCAGCCGTATCAATAAATCTGAAACCAACACCACCAATTACAAGTTCGTCTTCAATTGTATCACGCGTTGTTCCTGCAATGTCAGAAACAATAGCACGCTCTTCATTAAGCAAAGCATTCAATAAAGTAGATTTACCTACATTCGGCTCGCCAACAATAGCGACTGGAATTCCGTTTTTAATAACATTCCCAACCGCAAAAGAATCAATCAGACGTTTTAAAACAAATTCAATTCGGTTTAATAATTCATGAAACTGAGTGCGGTCTGCAAATTCTACATCTTCTTCGGCAAAATCCAGTTCAAGCTCTATAAGAGAAGCGAAATTCAGAAGTTCTTCGCGTAATTTGGCAATTTCATTACTAAATCCGCCGCGCATTTGTTGCATGGCGATTTGGTGAGAAGCCTCGTTATCTGAAGAAATTAAATCAGCAACAGCTTCTGCCTGCGATAAATCTAGTTTTCCGTTCAAAAAGGCTCTTAGTGTAAATTCTCCTGCATCAGCCATTCTACAACCTTTTCTCAATAACAATTGAATAATCTGCTGTTGAATGTAAGTAGATCCGTGGCAGGAAATTTCAATCGTATCTTCACCAGTATAGGAGTTAGGCCCCTTAAAAACCGAAACGAGAACTTCATCCAGAATTTTAGCATCATCAACAATATGACCTAAATGCAGTGTATGCGTTTTTTGTTTGGTTAAATCCTTGTTTTTGATGGATTTAAAAACCGAATTTCCAATAGAAATTGCTTCAGCTCCCGAGATACGGATGATAGCAATAGCTCCCGCTCCAGACGGTGTGGCCAATGCAACTATAGAATCTTGATTTATCATGCTGCAAAGGTATGAAAAAGGAATAACGTGATAAAGCCCTTGAATCTGGTTAAATTTCAGAATTATCCGTAACTTTATTAAGAAATCATTAAGTGTTAAAATCCTGATAATTGTCAGTTTCTTTTGCATTTAGAATGATTAAATTTGAGTAAGAAACCTATAATCTGAAATAAAATGAAAAAGATATTATTCCCTACAGACTTTTCTGAAGCCGCTACAAATGCCTTTGTACATGCTTTAGAATTTGCAAAAATTGTCAAAGCCGAACTGGTTTTACTTCATACATTTGAGATTCCGGTTTATGACAGTCAGTTTTTTCCAGAAAATTACGCTTCAATTTACAGTTCAATCGAACTCGCGAAATTTGAAATGTTTAAAGACGAAATTCCGAAACTCCGAACTATTGCTGCCGAAAGAAAGCTTGATGATATTGTAATAAAACACCGTTTAATGGATGGCGACCTCATTTATAACCTTCGAAATGCAGTGGAAGAAGACCAGATTGATTTTGTTATCATGGGTACCACAGGTGCCTCAGACTGGACGAAGTTTTTCACAGGATCTAATACAAATTCGGTGATTTCAGAAGTAAAAGTGCCTGTATTGTGTGTACCAGTTGACGCTAAATTTAAGAAAATCAAAACGATTGGTTTTACAACACGTTACCGTGAAAAAGACAAAGAAGTTCTTCGCAGAATCTTGAAAATTGCTAAAAAAACGGATGCCAAAGTCAAAAGTTTATACGTAAGATCTTCTGGAACTGATGTTTCTGACGCAACCATTAAAGAATGGGAAAGAGAATTTTCTGCTGATAATGTAGAATTTTTAGTTCTTCCAAGTGATGAAGTTAAAGAAACTATTCTTGATTTTATTCTCTATAAAGACATTGATATTTTAACAACGATTACGCATAAAAGATCATTCTTTGAATCCATTTTTGATACAAGTTTCAGTAAAAAGATTGCCAAAGAAGTTTCGATTCCAGTTTTGGTAATGCATGAAAGTTAGAAATCGGATAGAAGTAATTCTTATTTTGAAAGTGTAAAACTTATATTTGCGATTCATTAAAAATTTAAAATGGATATCTACCAAAGTAAAGTCGAACATTTTTCGAAAACATATACAGAAATCAGTAAAAGATACAACAGCATTAGTATTTTAAGGCTTTTAAGCATATTTCTTTGTTTGTCAATGTTGTTTTATTACATCAAGACTAATGAAATAAGCTACGCCGGATTTGCTTTTCTATCTTTTGCTGGTTTTCTTTTTTTAATGAGAGTACATTCCAGACTTTCATTTAAGAGAGAATTGACAAAAGCAATCTTGAAAATAAACGAAGACGAAATCGCTTATCTGAAAAGAGAAAAATTGTCATTTGAAAACGGAATCGAGTTTAACGATTTCCATCATCCCTACGCTTATGATCTCGATATTTTTGGAGAACATTCTTTATTTCAAAATCTAAATCGAACCGCAACTTTTATTGGAAAAAAGACGTTAGCTCATACATTATTGCATCAATTTGCAAACGGCGAAATTTTAAAAAATCAAAAAGCCATTGCTGAACTAGCAAATAAAATTGATTGGCGCCAGGATTTTCAATCCCTTGCCATTGTCAGTTCTGACACAAAAAATGCTTATGATTCTATAGTACATTGGAAATCATTTCAAAACAATTCTTTACCTAAAGTTTTAACTGCACTATCTATTATTCTTCCAACCGCTTTTTTTGGTGTTTTAGCAGCTTATTTCATTACTTCAAAAGCCATTTTTTTATCGTATTTAACGTATATTTTTATTGCTAATCTTGCTGTTTTAGGAAGAGCTTTAAAACGAATTCAATCTGAAATTGCAAAAGCAGATAATGTCGACAAAATCATTAAACAGTATAGTTTATTAGTTCAGAAAATAGAATCTGAAAACTTTGAATCAGAAAAATTAATTACACTTCAAAAACAGCTTGTTTTTAAAAACGAGTCGGCAAGTTCACATTTAAAACAATTATCAGAATTATTTTCAAGAATGGATACCATAAGCAATTTTGTAACTGCAATTGTTTTTAACGGTTCATTCTTGTTCAATCTGCATGTTCTTAGAGCACTTTTAAAATGGAAAAAGGACTATTCTGATCAACTTGAAAACTGGATTAATATTTTAGGTGAATTTGAAGCCTTGAACAGTCTTGCCAATTTAGCCTATAATAATCCTGATTTTGTTTTCCCAGAAATCAATTCAGACTTTAAAATCGGATTTAAAAACTTGAGTCATCCGTTATTAAACCCGAATGGCAGGGTAGGGAATACTGTTGGTTTTTACCCGCAATCTTATATGATTTTAACAGGTTCGAATATGTCTGGAAAAAGTACTTTTTTAAGAAGTCTTGGAATTAATATGGTTTTAGGCGGAATTGGCTCAGTTGTTTGTGCTTCAGAAGCTAAAATACATCCACTTCCAGTTTTAGTTTCAATGCGATTATCGGATTCTTTGGCCGACAGCGAGTCGTATTTCTTTGCTGAAATTAAACGTTTAAAACAAATTATGGATGTTTTGGAAGAACGTCCCGCTTTTGTTCTTCTGGATGAAATTTTGAGAGGAACAAATTCTGATGACAAACGAAACGGAACTATTGAAGTCGTGAAAAAAATCATTGCAAAAAAGGCAGTTGGTGCGATTGCTACACACGATATTGAAGTTTGTCTAACCACTAATGAGTATCCAGATATTTTAACCAATCAGTGTTTTGAAGTCGAAATTCAAAATAATGAATTATACTTTGATTACAAACTTCGAAACGGTATTTGTAAAAATAAAAGTGCCACTTTCTTAATGCAGAAAATGGGCGTAATTTAAACTTTATTTCAACGCATAAGCATATAAAAAAGCTTCAGGATTTTTTAAAACCTGAAGCTTTTTTATTGGTCAGCAGGCATATAAAATTATGATTATTTAGATGTCATTAGTATGTCAAGAAATATAATTTTTTGGCATTTTTTTTTAAAATGAATATTGCTGAATATGCAAACTTCCACATCAAAAACCCATCAAATCTGCATAAAACCAATAGAAACGCTGTAAAAAGTCAAAATGACAATAAGAGCGTAAAAACCTGTATTTATTGATAATTTCACTTTATTTTGGCATAAAAATAACATTTAATTAAAAATAAATTTTACTAAAACGATTTTGTAAGTTTGGTTTGCATATATTTGCGATGTAATAAAATATCCACTTATAGTTTATATACCCGATGAAAAAGATTACAATTAAAGATATTGCTACAAAAGCGCAGGTTTCGATATCGACCGTATCTTTTGTAATCAATGGAAAGGGCGAAAAAATGGCAATCAGTCCTGCGGTTATTAAAAAAGTTCAGGATGTTGCCCAAAAATTACAATACAAACCCAGTATGATTGCAAGTAGTCTGCGAACTGGAAAAACCAGATCTATTGGGCTAATTGTTGAAGATATTTCAAATCAGTTCTTTGCTGACTTGGCACGGGTAATTGAAGATGAAGCGAAAAGTATTGATTATCGAGTTTTTTATTGTAGTACAGGTGATGATAATAACCGTTCAGAAGAATTAGTGCAGAGTCTTTTACAAGCCAATGTTGAAGGTTTTATTATTACACCCACTAAAAATTTAGAGAAAACAATAAGCCATCTTTTAAAAATACAAAAACCGGTGGTACTGATCGACCGTTATTTTGCCAACCAAAAAGTAAGCCACGTCGTGATGGATAATTACGAAGGGTCGTATGCGGCAGTGAAATTTTTACTTGAGAAAGGATATAAAAACATTGCAGTGGTAAATAATAAATCTGGAATGATTCAGATGAAATTACGTGAAAAAGGTTACGTCGAAGCATTGAAGGAGGAAGGAAAGTATAACGAAAATTATACACTGCTGTTGGATTATCACAGTAATGAAAAAAACAGAATCGATTCGATCATACGTTTTTTTGAGGAAAGACCAGAAATTGATGCCGTATTATTTCTGGCAAATTATTTAGGTCTTGCAGGTCTTCAAGCTTTTAAAAGTTTGAAATATAAAATTCCCGATGATATAGCCGTGATTAGTTTTGACGATCACGATAGTTTTAAAATGTATACACCGACCATTTCAGTTGTTGCCCAGCCCATAGAAGAAATAGCTGTTAAATCGATTCAGCTGTTAATGAGTCAAATGACAAGTCTGGAAGATTTTAAAGTCGAAAAAGTGCTCAAAAAAGGATCTTTAATTGTGAGAGAGTCGGTTTAAGTTTACAGATCATTTAGCAGAAAAAAAATAAAGAAATGAGAAAAGAAGTTACGGCTTTTTTTTGCTCATTTTACTAAAACGTTTTAGTAAAACAAAGCCTTGATTTTAGTGGATTTACACTTCTAAATTTCAAAGCTTATAAAAATAATAAAGCCCATATACAGTAGTGTTTTTTAGAGAATCATTCACACTTTAGAAAAGGTTTTTATTGAGAATCAAGTTCAAATTTTATTAATTATTTAAAGCAGAAAAAAAACAAACACAAACACAAACACAAACACAAATCAAAAACAAATAACCAAAAAGAATGCTTATGAAACGAATATTAGCAGTGTTAGGACTGGTATTGCTGAGCAGCTTAAGTGCTGTAGCGCAAAATCGATTGATAACCGGTATAGTAGCTGATGCAGAAAACAAGGGAATTGTTGCCGCAACGGTAGAAGTTCAGGGAAAACCATTTAGTGCTATTACAGATGCCGAAGGGCGATTTAGAATGAATGTTCCCGAAGGTAAAGTTACTCTGAATGTATCTTCTATTGGATTTGATTCCAAATCAGTAGTGCTTCAGGAGAATGAAACAAGAGTTTCTGTTGTATTAATTGAAAACAGACAGGAATTAAAAGACGTAGTGGTAACTTCGTTTGGAGTAAAAAAACAAAAGAAAAGTCTGGGATACGCCGTTGGAGAATTAAAAGGCGAGGAACTGACTAAAAATAAAGAAATCAACTTAGGAAATGCTTTGCAGGGCAAAATTGCCGGTGTTAACGTTTCTGCGCCAGTAACTGGACCATCAGGTTCAAGCCGTGTTGTAATTCGTGGAGCTACTTCGGCATCTGGACTGAACCAGCCGTTGTATGTTGTAGACGGAATCCCTATTGACAATACACAGCAAGGAAATGCCGGAATGTGGGGAGGTGCCGATAAAGGTGATGGTATGTCATCTTTCAACCCAGACGATATTGCTTCGATTTCAGTTTTAAAGGGTAGTGCTGCTTCTGCTCTTTATGGATACAGAGGATCAAATGGTGTTATCTTGATTACAACTAAAAAGGGGAAAAACGGAACAGGAATTGGAGTAGATTTCAGTACAAACTCAACTTTTAATACACCAGCAAGTTTATTAAACTGGCAGGATCAGTACGGTGCTGGAGCGCCAGATGCAAACGGTGTACCTAAAAGATTTACGAACTTACAAGAATTAAGAGATTCGTATTATTTTGCTTGGGGTGATAAATATGACGGAACAAGTTCATTATCACTTGATGGTGCTACAAGACCATACAAACCTTATGGAAAAGACAATGTTGAAAATTTCTACAGAACTGGATATTCTTTCAGCAATACATTGGCAATTTCTGGTGGAAATGAAACAACAAACTTCAGATTGTCTTTCGGAAATACTAAAGATGAATCGATTATGCCGGGAACGACTTTCGGAAGAAATAACGTGGCTTTGAGTTTGAATTCGGCTCCAAATAAAAGAATCAGTATTGAGAGCAATGCCCAATATATTTCAGAGAAAAGTCATAACAGACCTTATCTAAACGATTCTCCAAGAAACCCTTCTTTCCCAACTACTTTCATGACACCAGGAAGTGATATTCGATGGTTGAGCAACCCGTATGATTCAAACGGAGGTGAAGAAGATTTCTTAGGTGCAAATGTATACCACACAAATCCATATTTCGCTACAAAATCACCCTTAAATGATGATCTTAGAAAGCGCTTTATTGGTTCTGCAAAAGTAAACTACAACATTACAGATAAGATTTATGCAAAAGCTGTGCTTGGAATTGATGATATTAATTATGAATATACTGAAATAGAACCTACAGGAATTAATTACAGTCCGGGTGGATCTATCGAAAACAGAATCGAAACTCGTTCTGAGGTAAATGCTTCAGGATTTTTAGGGTACAAAGGCGATATTGTAAAAAATCTTTCACTTGATGCTTTCATTGGTGCCAACCGTCAGCACAACCGTTACAGCGGTATCAAAATGAAAGGAAACAACTTTATTGTTCCCTTCAAATATTTCTATGCCAACACACAGCCCGATAAAACAGAAAAATTATTCTCAGAAAGCGAAGTAAACTCTCTTTTTTATTCTGCTGATATTGGATACAAAGATTTCTTGTATGTAAGTTTAACTGGACGTCAGGATTGGTTCTCAACATTAGATCCATCCAATAATACAACTTTTTATCCTTCTGTAAGTTCAAGTTTAATTTACTCTGAAATTATCAAATTACCAGAATGGATTACTTACGGTAAATTAAGAGCAGGCTGGGGTAACGTAGGAGGAGCACTTCCTGAAGCGTATGCATTAGCATTGACGTATACAATTCCTGACGGACAAACAGATTCTTTAGGACAGCCAATTTTAGGGGTTAACGGAGAAACAATTCCAAATAGAACTTTAAAACCGTACAACGTAAGCACTATTGAGTTTGGTTTTGAAAACACGTTCTTCAATAACCGATTAAGTACAGATTTGACTTTTTACTACAAGAAAACAACAAACGATATTACCGATGCTGACGTTTCTCAGGCTTCTGGTTATAGAACAACAAAAATCAATGTGGGTGAAATCTTAAACAAAGGGGTGGAGTTTGCTATTAATTATAAAGCCATTAAAACACCAAACTTTTCTTGGAGCGTAGGATATAATTTTGCGTATAATGACAGTGAAGTTTTAAACCTTTCGGATAAAATCACCACAAAATCTCTTGAAGGAAATAGAGATGGAAGAGCTAACGTAGTTTTAGAAAAAGGACAGCCATTTGGAGTAATTAAAGCTTACGATTATTTAAGAGATGCGCAAGGAAATATTATTTTAGATTCGAGCGGAAGATTCTTAAGAGGAAATCTAATCATTGCAGGACAAGGTGTTGCGCCAACTTCAATGGGACTTTCAAATGATTTCTCATATAAAAACTTTACACTTTCAGTATTTGTTGATGCCAAATTTGGAGGTGAAATCTATTCAGCAACCAATCAGTTAGGAACTCGTTACGGATTATCAGAAATTACACTTCCGGGTCGTGAAGGCGGTATTGCTGTTTCAGGAAAAGATGCAAATGGAAATGCTGTTAATCAAACAGTTTCGGCATACAACTACTGGAGAAGTTATAGTGATGTTACGTCAAACTTTGTTTACGATGCTGACTTTGTGAAACTAAGAGCAATTTCTTTCGCTTACAATTTCCCGAAAATGTATTTAGAGAAAACACCATTTCAATCGATCAGTTTAGCATTTTCTGCTCATAATTTATGGACGATTTATGATAAAGTTCCTAATATCGATCCTGAATCAAATTATTCAAATAGTAATGCACAAGGTATGGAAAGAGCTTCTATGCCATTGACCAGAAACTATGGTTTAACACTTAATGTTAAATTCTAATACTAGTAAAGATGAAAAATAGATATATAAAAATATTTTGTATTGCAGTAGTTGGTGCTTTGACATTGGCTTCATGCGACAAAGGATTCGAAGAAATGAATAAGAATCCAAATGCATTAACAGATCCAGCTTTAAAATCAATGTTTACATTAGCAGAGATTTATGTAGACGGGCAGGATTTCTCTAACACCAGAGGAAATAATTTATACGCAGCACAAATCGTACAGCACTTTTCTTCATTAGGAGGACCAGGTTCAAAATACACCTATTCTTCTGAATATTCAGCGGCACTTTTTGGAGAAACCTACGGAAAAGGTTTAAATCAAATTTTCCAATTAATGTCGGTTATACCAGAAGGTCCTGAAAATTCAAACATGATTCAGGCGTGTCGTATTATGAAAGTTTTTCTTTTCCAGAAGTTAACCGATACGTATGGTGAAGTTCCTTATTTTGAAGCTGTAAAAGGATATAACGGAAATATTTTCAACCCGAAATATGATACTCAGGAAGCGATTTACAATGACCTTTTAAAAGAACTTGATGAAGCGGGTACAGCTTTAGATGCCGGAAAAGGTTTTGTAGGCAGTGCCGATTTATATTACCAAGGAGACGTGGCAAGATGGAAAAAATTAGCAAACTCGCTGATGTTAAGAGTAGCTATGCGTTTGTCGAAAGTAAATCCTGCGAAAGCAAAAGAATATGTAGAAAAAGCGTATTCAAAAGGTGTATTTACTTCAAACGATGATAGTCTTGTTTTAAAACACGATGCAGGTCCAGCGGGAGTTAAAACCAATCCAATTACTTCTTCATGGGTACGAAATGATTTGAACGGAGGAGAATCTAACATAAAATTCAGTAAAACTTTTATTGATTTATTGAAAAATACAAACGATCCACGTTTAAGAATTTATGCCAAAATTGAAGCGACAGGCGATAACAATCCTGCAAATCAGCAAGGACTTGCAAATGATGCTAAAGAATTTCCAGGAGGAGATAAAAAAGTTTTCTCAGATCCAAATACCTCTACAGTACTACGTTTAGATGCTCCAACTTTGATTATGTCATTTGCAGAAGTTCAGTTTATATTGGCAGAAGCATCTGTAAAAGGATGGAACGTTGGCGGATCGGCACAAACGTATTATGAAAACGGAGTAAGAGCAGCGATGAACATTTTAACGATTTTTGGCGATAAAGTGCCTGCAGTTACACCAGCAGAATATAACACTTACATTACAACATATCCATTTAAATCTGCTGGAACAGAAGCTCAAAAAATTGAACAAATCATTACTCAAAAATGGATTGTATTGTTATTCAATGGTTTCGAAGCATTTTCAGAATACAGAAGAACAGGTTACCCAGTTTTAGTTCCTGTAAATGATCCAACTGGAGAAACAAACGGTACAATTCCAAGAAGATTAATTTACGATCAGTCAGAATTGATTACCAATGCGGCTAATTTTAAAGAAGCCATTCAACGTCAAGGTTTAGATTTAATGACCACTAGAATCTGGTGGGATAAATAATTTTTAAATTAGGTTGGTTAGTTAGAATAAGTCGGGTAACCTGATACCCGGCTTATTTTTAAATCTTTTATCAATTAAAAAAACATTTAGGAAAAGGATTTAGAATATTGAATGTCTTTTTTTTCGCAGTGACAAAGAGTGGCAGTGCTGAAAAAGAAGGGATTTCATAAAGGAAACACAAATCCAAATTATCGGAATGTTTTATTGTATTGATAATTCGGTTTAAAAAAGAAACAAATTAAACCAAAATAGAAATAAAGGATATGGCAGATTAAGGAAAAATATTACTGAAGATTTTTTGAGTTATTAACAGTCAATACAATCCAACAAAGAGAAGGAATAATTGTACGTCCGTTCCTTCTCTTAACTGCCAAATTAGTAAATTGCTCTTTCTTTTGTACTTAAGAAAAAGCTTTAACTGTTATACAATACAATGATTTACAACAAAAAACTCTATCTTTTAATTGGCATTTTTTTGGCTGGCTTTTCATCAAAAGTTATGGCTCAGAATGTTGATTTAAAAAATAACTGGAGTTACCGAGAAGAAAAAACTCAAAAATGGTATCCGGCCAGCGTTCCCGGAGAAATTCATACTGATTTATTAAAGAACAAATTAATACCAGATCCATTTTATAGGGACAATGAAAAAAAACTGCAATGGATTGAACGAAAAAATTGGGAATACAAAACAACTTTTCAGGCAACAGCTTCCATACTAAAAAAGAAAAACACAGAATTAGTTTTTGACGGATTAGATACTTATGCCTCAATATATGTAAACAATCAGCTGGTTTTAAAAGCCAATAATATGTTTCGTCAATGGCGTGTTGATGTTAAAAAAGTTTTGAAATCAGGAAATAACGATTTACGGATCGTATTTCAATCGGCACAAAATGTTGTCGATTCATTGGCCAAAAAAGAGTATCCATTTGTCATTCCAGACAATCCACGTGCTTATGTACGCAAAGCCCAATATCATTTTGGCTGGGATTGGGGACCAAAATTTACAACCTGCGGCATTACCAAAATTCCTCGATTAGAAGCTTATAACGAAAAAACTCCTGAAGAACCATACGTTCTAAATCGCAAAATTGAACTAATACAAGAACCTGATAGTTTAGGTCGCTCTTTTTATTTTAAGATTAATGGAAAACCAGTTTATATGAAAGGAGCGAATTATATTCCGTCAGATGCCTTTCTTTCGCGTGTAACCAAAAAAGAATATGAAAAAGTAATTGCCTTAGCCAAAGAGGCCAATATGAATATGCTTCGTGTTTGGGGCGGTGGTATTTATGAAGATGATTATTTCTATAATTTATGCGACAAATACGGAATAAACGTCTGGCAGGATTTTATGTTTGCAGGAACAATGGTTCCTGGAGACGATGCTTTTTTTGATAATGTAAAAAAAGAAGTTCAATATCAAGTAAAACGTCTGCGTCATCATCCAAGTATTGTTTTGTGGTGTGGCAATAACGAATCAGATGAAGCTTTTAAAAACTGGGGCTGGATGAAAAGCTTCAAAATCTCAAAGCAGGATTCTATTCGTTTATGGAAAGATTATACGCGTTTGTTTCACGATAGTATTCCGAAATGGGTGAAAGAAGTTGATGATAAACGCCCTTATTTAAGTTCATCGCCTTTGTATCATTGGTCTAAAGAAAAAAGTTTTACAAATGGTGACAGTCATTATTGGGGAATTTGGTGGGGATTGAAGGATATTGAAGAAACCAATACGAAAACCGGACGTTTTGTAAGCGAATATGGAATGTTGTCTTTCCCAAATTATGCTTCAGTCGAAAGTTTCACTTCAGAAGAAGACCGTCGTTTATATTCAGATGTATTAAAAGTACACTTAAAAGCAGGGAAAGGTTTTGAAAAATTAGACTCTTATCTCGGTAGATATTTCATTGATGCCTCTAAAATAAAAAAGATGAATTTGGAGGATTATGCCTATTTGAGCCAGTGTATGCATTATTATTCCATAAAAAATATTGTAGGTATTCACCGTTCAAAAGCACCTTACAATATGGGAACTTTAGTCTGGCAGTTAAACGACTGCTGGCCGGTTGCAAGCTGGAGTATTTCGGATTATGAGAACCGACAACCGAAAGCTGCTTGGTATGCCATAAAAGAAGCGTACAGAGATGATATAAAACCAGAAATTGATTTGACGCGTCCGATAAATTTAAAACTAGAAAATCCAAAAATAAGCTGGCAGATAAAAGGAAATAAAATTGTCTTAAAAGCAGAAAAAGCGGCTAAATATATTTGCATTTCAGCCAAAGGATATACAGGAAAATGGAGCGACAATTATTTTGATTTAGTTGCTGGAGAAGAAAAAACAATTTCATTTGAAGGAAAAATAACGAAATCTGAAATTAAGATTTATTCTTTGTTTGACGTTTTAGAAAGAAATAAATAAGAGGTTCAAAGGGGCAAATGTGCAGAGGAACAAAGGTTTTCTGTAGAGCGCTCCGCAGTGCGTCTCCTTATGAAAATTGGATTTTATTGTTTATTGAGAGGTTCTTACAATTGACAAAGGTTTTCTGTAGAGGCGCACCGCAGTGCGTCTCGGCAAGGTGATTAAAAAATACGTAAATCGTTTAAATCTTTTTGATTATTGATTTACATTGAAATTATAAAAACAAACAAAATGGTTAAAAAATACAATAGAATTGTTCTTGGCGGCATTTTAGCTTTAAACCTGATTTTTGTGAATCCTATAAATTCACAGAAGAAAAAAGACAAACAAATACAGACAAATTACACACAATACGTCGATCCCGTTATCGGATCTGCTGGTCACGGTCACGTGTTCGTTGGGGCGAATGTTCCTTTTGGAGCGGTGCAGTTAGGACCCGTGAATATTTTTGAAGGCTGGGATTGGTGCAGCGGTTATAACTACGCCAGTAATACCATTTTAGGTTTTACACACACGCATTTAAGCGGAACCGGAATTGGCGATTTAAATGATATTCTTGTACTTCCTGTCAGCGGAAAAGTCGGTTTGATTAAGGGAACAAAAGAAGACATGGTAAACGGTTACGGTTCGTTTTTCTCTCATAAAAATGAAGTAACTAAACCTGGATATTACAGTGTTTTATTAGATAAATATAAAATCAAAGCCGAATTAACGGCCAGCGAAAGAGTTGGTTTTCATAAATACACTTTCGAAAACACAAACGATTCACATATTTTAATTGATCTTGCTGACGGAATTGGCTGGGACAGACCTGTAAAAACGTTCATTAAAAAAATCAGCGAAACCAAAATTGAAGGATATCGTTATTCGACAGGCTGGGCTTCAGATCAGCGTGTTTATTTTGCAATGGAATTTTCGGAACCTATTACCAACATGGCGGTTTATGACAGTACTGCTATGGTGAAAGGAACGGAAGGAGAAGGCTTAAAAATAAAAGCGGTTTTAGATTTTAAAACCTTAAAAAACAAACAGGTTCTAGTAAAGGTTGGAATTTCTCCAGTAAGTACCGAAAATGCATCTGCCAATATAAAAGGAGAAATTCCAGATTGGAATTTTGATGCCGTTGTAAAATTAGCAGATTCAAAATGGAACAAAGAACTCAATAAAGTTCAGATCAAAGCAGATGAAAAAACAATGAAAGTTTTCTATACTTCGTTGTACCACACCATGTTTGCACCTTCCATTTTTAATGATGCCAACGGAGATTACAGAGGAACAGATAAAAAAGTTTACGAAAAAGCCAATTTTACCAATTACACCACTTTTTCACTTTGGGATACTTATCGCGGCTTGCATCCATTATATACGATTACGCAGCCAGAAAAAATCAATGATATTGTAAAATCGTTTCTGGCGATTTACGAACAGCAAGGCAGATTACCCGTTTGGCATTTAATGGGCAACGAAACCAATACCATGAACGGAAACCATTCTATAGCCGTTATTGTTGACGCTTACTTAAAAGGATATCGTGATTACGATACGAATTTAGCCTACGAAGCCATCAAAAAAACAGCAATGCAAACCCGAGACGGAATGGATTATGTTCAAAAACTCGAATATATTCCTGCCGATAAATTATTAGAATCGGTTGGAAATGCTTTAGAATATGCAATCGATGATTATTGTATTGCTTTGATGGCGAAATCTTTAAACAAAACAGACGATTATAATTACTTTACCAAAAGAGCCAATTTATACAAACAGTATTTTGATAAAGAAACCACTTTTATGCGTGGCAAATTAACCAACGGAAATTGGAGAACGCCATTTAATCCGCTTTCGTCAGCGCACCGTAAAGACGATTATGTCGAAGGAAATGCGTGGCAGTACACTTGGTTGGTGCCTCAGGATCCGTACGGTTTAATTGAATTATTTGGAAGCGAAGAAAAATTTATCGCCAAACTAGATTCACTTTTCTTATTGACGGATAAAGTAGAAGGTGAGGATGTTTCACCAGATATCAGCGGTTTGATTGGTCAGTACGCACACGGAAACGAACCCAATCATCATATTCCGTATTTGTATGCATATGTGGGCCAGCCTTGGAAAACAGCAAAATTAATTCGTGAAATCGATGATAAATTTTATTCTGTAAAACCAGACGGATTATGCGGAAATGAAGATTTAGGGCAAATGTCGGCTTGGTATATTTTATCATCTATGGGATTTTATTCGGTTAATCCAGCAAACGGAATTTATGTTTTGGGAAGTCCGCTAGTAAACACAGCCGTAATTCATCATACAAAAGAGGTTTCTTTTACGATAAATGCAGTTAATAACAGTGCTTCAAATATCTATATCCAAAAAGCGGAATACAACGGAAAACCCTATACAAAATCGTACATCACACATGAGATGATTGTAAAAGGCGGAGAATTAAAATTGTATATGGGAGACAAACCTTCAACAACTTGGGGAGTAAAGAAAGAGGATAGGCCTCAATAATTTTAGATTTCTGATTTTAGATTTCTGATTTTAGATTTTAGATTTTTCAGCAACGCTCCTGCAAGGTTTTCAAAACCTTGTAGGTATTTAGACAAAGCTTAAAGCATAAAGCAAAAAAAAATGAAAATAAAGAGTTTAATTTTTTTAGGAATATTGCAGTCCTGTTTTTTCCTAAATGCACAGAATTTAGATCCTGTAGAATATGTAAATCCTTTAATGGGAACACAATCGCTGCATAATCTTTCAAACGGAAATACGTATCCTGCAATCTGCAGACCTTGGGGTATGAATTTTTGGACGCCTCAAACGGGAAAAATGGGCGATGGCTGGGCTTACACCTATACAGCCGAAAAAATCAGAGGATTTAAACAGACGCATCAGCCTTCACCGTGGATGAACGATTACGGACAGTTTTCGATTATGCCGGTTACAGGAAAATTGGCTTTCGCCGAAGACGATCGAGCAAGTTGGTTTAGTCATAAAGCAGAAGTTTCAAAGCCTTATTATTACAGCGTTTATCTTGCCGATCATGATGTTACAACCGAAATTACAACAACCGAAAGAGCAGCACATTTTCAAATTACTTTTCCTGAAAATGAGCAATCTTCTATCGTAATCGATGCTTTTGATAAAGGTTCATATATCAAAATAATTCCTTCGGAAAATAAAGTAATTGGTTATACAACGCGAAACAGCGGCGGAGTGCCACAAAACTTCAAAAACTATTTTGTTTTACAATTTGATAAATCGTTTTTAACCCATTCAACATGGACAGATAAAATCCTGACCAAAGATAAATTAGAAGCATCAGGACTGCATACAGGAGCTGTAATTGGTTTTAAAACGAAAAAAGGAGAAAAAGTCAATGTGAGAATAGCTTCTTCTTTCATAAGTCCAGAACAAGCTGAATTGAATTTAAAAAACGAATTAGGCACATCGACTTTTGAAGAAACTGTAGCAAAATCAAAAGAGGAATGGAATAAAGTTTTAGGAAGAATTAATGTAGAAGATACGAACCAAGAGCAATTAAAAACATTTTATTCTTGTTTGTACAGAACCGTTTGTTTTCCTCAAAAACAATATGAAATCAATAAAGATGGCGATATAGTACATTATAGTCCGTATAACGGAAAAGTTCTTTCAGGTTATATGTATGCTGGAACTGGTTTTTGGGACACGTTCCGTGCTTTATATCCTTTGTTAAACCTAGTTTATCCTTCGGTAAACAAAGAAATGCAGGAAGGTTTGATAAACGATTATAAAGAAGGCGGATTTTTACCAGAATGGTCAAGTCCTGGTTTTAGAGACGTAATGGTAGGAAATAATTCTGCTTCTGTCGTTTCAGATGCATATATGAAAGGTTTACGCGGTTATGACATCAATACTTTATATGAAGCTTTACTGCACGGAGCTAACAATGAAGGACCTTTGGAAGCAGTTGGTAGAAAAGGAGTTCAATATTACAATACGTTAGGATATGTTCCGTATGATGTAAATATCAACGAAAATGCGGCACGAACTTTAGAATACGCTTATGATGATTTTACGATTTGGAAACTGGCAAAAGCATTAAATCGTCCGAAAAAAGAAATCAATCTGCTGGAAAAACGGATGCTGAATTACAAAAAACTCTATAATCCGTCAGTAGGATTAATGAGCGGACGAAATAAAGACGGCAGTTTTCCTGTGAATTTTAATCCGTTTAAATGGGGAGATGCTTTTACCGAAGGAAACAGCTGGCATTACAGCTGGAGCGTTTTTCACGATATTCAAGGTTTGATTGATTTAATGGGAGGCGAGAAAAATTTCACAGCAAAATTAGACGCTGTATTTACAACACCGCCAATTTTTGATGATAGTTATTATGGAGCCGTTATTCATGAAATCCGCGAAATGCAGATTATGAATATGGGACAATATGCTCACGGAAACCAGCCCATTCAGCACATGATTTATTTGTACAATTATGCTGGCGAACCTTGGAAAACACAATATTGGTCACGAGAAGTTATGAACCGCTTGTACAAACCAACTCCAGACGGTTATTGCGGAGATGAAGATAACGGACAGACTTCTGCATGGTATATTTTCTCGGCTTTGGGATTTTATCCCGTCTGCCCAGGAACAGAAGAATATGTTTTGGGAGCACCATTATTTAAGAAAACAACTTTACAGTTCGAAGATGGAAAACAACTTATCATCAACGCACCTAACAATTCTGATGTCAGCCGATATGTAAATGAATTAAAATGGCAAGATTCAGCTTATCCTAAAAACTATCTCAATCATTTTGAGCTTTTAAAAGGTGGTGAATTATACTTTGATATGGTTAGTTCACCAAATTTACAAAGAGGTACGACAAAAGATTCGTACCCATATTCTTATTCAATTTCAAAATAAAAAGATATGCAGTCACGTAGAAAATTTATAAAAAACGCTGGCATTTTTTCAGCAGGATTATTAGCACTTCAAACAGAAGCTTTTGGGTTCAATTCAGATACTTTTCAGTTTCCTTTAAAAGATTTTGTTTCGAAAAGACCTCCAGTTGCCGAAAGAAAATTTACGAGTAAAGCAATTGAAGCTGCCATTGTCCGCATTAAAAAACAAATTGCTAATCCTGAATTGGCTTGGATATTCGAAAACTGTTTTCCAAATACATTAGATACAACAGTCGATTTCGAAATTATCGACGGAAAACCAGATACCTATGTAATTACAGGAGATATCGATGCCATGTGGCTGAGAGACAGTACAGCACAGATTTGGCCGTATATTCCGTTTGTAAAAGAAGATCCAAAATTGGCTGAATTAGTAAAAGGTGTAATCAATCGTCAAGCGAAATGTATTCTGCTGGATCCGTATGCAAATGCTTTTTATAAAGATTTTACCAAAGAAAGTGAATGGAAAAATGACCTTACCAAAATGCAGCCTGGAATTCATGAAAGAAAATGGGAAATCGACAGTTTGTGTTATCCAGTTCGATTAGCGCACGGCTATTGGAAAGAAACAGGAGACATCAGCTTATTTGATGCAAAATGGAAAGAAGCCATGCTTTTAATTCTTCAGACTTTTAAAGAGCAGCAAAGATTAGACGGAAAAGGCGGACCATATAGTTTTCAGCGTCAGACAGCTTGGGCAACAGACGGAGTTCCGTTGGGCGGTTATGGTTATCCTGTAAAACCTTGCGGGTTAATTGTTTCGACTTTCAGACCAAGCGACGATTCTACTTTGTTTGGTTATTTGATTCCGAGTAATATGTTTGCGATTGAAATCTTAGGTTATTTAATTGAAATTTTCTCTCTTCCAGCTTTAAAAGACAATGATTTGGTGGCAAAAGCGACAGAACTAAGAGATCAGGTTCAAAAAGGTTTAAACGAACACGGAATCATCAATCATCCTAAATTCGGGAAAATTATTGCTTTTGAAGTCAACGGATACGGCAGCTTTCACATGATGGACGATGCGAATGTTCCTTCATTATTATCATTGCCTTATTTAGGCGCTATTGCTCCAAATGATCCTTTATATTTAAATACCAGAAAAGTAGTTTTATCAGAAAATAATCCGTTTTTCTACAAAGGAAAAGCAGGAGAAGGTATTGGAGGTCCACACACAGGAGTCGATACCATCTGGCCTATGAGTATAGTTTTAAGAGCCATTACCAGTGTTGATGAAAAAGAAATAAAGGCCTGCATCAGCAATTTAATTAAAACCAATGCCGATACTGGATTTATGCACGAATCATTTCATAAAGACGATGTAAATAAGTTTACCCGTAAATGGTTTGCGTGGGCCAATACCTTATTTGGTGAAATGATTGTACACACAAGTATTCATTATCCTCAAATTTTAAAAGACAAAAATATCTAGTACTAAAGCTAAAAAAGTAAAAATGAATACATCATATGCCATTGGGCTGGATATAGGAGGAACGCACATTACTGCGGCGGTTATCAATAAAACAGATATGAAAGTTTTGGATTTTTCGGTCTGTAAAGAATCTTTTGATTCGAATTTACCCGCAGATCAGGTTATGAATATTTGGAAGAAAGTAATCTGTACAGCAATAGAAAATTCTAAAATAAAAAATATTACCGGAATTGCCGTTTGTATGCCGGGACCGTTTGATTATAAAAATGGAATCTGCTGGATAAAAGATCAATCTAAATACGAACATTTTTACGGATTAAACATAAGGGAATTGCTTTTGGAAACTCTTGGTTTTTCTACAGATTTTCCAGTTCTTTTTGAAAATGACGCTGTTTGTTTTGGAAAAGGGGAAGTTTTTAAACAACAGAAAAATCTTTCTAAAAAAGTAATGGCTGTCACATTAGGCACAGGATTAGGAGCATGTTTTATTGACAAAGGAGTTTCAATAAGTTCTGGAGATTCTGTTCCTGTTGATGGGGAAATTTATAATTTACCTTATCAAGATGGTATGGCAGAAGATTATATTTCAGTTAGAGGTCTTTTATCACATTACAAATCTTTAAGTGGTACTGTGCTAAATAATGGTTTAGAATTGTATAATCTGGCGAAAAGCGGAGATCAGTCCGCTATTAAAGTATTTGGAAAAATGGGGGAGGATTTAGCGGCAGTTGTGATTCCGTGGATTAAAAACTTCAAAGCTGATCATATTATTATTGGCGGAAAAATTGCCAATGCAAGCGATTTGTTTTTATCTTCATTCAATAAAACAATTCAGGAATCTAGTTTGAAAATCGAGGTTTCTATTTCAAATGACAATGAAATTGCGGCCTTGTTGGGAGCAGTTAGTTTTCTTTGTGATTAAATAAAAACGGATGAGTTATAAGCTCATCCGTTTTTATTTTCTGTGTGTTAAAAATTATTTCAAACCTTCTTTTATTGTCTGTACAAAAGCTTCAACCGGCTGTGCGCCTGATACGGCATATTTTCGGTCAAAAACAAAGAAAGGAACACCTTGAACACCAATTTGCTGCGCTTCGTTAATATCGTGTTCTACTTCTTTAATAAAAAGAGTATCGCTTTGCAATACGTCCAGAACCTCTTCTTTATTTAATCCTGCTTTTTCAGCAAGTTCAATTAAAGTTGGGCCATCGTTTAAATCTCTTCCTTCTGTAAAATAAGCTTTAAAGAAAATCTCTTCGATTTCATCGCCTAATTTTTTAGTTTTAGCAAGCTGAATAATTCTGTGAGCTTCTAATGAATTTGAAATAACAGCCTTATCAAAGTTATAATCCAAACCAACACTTTTAGCACGTTCTGCGACACCTTTGTGCATTTCTTTTGATTGTTCAAGCGTCATGCCTTTTCGTTCCGCTAAATACGTATAAACGTCTTTTCCGGGTTGTGGTGTAATAGATGGATCAAGCTGGAAACTTTTCCACTCGATTTCAAATTCATTTTCGGGAAACTGTTTTAAAGCCGTTTCCAATTGTCTTTTTCCGATATAACAAAACGGACACATGATATCCGACCAAATTTCTATTTTCATTTTACAAAAATACGGAAAATTTGTTTCAGGTTATTTTGTTTCAAATGATTTCACCTCAAAGGACGCAAAGAATTAATCATTATGAAACTAAATAAAACGCAGAGTTCGCAAAGGCTTTGAAAAAAACTTTGCGAACTCTGCGTAAACCTTAGCGTTCTTTGCGGTTAAATAAAAAACAACTAAAACTAAAAAACCGCAACTCTCAAAAAAGAATTGCGGTTTCTAGGTATAAAAAATGGTTGGTTAATAGCGATATTATTTTTTTTACAATGATATGTCTTTAATTTTAAACTAAAAAAAATCCCTGTAACAAAAAGAAACTTTGATGTTAACTATTTAACATCACTGGCATTACCAACATCGTTACGGTTTCACCTTCTTCAAGACCATCAACCGGAGTTAAGATTCCAGCTCTATTTGGCAATGACATTTCTAACATAATCATGTCTGATTGCAAATTGGTAAGCATTTCGATTAAGAAACGTGAATTGAATCCAATTTGTAAATCATCACCTTGATAATCACAAGTTAATCTTTCTTCGGCTTTGTTTGAGTAATCAATATCTTCAGCAGAAACGTTTAATTCAGCACCAGCAATTTTTAAACGAATTTGGTGTGTTGTTTTGTTTGAGAAAATCGCAACACGACGAACAGAACTTAAAAATAAAGAACGATCGATCATTAATTTGTTTGGATTTTCTTTTGGAATTACCGCTTCGTAATTAGGGTATTTTCCGTCGATTAAACGACACATTAAGATATAATTGTCAAATGAGAAAGTCGCATTTGAATCGTTGTATTCAATTTTTACTTCAGCATCAGAAGAACCTAAAATTCCTTTTAAAATGTTCAAAGGTTTTTTCGGCATAATAAAATCAGCAACCTGAGATGCTTTTACATCTGCACGAGCATATTTTACCAGTTTGTGAGCGTCTGTAGCCACAAAAGTCAAACCTTCAGGAGAGAATTGGAAGAAAACACCAGACATTACCGGACGTAAATCGTCGTTTCCGGCAGCAAAAATAGTTTTACTTACAGCGGTTGCCAAAACATCAGCAGGAACTAAAGTAACAGACGGTTCTTCAAGATTTACAGCTTTAGGAAATTCTTCTCCAGCAGCATATGCTAATGCATATTTACCTGAGTTAGAACTGATTTCTACTGTGTTGTTATCTTCAACAGTAAAAGTTAAAGGCTGTTCTGGAAATGTTTTTAAAATTTCAAGTAAAAGTTTTGCAGGTACCGCAACGCTGCCTTTACTTTTAGAATCGATTGATAATGTAGCAGACATTGTGGTTTCAAGATCTGAAGCCGAAACAGTCAACTCACTATTGTCTAGTTCAAATAAAAAGTTATCTAAAATAGGAAGTGTATTGCTGCTATTAATAACACTACCTAATACTTGTAATTGTTTTAATAAGTACGAACTCGATACTATAAATTTCATCGTCTTTTGTTTTATTTTTTGCTTTTTCTCTCAATTTTTTGAGAACAGGTATGGTTTTACAAATATATCGTAAACATTCTTAGTTTCGTAATTTTTTTATTAACATCTATCGGCTGTACTTCTTTTTTCTGATAAATGTAAATAGTAATCCAAAAATCAATAAAATTAGAATTGGAAGTCCGATAGTTATGAATTGGGTAAAGGTGTACTTTTCGTAAACCTTTTCTTTATCCAGTAATGGCAGTTCTACATCTTTACTTCTAATGTTAATAAGTCCTGTATCGTCCAATAAATAATTAACACAGTTCATCATGAAATCCTTGTTGTCATAAAGGTTTCCAGTTCTTTGATCGTAGCCAAGTTCAACCGGAAGCATGTTTTTGTCTAATTGGTTTCGGGCAATATCACCATCAGCAATTACAATCATTTTGGTTGGTTTTCCTTTTGGCTGGAAAGAATTGTCCTTGAAAGGCAATACACGATTTTCAAACACAGAATGGAAATTCCCTTCTAACAAAACCGAAAGCACCAGATTTCCTTTATTGGCATAATCCTGAGGAGTAGTCTGTTCTGTCACCATATTCAGATTGATCTCGGCTGGTGTTCCTATTTTTTTAGAATATAGAGAAGATTGTAATAAAACCGTTTTTTTGATTCCGTTTTTTAAAGTGTCAATCGGACTGGTAAAATCGAATTTAATGCCGCCTAAATTTTTTACAATTGGATGCTGGCTTTCAGGAACAACAATTGGAGCAAATTTCCATTTAAATTCTTGATATTGAGTTGCACTTCCTTGTTCGCCAGTTGCCAGTTTTATTGGACTGCCGTATTCATCTTTCACCAAATCAGGATTAATTCTGATTCCGTATTTGAAGAACATATCGTTTAAATTCAAATCTCTCGGATAAGCAAGTGTGGCACCAGCGTCGTTGTAAAGACTGTCCATATCGGCAGCAACTTGATCGATCATCCACAACGTTTTTCCGCCATTCATGATAAACTGATCTAGAACTTCTTTTTCTTCGTCGGTAAAAGTTTCTGTCGGTTTTGAAATAATTGCTAAATCGTATTTCTTAAGCGCATCTAAAGTTCCGTTTGGATCTTTAGCAACAGAATCTAAAGTAAACGGCCCGATATAATAACTTTCTTTGATTTGTCGTAATAACTTACCAATGTGAATTTCAGATAATTCGCCGTTTCCTTTAATGATAGCGACTTTTTTCTGTCTGTCTTTCGTTACTTTATTAATCGCATCAGCAATTGAATATTCTAAGTGTTGTATAGAACCAATAACTTTTCGGGTAGTCGAAGCCCCCATAATGTTTTTCAATAAAGGAATATTAACTTCTTTATTGTTATAAACAGCAATTGCCCAAGGAAAAACCATTGCCTGAGATTGTTTTCCTTTATCATCAACCGTAATGTTAACTGGAGTAAGTCCTTTTTGATAAAGTGATTTTATCATTTCCATACTTTCGTCTTCGTTTTCCAGCGGATTTACGAATTCGAAAACTACGTTGTTGTTATAAGCCTGAAATTCTTCCAGTAACTGTTTAGTTTCCTGTTGTAAACGTCTAAAATCGGCAGGAAGTTCACCCTGCATATAAATCTTAATCGAAAGCGGGTTTTTTACCTGTTTTAAGATTTGTAATGAAGTAGGAGATAAGGTATATCGTTTGTCTTTGGTTAAATCAAAACGGTGGAAAAATAAGCTTCCTAATACATTTAAAACAATTAAAATGAAAATTGTAATGCCTAATGTCTTTAAATTTAATTTATTAGATGCTTTCATTACGCTTTAAAAGATTTTAATTGATAAACAGTAAAAGATAAAAATAACACGCTGATACTTAAAAAGTAAATAACGTCACGAGTGTCTATAACACCTCGACTCATACTTTTAAAATGATCCTGCATTCCAAAAGCAGAAATAATGCCTGATTGTGCTGGAATTACTGATGCTATACCTTCAAAACCAAAATAGAAAATGAAGCATACAAACACGGCAATTATAAACGCAACGATTTGATTTTCTGAAAGGGTAGAAGTAAAAATCCCAATCGCCGAATAAGACGCAATTAAAAACAACAATCCAAAATAAGAACCGATTGTGCTTCCCATATCGATATTGCCTTCAGGAGAACCTAATCCGTAAATTACATACACATAAATCAAGGTTGGAATTATAGCCAGAATAATCAGTAAAAATGCTCCGAAAAATTTTCCGTTTACAATTTCCCAAACCGATAATG
The DNA here is from genome assembly GCF_017352115.1 of Flavobacterium endoglycinae. Lineage (NCBI taxonomy): Bacteria > Pseudomonadati > Bacteroidota > Flavobacteriia > Flavobacteriales > Flavobacteriaceae > Flavobacterium > Flavobacterium endoglycinae. Next base: position 5,180,110 of record NZ_CP071448.1, read on the forward strand.
GTTTGGTTAAAAGAAGTTCTAGAGTTCCTTGTTTTCTTTCGTCAGAGAAACTTCTCATGGTTACGGCAGGGATTAAGAAAATTAAAATCCAAGGTGCCAATGTGAAAAACGGAGTCAGATCGGCATAACCAGTATTTAATATGTTGTAATCTCCTTCAAATATCCATAAAAAAAGTCCGTTAATGATTAAGAAAACTGCAATGACCAAATAGCCAATTGGTGAGCCAAAAAAGGATTTTATTTCTCTTAAAATGATTGATTTCATTTGTTTTTATTTTGTTTCAAGTTTTTCTTGTTTCAGGTTTCAAGTTGTTTTCTTTGTGTTTTTTAACCGCAAAGATCCCAAAGTTTTTCGCAAAGTTTGCAAAGTTTTTATTCAAAAGCTTTACGTTTTTTGCGGTTAAATTAGTTTTCAAATATTAATTTAAACTAACCAATTTATCAACGCTCCAAGCTTCTGGTTTTGCATTGAATAATTTCTTTGTGAAATCCCAAACCGTATTAAAAAGTTCTGATTGTCTGTACTTTTCCAAATCCTCTTCGGTTTCCCAGTAGCTGTAAGTAAAGAAAATGCATTTGTTATTTTTATCTTGATATAATTCTAAAAAACGATTTCCTTCTGCATTTCGTATTTTGTGTTTTACAGATTCAAAATTCTCCAGAAAATCAGAAATTTTATCTTCATGAAAACTCATTTTTACTATTCTTACGAACATAGTGTTATTCTTAGATTGTTGATTTTGGACTTTAGATTTTTCTAAAGTCTTACAGGTGCGCAAAAATACCAAATTTGATTGTTGTTTTTATAAAAAAGTAAAAATCCAATAAAGAAATTCCAAATTTCAAATTTTAAAGTTTTCAAATCTAAAATCTGATATCTAAAATCTAAAATTTTTCTAAGAAAATTTAATAGTAATCACATCACGATAGTTCAATCCTAATAAACTATTGGCAGAACCTACTTTTGAAGGATTGCTTCTGAAAATAGCGATTTCAAGAAATCCTGCTTCGTTAAAAATAGCCAGTTTTTCACCTTCATAAGTTTTAATCGGATATTTATCTGAAGTGGCAATAGCCGAATAATTTGGCAGAATGGTTTTGATGCTTTTTGGTTTCATGACAATTTCATATGGACGGCCACGAGAAATTTCCAGAAATTGCTTTTTCGAAATATTCGTTACTACGTTTCCAAAATGATCAATATAAATAACATATCCTTTTATCGAATTTCCATCATCGGCTACAACAGACTGTAATTCTGTTGCTTCTTTTACAGATGGGATTTCTTTTCCAATAACATTCAATAAACCGCCCTTTGCCAAATGACAAGCTACTTGAATAAAAATATCCAAATCAGTTGATTCTATTGGGAAACGATCGTGAATATTTATGGCAACAATTTTCTGCGGAACTATCTTCTGCGTAAGCATACTCAAAATTCCGTTATCGGCACAAATAAAGTAGTGGTCATTCCACTGCATGGCGATATGCTGGTTCTCTTTATTGCGTTCAATATCGACTCCAATTAGATGCACTGTTCCTTTTGGAAAACTTAAATAAGAAGCACCAATTACATAACTGGCTTCTGCTGTATTAAACGGATCAATATCGTGAGAAATGTCAATGATTTGAGCCTCTGAATATTCAGATAAAATTTTACCCTTTAGCGAACCCACAAAGTGATCCTTCAAGCCGTAGTCTGTAGTAAGGGTAATTATTGACATAATTTTGTTTATAACTATTGATAGTATTTAAATCTAATTTTCATTAAATTTGAGAAATGCAAAGCTAATAATAGTAAACACAAATTGAAAGAAAGAAAAGACAATTTGTGTTTTTTAGGGCTAAGCAGCTCATATAGCAGTTTCTGTTGTTGTTTTGAATCATAAGTCTCTGTTTTCGGTTTACAAAATGTAGAGAAAACGACAATGCTGTGACAAAAACACTGAATACTGCGATTAAAAAGTACCCGACAGTCAATTATATAATAACTGAATTAATTTAATTTAAAACTACTTCATTTGAACGAAAGAATAATCGAGCTAATAGACATCGCTCCTAAAGAGTTTTGGGGCGCTCAAGACAGCCATTTAGAAATTATTAAAAAGTATTACCCAAAGCTTAAAATCGTAGCGCGAGGGACCACTTTGAAAGCATTTGGCGAAAAAGAAGTCTTAGACGAATTCGAAAAAAGATTTCAAAGATTAATGCTCCATTTTACCCGATATAACAATATTGATGATAATGTAATTGAACGAGTAATAATGAGTGATGGTCAGGATGAAAAAAGAGCATACGATCATGACAAAATATTAGTTCACGGGGTTGGCGGTAAAATTGTAAAAGCGATGACGCCAAACCAGCAGTTACTGGTTGACACAATCAAAAAGAATGATATGGTTTTTGCGGTAGGACCAGCTGGAACTGGAAAAACGTACACGGGTGTCGCAATGGCTGTAAAAATGCTGAAGGATAAAGAAGTAAAACGAATCATATTAACACGTCCGGCTGTTGAAGCAGGAGAAAATCTTGGATTTTTACCGGGTGATATGAAAGAAAAACTAGATCCTTATATGCAGCCGCTTTATGATGCATTACGCGATATGATCCCGAATGAAAAACTAGAAGATTACATCCTGAAAGGAATTATTCAGATTGCTCCTTTGGCTTTTATGCGCGGACGTACACTTGACAATGCATTTGTAATTCTTGACGAGGCTCAAAATACCACGCATTCACAGATGAAAATGTTCCTTACTCGTATGGGAAAAAATGCCAAATTTATGATTACTGGTGATCCAGGACAGGTCGATTTACCACGCCGAACGATTTCTGGTCTTAAAGAAGCTCTTTTGGTTCTAAAAGACATTGAAGGAATTGGAATTATTTATCTTGATGATAAAGATATTGTACGCCACAGATTGGTTAAAAAGGTAATCGATGCGTATAAGCAGATAGAAAATCACGATTAATAATATTTAGTCAAATGTTAAATGTAAATCGTGAATTGTGTTTTAACATTTATTAATATTCGTTTTATTTAGTTTCTTTTTGGAAATAAATAAAACGAATATTTTTTTGATAGAATTCAAAGTGAAGAATTGCAAAATGAGAATTAAAAAAATTGTATTGTTGTTTAATCAAATAGTTAAATAAATAATAAACTTACAATATTTCGACTTTCCGAAGATTGTAATCTTTGGTCTTCCGAGCTTAAAACCGTAAATTTGCAATCATACCAATTTGATTATTAATATGACAAAACTTAAAAATATGAAAGTGGTGGTAAGTGATCTTGACGGAACCTTACTCAACCCTTCGCACAGAATATCCGATTATACTAAATCCGTATTTCAAGAACTTCACAACCAAAATTATCTTATTGTTGTAGCAACAGGACGTCATCATCTTGATGCGGCGGCAATTATAGAAACGCTTGAAGTTCCGGTTTACTTAGTCAGTTCAAACGGTGCAAGAATTCATTCACCAGAAAAAGAAGAACTTTTCGCTTTCAACTTAAACAGCGACATAGTAAAAGCGGCTTTAAATGTTGAAATTGATCCCGAAATTACAGTCGTTTTATTTAAAGAAAACGTTTGGCAGACCAACAGAATTAACGAAAGATTAAATGCTTTTCAGCATGAATTAAAATACAAACCAGAATTAGTTGATTATAAAACGTTAGAAGATTTTGGTGCGATTAAAATTTTCTTTTCATGCGAAGATCATGAAAAATTAGTAAAACTAAAAGATGCTATTTTGGCAAATTCTTCAGAACATTTACATCATGCTTTCAGTCTTCCAACTTGCTTGGAATTTATGGATAAATCTATCGATAAAGCTGTTGCAATTGAAAGAGTTTTAGAAAGAGAAGGTTTTACATTGTCTGAAGCCGTTTCTTTTGGAGACGGATTTAATGACGTACAAATGTTATCGGCGTCAGGAAAAGGTTTAATTATGGGAAATGCTCCTGCGATTTTAAAAGAAACGCTGCCTGACTTAGAAGTAATTAAAACCAATGCAGAAGATGGTGTTGCGAAATATATTGCTTCAAAAATTTTAGACAAAGAATTAGCTGCGGGCTGATTTCCGATTTATAATTCAAAAAAATAGAAATCCCTGAATAATTGTTTGGGGATTTTTTATTTAGGATTCTTAAAAATTTCATGGTGTAACTCTCTGAAATAATTTTAAATTTGCATTCATAAAAAACAACACAACTAAAAATGAGCAATACAATCACAACCACAAATTTTAATTTCCCGAATCAGAAATCAGTTTACCGCGGAAAAGTGAGAGAAGTTTATAACATTAACGATGAACTTTTGGTAATGGTAGCAACTGACAGACTTTCGGCATTTGATGTGGTTTTACCAAAAGGAATTCCATACAAAGGACAAATCTTAAATCAGATTGCGACTAAATTCATGGAATTAACGGAGGATATTGTTCCGAATTGGCTGATTGCAACTCCAGATCCAAATGTTGCTGTTGGACATTTATGCGAGCCTTTTAAAGTAGAAATGGTAATTCGTGGTTATGTTTCTGGACACGCTGCTCGTGAATATGCAGCCGGAAAAAGACAACTTTGCGGAGTTACTATGGCTGAAGGTTTAAAAGAAAACGATAAATTTCCAGAACCAATTATTACACCAACAACAAAAGCAGATAATGGATCTCATGACGAAGATATTTCTCGTGAAGATATTTTAGCAAAAGGAATTGTTTCTGAAGAAGATTATTTAATTCTTGAGAAATATACTCGTGCTTTATTCCAAAGAGGAACTGAAATCGCTGCTGAACGTGGTTTAATTTTAGTAGATACTAAATATGAATTTGGAAAAACAAAAGACGGTGTTATTGTTTTAATTGATGAAATTCATACTCCTGATTCTTCTCGTTATTTTTATGCTGAAGGATATGCCGAAAGACAAGCAAAAGGTGAGGAGCAAAAACAATTATCGAAAGAATTTGTTCGCCGCTGGTTAATCGAAAATGGTTTTCAAGGAAAAGAAGGACAGCAGATTCCAGAAATGACTGATGAATATATTGAATCAGTTTCTGAAAGATATATCGAATTATATGAAAATATCATTGGCGAAAAATTTGTAAAGGCTGATATTGATAATATTGACCAACGTATTGATAAAAACGTATTAGAATACCTTTCATCAAAATAGTACTTTTCGGGTTTAAACTAACTATTTAAACCATGAATTTTATAACAACTAAAAAAAGTGCCCTGCTATTGTGTATCACAGCAGGGCATTTTCTTTTGGCGCAAATTGATAAAAAAGCGACAAAAGAAACCCAGAATCTATATCATAATCTTAAAATCGTTTCAAAAAAACACATTTTGTTTGGACATCAGCATGCTTTGGAATACGGGCATGGTTGGTCTAATGAACCTAATAAATCAGATGTAAAATTAGTGACCGGTTCGCATCCTGCAGTTGTGGGAATTGATTTCAGTGATTTTTCTGGACGTTCAAAAGAAGAAATTGAAAAAGCCCAAAAAACTTTAAAACAAAATGTTATAGATACGTATGAACGCGGCGGCATAATTACGGTTTCATGGCATTTTAATAATCCTGCTTCTGGAGGCGGATTTTACTGGAAAGATTCGATTTCGGTGGCAGCCATGTCATTGATTAAAAAAGGTGGTTCTCATCATGAGCAATACAAAGAAATTTTGAAAACAATTGCCGATTTTGCTCATTCTGTAAAAGCCAAAGACGGAAAATTAGCCCCGATGATTTTTAGACCATTTCACGAATTTGATGGAGATTGGTTTTGGTGGGGAAAAAAATATACGTCACGTGAGGATTTTATAGAAGTCTGGCGATTTACAGTTTCCTATTTAAAAAACGAATTAGGGGTTCATAATTTCATTTATGCCTTTTCTCCTGATAATAGATTTAATTCAGAAGAAGAATATCTAGAACGTTATCCCGGAGATGATTATGTCGATTTGTTTGGGATAGATAATTATGGCGATTTTGGACGCGACGGAAATTACAATTTAGAAGCAGGTGTAAAGAAACTTACAATTATTTCTGATGTAGCTGTCAAAAAGAACAAACTGGCTGCATTTACCGAAACTGGTTTAGAATCAATACCAAATCCAGAATGGTGGACAGAAGTTCTTTTAAAATCTCTTAAACAAGATAAAATAAAATTATGTTACGTTTTAGTCTGGAGAAATGATAAAACGAGTTCAACACATTATTATGCACCATTTCCTGGACAAATAAGTGCTCCAAATTTTATCAAATTTTATAATGACGACTATACATTGTTTGAAGCAGACTTAAAGAATGTTTATCAAAAGAAATTGAAATATTAAATCATCATTAATGTTAAAATAATTCAACTACCACGTTTTTGTTTCGTATTTTTCTTACTATTTTTAAATTTATCAAAATAATTTATTTTAATGATAAATTCACATTTTGGAGGCTAAAATTTTAACATTAATGAAAATTTTCTGCCTTTTTTATATATCATAATGTTATGACGTTAAAACATTACAAGATTAGCCGTTATTTTTTCTAAAAAATAAAGATCAAAAAATGAAAAAATATTCTGTTTCGTGTAACATTTCTACATTTGTGGCGTCTTTTATATAGAATCACGATTTTTTGACATCAATATTTTTAATCCATTAATATAACGTTAAGAATTAGTTAAAACATGGTAGCTTGTAATGCATAATACCAAATTTTAATTTACATTTGTCAGGAATTTAAAATTCAAAATCAATCAAAATAAGTATCAATCAATTAAACAACCCAATCATTATGAAAAAGTCAGTTATTTTTTTAGGAGCAGCTTTATTAGCATTCGCAAATGTTTCTATCGCTTCAAACAGCACAGCTGTTAAAAATCAAGTTGCAGTATCAGCTGTATACGATGAAGGAACACCACTTGTAGTTGCAGTAAGTAAAGGTGATATCGAAGTAGTAAAAAAATTCATTGAGTACGGAGCTAACGTAAATGAGAGATCTGATGATATGTCTCCATTAATGACAGCTGCTCGTTACAACAAAGTAGAAATCATTAAAGTTTTATTGGCAGCAGGTGCTCGTCCAAACGATAAAAACGAAAAAGGATATACAGCTTTAAAATATGCACAATTATCAAATGCTACAGAAGCAATTGCTATTCTGAAAAATTTGTAAAAAACAGTTTTTAAAAGTTTGAGTTAGTACAAACGGCCTTCTTTGAGCGGATGGCCGTTTTTTTATGCACTTATTTTTGATCAATATTTTATAAATCAAAAAAGCACCATTTATATAAATGATGCTTTTCCTTCTTAAACCAAATTAATCTAACCAAAATTAATTTACTTTTATTCGATTGTTTCATGCTTTTTACGGTTAAATACCCAGAACAAAATTGGGAAAACCAATAAAGTTAAAATAGTAGCAGTAACCAGTCCGCCGATAATTACAATGGCAAGCGGTTTTTGAGATTCAGAACCAATACCGGTTGAAATAGCAGCTGGCATTAAACCAATTGAAGCCATTAATGCGGTCATAACTACTGCTCTTGTTCGGGCTTTTACACCTCGCAAAACTGATTCCTGTAGACTGAGTTTTGCCTTGAGATTATGATGGAATTCTGATATTAGGATAACTCCATTTTGAATACAAATTCCAAGTAAGGCGATAAAACCAACTCCGGCAGAAATTCCGAAGTTCATTCCGGTTAAGTGTAGAGCAATAATTCCTCCAATTACTGCAAAAGGCACATTCGCTAAAACAAGCAGTGAATCTTTGAAATTTCCAAATAATATAAAGAGCAAGACAAATATTCCAATTAAACTGATAGGCACAACCTGAGCCAGACGGGCACTTGCACGAACTTGATTTTCAAATTCTCCAGTCCATCCCGTGGTATACCCTGGCGGCATTTTAACTTCCGCTACTTTTGATTGTGCTTCTGCGATGGTACTTCCTAAATCTCGGTCACGAACAGAAAATTTTACTCCAATAAAACGTTTGGTATTGTCTCTGTAAATAAATGCCGGACCTGTTATAGTTTTGATATCACATATTTCTTTCAATGGAATTTTAGCTCCGCTGATTGTGGGAACTTTTAATTCAGCCAGATCTTCTTCGTCTTTACGATATTCTTTAGAAAAACGAACTCTAACATCGAATTTCTTTTCGTCTTCATATTTCTGAGTTGCCGTTTTTCCTCCAAAAGCCAATTCTAAAACGGCTTGTGCATCGCTTAAGGTTACACCATACGCTGCCATTTTTTCTCGATCCAGAATAACACTGATTTCTGGTTGTCCCACATTTCGCAGAATCCCCACATCTTTTATACCTGGAATATTTCTGATTTTCGCTAAAACTTCATTCGATAATTCGTCTAATTTATCCAAATCATCACCATAAATTTTAACGGCATTGGAAGCTTTAAATCCCGCTACAGATTCGGCAACGTTATCAATTACAGGCTGAGAATAATTATAAGTTATTCCTTGATGCACTTTCAGCTTTTCATCCATTTCATTTATAAGATCGTCCATAGAAATTTTTCGTTTCCAATCGGCTTTTGGTTTTAAATCAACTTGCAGCTGAATAAATCCAAAACCATTTGGATCTGTTCCATCGTTACTTCGCCCTGTCTGCGATAACACATTTTTTACTTCAGGAAAAGCTTCAAGATCTTTTCGAATCATTGCGGCTGTTTTAACACTTTCTGGCAATGACGTACTCATGGGTAATTCGGCGGTAACCCACAAAGCTCCTTCGTTTAATTGTGGTAAAAATTCGGTTCCTAAAAAAGTTGCCGAAAAGAATACAGCAGCAATTAATGCCGTAGAAGCAATTAGTGTTTTTACCTTATGTTTGAATGTCCAGGCAAAACCTTTTGCTACAATTCTATCCCAAAAATTCACGAAAGGATTGTTCTTTTCTTTTACATTTTTATTCAATAAAATATGAGATAAAACCGGTACTAGAGTTAAAGTAAAAAGTAAAGCTCCCATTAAGGCAAATCCTAAAGTGTAAGCAAGAGGCGAAAACATTTTTCCTTCTACTTTTTGGAATGAAAATATTGGGAGTAAAGCGGTAATAATGATCAGTTTCGAGAAAAAGATCGCTTTACCCATTTCAGTTCCTGTTTTTTTAATGATGCTTCCTTTGGCAATTTTATTGTAAGCTGTCATTCCTAGTTGATGTGCCCTATGATCGAGAACTACAAATAATCCTTCAACCATAACCACGGCGCCATCTATAATAATCCCAAAATCGACTGCACCTAAACTCAGTAAATTGGCACTCATTCCCATCATTTTTAAGCATAAGAATGCAAATAATAAGGAAAGCGGAATTACAATTGAAACCGTAAAAGTTGTTCGCCAATCGGCCATAAATAAGAATACTACACAAGTAACCAGAATGATTCCTTCAAATAAGTTATGCATTACGGTTTCGGTTGTGAAATTCATCAGATTATCACGATCGTAAAAAGTTTCAATTTTGATGTCTTTTGGTAAAACATTTTCATTTAAATCTTTGATTTTATCTTTGATTAAAGCCAAAGTTTCTTTTGCATTTTCGCCTTTACGCATTACGACGATTCCTTCTACAGCATCATCATTTTTGCCAATCCCTGTTTGTCCCACGCGAGGCATAGAACTTTCGTAAACATCGGCAACGTTTTTAACTAAAATAGGATTTCCACCAGCATCGTCTACAATAATGTTTTCTATGTCTTTTCTAGATTTTAAAAGTCCAACACCGCGAACAACAAAAGCCTGCCCGTTTTTCTCAATAATATCACCACCCACGTTTAAGTTTCCTGCATCAATGGCGTTATAAACCTGCAAAGGAGTAATATTATATTTCGCTAATTTAATTGGATCGACACCCACTTCATATGTTTTGGTTTGGCCTCCAAAAACATTTAAATCAGCAACTCCGGGAACGGCACGTAGTTGTTTGTCGATAACCCAGTTTTGATAAGTCAATAATTCACGGCTGTCTCTGCTGTCACTTTTAACAATATACCTGAAAATTTCGCCCGTTGGGCCGTAGGGAGGCTGAACATCTGGTTCAACATCATCAGGAAGAGTTACGTTTTTTAATAAATTATTGACTTGAAAGCGGGCAAAAGTATCGTCGACACCATCATCAAAAATGATTTTAATTACTGATAAACCAAACATGGTGATGCTTCGTACACTTGTTTTTTTCTGTACGGAGTTCATCGAAATTTCGATTGGTGTTGTTACAAAACGTTCTACTTCCTCGGCACTTTTACCATTCCATTGTGTAATAATAATGATTTGTGTATTGGTTACATCTGGAAAGGCATCAATGGGCATATTTTTGAATGAAATAAAACCTGCAACAGCCAGCATTCCAACCCAAAAGAAGGTAAATGCTTTATTCTTAAGCGAAAAAGCAATTATATTACGTATGAATTTGTTCATATCTTAATCGTTTAAAGCGCGATAAATAAATAATTGGTTGTTGGTAATGACTTTTTCATTTTCTTTTAAACCTCCCGAGATATAAGTGGTTTCTCCAACAACTCTGTAAACATCAACTTGTCTGGTTTCGATATTGTGACGGTCTTTAAAGATCATGACGAAGTTTTTGCTTTTATCAAATACAATGGCTTTACTTGGTATCGCAATCATGGATTGATTTTGTTCGTTGTATGACAATTTAATATTGGCATTCATATCAGGTTTTAATAAAAATCCTGGATTTTGAAGTTTTATTCGCGCCTGCATGGCTTTGGTTTCAGGATCTATGACGTTGAAAATTTTATCGACTTTTCCTTTAAAAATTTTGTCAGGATAACTTAAAGTAGTAACATCGGCATCAATTCCCAATTTTATTTTATTGATATCAATTTCGTTGATGTTTGCCATTGCCCAAACTTCGCTGATTTCCGCAATATCAAAAATGTTATCAGAACGATCTGAACGTAATAACATATCTTGATTGATACTTTTTTGAATGATAAAACCGCTGATTGGTGCAGTTACTTCATAAATAGAACCTGCTCTAATGTTGTAGATTTTATATGTTTCCTGAGTTTTGCTTAATTGCGACTGCGCTTTGTTTACTTCTGATTTTGCCTGCAGCACATCGCTTTCAGAATTTAATTTTCCATCAAATAGTTCCTGGGCTACTTTTAGTTGGTTTTTGGCAACAAGTAAATCATTTTTAGCATCGATAGATTGTTTTTCAAAATCGGCAATATCCGTACTTTTTATCGTAGCCAGAACTTGTCCTTTTTTTACATAATCTCCTAATTCGACATTTACTTTAACGACACTTCCGCCCACAAGAGGGTAAACGTCAATCATTTTATTATTGTCGGCAGTAATTTTTCCGTAAAAACTTAATTCATTTTTTACAGGTTCCGTTTTTGCTTCGGCGGTACTGGTTGTTTTCAGCATATTATCGCTAAGCGAAAATGTACTTTTTGTTTCAGGATTTTCAACTTCCTTTTTGCAGCTTGCAATTGATAAACTTACCAACGCAATTCCTATAAGTAATGTATGTCTCATTATTATTTAGTTTTAAAATAAATCCTTGTTGATGGTGCTGTTTAATTCTTCTGCAGATAAAGCCAGTTTTTTCTTTAATTCGTTAACTTGAACATTGGCTTGGTTGTAACTTTCCATAAAATCTGTAAATTCCAGTAAACTGATATTTCGTTTTTGGAAATTGGTTAAGATTCCGTTGTAAACAGCTTCAAAATCGGCATTTACAGTCGGTTTTATTACAGCATAATTTTTACGGGATTCTTCCCATTTATTCCATGCTGATGTAATTTCGGTTTCTAACTGCAGGTCAAAATTCTGTTTTTCTACTTTAGACTGTGCCAAAATGGTTTGAGCATATTTGATATTTCCTTTGTTCTTGTTCCAAAGCGGCAATGGAATTCCAACGGTAAGATTGGCTTCACGGTTAAAAGCACCGCTTCGCTGGTCATAATTGGCACCAAGCGTAATATCTGGAACAGAAAGTGATTTCTGCCACTTTATATTTAGTTCATTGGCTTCAATTTCTTTTTGCTTTGCCAAATAATCTGGTCGGTTAGCAATTGCATCACTTTCTAAAGCTTTTATATCAAAAGGGATTTCTTTTAAATATTTACTAAATTCATTTTCATAAACTTTTGGAACTATCATCTCTTTAGAATTCAAAAGAAGTCTCAAATTGGCTTGTTGTTCAATATTATCATTGACAACTTCCATTCGTTCATTTTTAAAGTTTAGATACAAGGTTTGCAGACGCACAACATCTCTTAAGGGGATATTTCCTTTTTGTGCCTGAATGGAGTAGGAGTTGATCAAATCTTCAATATGAGCGATTTGTTTATCGGTAGTTTCCAGACTTTTAGTATTGTAATAAACCGTATAAAAACTCTGGCGTAACTGAAGCTTTAAATTCCTCAGAAGATCATTAAACTGAAGCTCTGCCAATTGCTCGTTGGTTTTGGCCAGCTTTATTTCATTTCGTTTTTTGCCTCCCAAATAAATAAGTTGTTCGATACCAAATGCTTTTTGTCCTTCTTTTCCAATATCAAAATATTGGTTTCTTTCTGGATTGTAAGCATTCAATTCGGCAGTAAGATTGGGATTGTCCCAAATTCGAGCCTGAATAGTTAAGGCTTTTGCTGCATCAATATTATAATGCGAAGCCAGTAAAAAAAGATTGTTTTTAAGAAACTGGCTCTCGCAATCCTCAAGCGTGACTGCATTTTGAGCCGTTACTACTTGATTGAGAAATACAAGTAATAATAATGCATAGAGTTTTCTCATTGTATCAAAAATTTATTTTATACAAATATGCTATCGGCAGACTTTAATAGGGCTTAAAATCTAGCTTAAAATTAGCTTAAAATAAATTATCAATGAAAAAATAATTGAAATAAATTACTGTTAATATCTGGAATACTGTAAGTTATAGTTGATTTATGTAGGTTTAAAATGCGTTGGACAATTCGTAAACCAAGTCCAAATCCAGTTGTTCCTTTCGAATTTTTGCCGCGCATAAAGGGCTGGAAAAGATTCTTCTGTTCCTTTTCGCTTAAGGTTTTTCCGGTATTTAATATCGAAATTATAAGCTGATTTTCGTTTCTGCTTATTTTTACTTCTGCCTGATTGTTGTCAGAATATAAACAGGCATTTTTCAAAACATTAATCAATGCAATTTCAAGAAGGTTTTTATTGCCTTTTACTTCCAATAAAGTATCGAGATTATCACTTTCTTCAATTTCAAATAAAATAGAAAATTCAGGAAAGCTCTTTTTGAGGTTTTCCATGGCAGAAAATAGAATCTCATCCATACGATGAATTTCATTGTTTTCAGCTTCATTAGTATCAATTTTAGATAAAATCAATAATGAATTTATTAGTTCTGTAAGATGATTAACATCAGATAAAATAGCCTTTAAGAAAGTTTTTCCTTTAATAGAAGTTGCCGGATCTGCAATCGTGTTTTCGATCTGCGCCGTTATTCTAGATAAAGGAGTTCTTAATTCATGAGAAGCGTGAGCCGTAAATTCTTTTTGCTTTTGATAGGAAATCTCAATGCGATCCATCATGTAATTGAATTCATTAGCCAGAAGATCAATTTCATCTTTCTTGCTTTTGGAAACGATACGCGAATCAAGATTGTTTTCGTTAATGTTTTTTATTTTCTGATGAAATAATCCAAGCGGATTCAGTGCCTTTCTTACCATGAAAGAAGTCAGAATCCAGCAGATGCAAGTAAAAAATATGTATGAAACCACCAAAGTATATCTAAGGAAAAGAAGTTTTCGTTTTCCATAATCATCTGTAGCAGATATTAAAGCATAGAAATCTTTGTCTTTTGTGTCGTAAAAAACGCCATAAACTTCATAATCGCCCTGCTGTTTAAAAAAGGTTTTGTTCTTTTTAAGGTATTTTAAATCTTCTTCAGACCATTTTATTTTAGCGTCGTCAATACTGCTGTAAATTAATTTGAAATTCGAATCAAAAACCAATGTTTTTTCATCATATAATTTATTGATTGAATTTTGGTCAATCATTTTCAGCAGCTGTTCATCGACTTCTTTTACATCAACTAAAAGTTTAATATTGGAAAGTGCTTTAATTTCGAGACGTTCACGGAATTCTTCTTTTCTAAAATTAGAATACAAAACAAATATCACAGTTGACGCCAATCCAAAAAGGATTGTAAACAATAAACTTACCAATAGTGATATTCTGTTTTTTAAAGTCATTCCTGATTGTTTAAGTAATATCCATAACCAATTTTAGTGCGGATAAGTTTTGTTTCTTGGTCTTTATCTATTTTCTTGCGAAGAAAGTTGATGTAAACTTCAATAGTATTCTGATTGGTTTCGATGTGATAATCCCAAAGTTTCTCTGCAATAAACTGCTTAGAAAGCACTTTTCCTTTGGCATGGGCCAGAATAAGAATAAGTTTGAATTCTTTTGGAGTTAATTTAATTTCTTCACCTGAACGAAAAACTTTCATTTCTTCTTCCAGAATTTCTAAATCTTCAATGATGATTTTGTGTTCTATCTGCTGTGGTATTTCTTTTCGTCTTAATAAAGAAGAAATTCGAGCATATAATTCTTCAAAATGAAAAGGTTTTACCAAATAATCATCAGCACCATTGTTAAATGAATCTAGTTTGTCTTCAATTTCACTAAAAGCGGTTAACATTATAATAGGTGTTTTTTTGTCGATTTCTCGGATACCTTTGCAAACCTCTATACCATTTGTGCCTGGAACATTAATATCCAGAATGATTAAATCATATTCGTATGGAAAGTATTTTTTTAATAGTAACGAACCATCATAATAAGGAATACACTCGAATTGTTTAGTGGTAAAAAAAGCCGAGATTTCCTTAGACAATGTAAAATCGTCTTCGAGCAGCAGTATTTTCATTCTTGGGGGAATTTATAAATTCGGCCATTCAAAAACAGCCGAATTTAATATGAAATAGTTTTTATTTGAAATAAGAGAAAGTCTCGTTATTCTCAATTTTCAATAATGACTCATAAATCAATTGAATAACATTTTCAACATCTTCCTTATGAACCATTTCTACAGTGGTATGCATATAACGTAATGGTAATGAAATTAATGCAGAAGGAACACCGCCGTTACTGTAAGCAAAAGCATCTGTATCTGTTCCTGTGGCACGAGAAGTTGCATGGCGCTGAAATGGTATTTTATTTTCTTCAGCGGTTTCTACAATTAAATCACGTAGTTTATTTTGAATCGCAGGAGAATACCCAATAACAGGGCCTCTTCCCATTTTAAGATCACCTTCTACTTTTTTGTCAATCATTGGAGTAGTTGTATCGTGGCAAACATCTGTCACAATAGCAACATTTGGTTTTATTCTGTGGGCAATCATTTCAGCTCCGCGTAAACCAATTTCTTCTTGAACTGAATTCACAATATAAAGTCCGAATGGAAGTTCTTTTTTGTTTTCCTTTAATAAACGAGCTACTTCAGCAATCATAAAACCACCCATTCTATTATCGATAGCACGACAAACAAATTTATTTTCGTTTAAAATCATAAATTCATCCGGATAAGTGATTACACAACCAACATGAACCCCTAAAGCTTCAACCTGTTCTTTGGTTTCGCAACCAAGATCTATAAATATGTTGCTTAATTTAGGTATTTCTTCTTTGTCACGTAAACGGGTATGAATAGCCGGCCATCCAAAAACACCTTTTACAATTCCATTTTTAGTATGAATGTTTACTCTTTTAGAAGGAGCAATCTGATGATCAGATCCACCATTTCGGATTACATATAATAAACCATCTTCAGTAATGTAGTTTACATACCATGAAATTTCATCAGCATGACCTTCAATTACTACCTTATATGGAGTATCTGGATTAATAACTCCAACTGCTGTACCATAAGTATCCGTAATAAAAGTATCAACATAAGGTTGCAGGTAATTCATCCAAAGTTTTTGCCCTTCGCTTTCATAACCTGTCGGCGAAGCGTTATTTAGATAGCTTTCTAGGAAAGCAATAGAAGAATCATTTAAGATTGATTTTGTGCTCATAAAAATATTTTTGCGCTAATTTATAAATTTGGTATTAGAGTTGTGTATAAATATATAATTTTACATTTAAATTAAGACTCTATGAGATATACCATCTGTATTCTGTTTTTTACATTTATTTCGTTTACAAGCCAAGCTCAGGTTACTCCAAAAGAAAACCAGGAAATGGGTTATATATTAACTGAGAAAGATTCTATTCTAAACGATACAATCCAGTTGCCGGAAATTATTATTTCGAAAGGAGAGAAGATGAGTCCAGAAGAATTAAAGCAGTTTCAGATTCTTCAGATGAGAGTATATAAGGTATATCCTTATGCGCGATTGGCTTCTGATCGTTTAACTGCTTTGAATGCTGGTATGGCACGTTTAAAAACAAATCGTGAAAAGAAAAAATACTTTAAAATTGTAGAAGACTACCTTAATAATGAGTTTGAAGACCGATTAAAGAAACTTTCTAGAAAACAAGGACAAATTTTGGTAAAGCTGATTCATCGTCAAACAGGAAACACCGCCTATGATTTAATTAAAACTTTAAAAAGTGGATTCAAAGCTTTTGTATCAAACACCACAGCCAATTTATTTGATATAAGTCTAAAGACAGAATACAAACCCTATGAAGTAAATGAAGACTATTTAATAGAAAGTATATTAGTTCGTGCATTCGAATCAGGTCGCTTGGTTAACCAAAAATCTGCAAATCCAGTTAACTACGATGATCTCATGAATCATTGGGAAGTAAAAGCTAAAGAAGTCAACAAAAAATAATACACCTATATATTATAGTAAACCCGACAGGTTTTTTAAACCTGTCGGGTTTACTATTTATATAATAGTGCAGATTATAAGCTGAGCGCAGCGAAGCAATACAGTTTTTGGAATCTGGAATTTAAAAATTGGAATTTAAGCATGAGCTTATTCCCGCTGTCCGCTGCGATCTTTTTATGGTCCCGTTAAAAGGAACGGGATCATAAAAAGGATTTCCGCTCCTATCGGGGCTAGGGCACCGGTTTTCAGAATAGGCTATAGGGAGAAACTTTGCGCCTTTGCGCCTCTGCGAGAGCAAAAGGGGCAGAAGGGAGGCTTTCGGATCTTAAATTCTTTCCATAGAGCGGGCATAAAATCTGAAAATTCCGCAAAACTGCCAATCTAAACGATGGGTAAAATAAGAAAAACACGTCTGAATTCAGAAAAACCCCACAGGAAATTAAAAATAATCAAAATGTAAAAGCACTTCTGCCAGCGGGTTAAGAAAAACATCGAAAAAAGATGGAAAAAATGTAAAAAAAAGTCTTGTAAATGTAAATAAAGGTTCTACTTTTGCACCCGCATCAGCGAAACGCTCTTAGAAATACCGGCAGGCATTTGAATTGGAAGGAAAAGAGATTTTCTTAAAAAAAGATTCGAAAAAGCTTGCGGGAATTGAAAAAGCTTTTTACATTTGCACCCCGCAAAACACGGAAAGTTCATTGAAATACCGGCAGAGAATTTAGGAATAAGGGACGAAAAAAAAGTTTCAAAATTTTTTTAAATTTTTCTTGCAGGTTTTAAAAAGAAGTTTTAGTTTTGCACCCGCTTTGAGAGACAAGCGGAAAAGAAAAGAAAAACGTTCGTAGACATATTGAATTGACAGCCGTTCTGATGAAAATCAGAACAGATAAAATAAGGGTAATAGAATCGGTAAGATTCGAAAAGAACCGATAGTAAGCATCGAATTATAATATAAAAAATATACGATGAAGAGTTTGATCCTGGCTCAGGATGAACGCTAGCGGCAGGCTTAACACATGCAAGTCGAGGGGTAGGGGCTTTCGGGCCTTGAGACCGGCGCACGGGTGCGTAACGCGTATGCAATCTGCCTTCCACAGAGGGATAGCCCAGAGAAATTTGGATTAATACCTCATAGTATTACAGGATGGCATCATCCGGTAATTAAAGTCACAACGGTGGAAGATGAGCATGCGTCCCATTAGCTTGTTGGTAAGGTAACGGCTTACCAAGGCGACGATGGGTAGGGGTCCTGAGAGGGAGATCCCCCACACTGGTACTGAGACACGGACCAGACTCCTACGGGAGGCAGCAGTGAGGAATATTGGTCAATGGGCGCAAGCCTGAACCAGCCATGCCGCGTGCAGGATGACGGTCCTATGGATTGTAAACTGCTTTTGTACGGGAAGAAACACTGATTCGTGAATCAGCCTGACGGTACCGTAAGAATAAGGATCGGCTAACTCCGTGCCAGCAGCCGCGGTAATACGGAGGATCCAAGCGTTATCCGGAATCATTGGGTTTAAAGGGTCTGTAGGCGGTCTTGTAAGTCAGTGGTGAAAGCCCATCGCTCAACGGTGGAACGGCCATTGATACTGCAGGACTTGAATTACCGGGAAGTAACTAGAATATGTAGTGTAGCGGTGAAATGCTTAGATATTACATGGAATACCAATTGCGAAGGCAGGTTACTACCGGTGGATTGACGCTGATGGACGAAAGCGTGGGGAGCGAACAGGATTAGATACCCTGGTAGTCCACGCCGTAAACGATGGATACTAGCTGCTGGGGGCGACTTCAGTGGCTAAGCGAAAGTGATAAGTATCCCACCTGGGGAGTACGAACGCAAGTTTGAAACTCAAAGGAATTGACGGGGGCCCGCACAAGCGGTGGAGCATGTGGTTTAATTCGATGATACGCGAGGAACCTTACCAAGGCTTAAATGCAGACTGACCGGTTTGGAAACAGATCTTTCGCAAGACAGTCTACAAGGTGCTGCATGGTTGTCGTCAGCTCGTGCCGTGAGGTGTCAGGTTAAGTCCTATAACGAGCGCAACCCCTGTTGTTAGTTGCCAGCGAGTCAGGTCGGGAACTCTAACAAGACTGCCAGTGCAAACTGTGAGGAAGGTGGGGATGACGTCAAATCATCACGGCCCTTACGCCTTGGGCTACACACGTGCTACAATGGCCGGTACAGAGAGCAGCCACTGGGCGACCAGGAGCGAATCTATAAAGCCGGTCACAGTTCGGATCGGAGTCTGCAACTCGACTCCGTGAAGCTGGAATCGCTAGTAATCGGATATCAGCCATGATCCGGTGAATACGTTCCCGGGCCTTGTACACACCGCCCGTCAAGCCATGGAAGCTGGGGGTGCCTGAAGTCGGTGACCGCAAGGAGCTGCCTAGGGTAAAACTGGTAACTAGGGCTAAGTCGTAACAAGGTAGCCGTACCGGAAGGTGCGGCTGGAACACCTCCTTTCTAGAGCCTGGGTGTTAGTCAGAGACACGCCCAGGAAATAAGATGCCCGCTTAAGGTTCTGGATCTTAAGATTGTATTACTCTTGCTGTTAATTTAAAAAAATGATAAAAGAATTAAGTAAAACAGAGTCTCGTAGCTCAGCTGGTTAGAGTACTACACTGATAATGTAGGGGTCGGCAGTTCGAGTCTGCCCGGGACTACTTTTTAAGAATTTCCGGTTAAAAAAACCGGGGATTAAGAATTAAAAAGACTGTTGAATGCTTAAGGAAAAGGAAATTTTAGAGGTTGAGGCCTTATGAGAAATAATTCATAACTCATAACTAATAACTCATCACTAAAGAAATGGGGGATTAGCTCAGCTGGCTAGAGCGCCTGCCTTGCACGCAGGAGGCCAACGGTTCGACTCCGTTATTCTCCACGAAACTATCATGAAATGATAGATTAAAGTTCATTGACATATTGGGATAAGAAAATAATAAGAAAGTAGAAAGCGTTTTTTACAGTTTTATTGTAAAAAACAAAAAAAAACGGATCATATTAAATTATGATTTGGTGCAATAAGCAAAATAA